>JAYUBO010000223.1:0-8554 GCA_043740815.1 Frankiales bacterium | reverse complement strand
CTCCCTGTCGCTGAAGGCGACGCAGGAAGACCCGTGGCAGCAGTTCGCCCGCACGCACCAGATCAACCAGGTCGTGCCCGGCAAGGTCACCAAGCTCGTCCCCTTCGGTGCGTTCGTGCGCGTCGACGAGGGCATCGAGGGTCTGGTCCACATCTCCGAGCTGGCCGAGCGTCACGTCGAGATCCCGGAGCAGGTCGTCAACGTCGGTGACGAGCTGCTGGTCAAGGTCATCGACATCGACCTCGAGCGTCGTCGTATCTCGCTGTCGCTCAAGCAGGCCAATGAGAACGGCGTCATCGCGGTCGAGCATTTCGACCCGGCCCAGTACGGCATGGCCGCGTCCTACGACGCCGAAGGCAACTACATCTACCCGGAGGGCTTCGACCCGGAGACCAACGACTGGCTCCCCGGCAACGACGAGGCCAAGGCTGCCTGGGAGGCGCAGTACGCCGAGGCGCAGAAGCGCTTCGAGCAGCACCAGGACCAGATCAAGCGGATGCAGGCCGAGGACGCCGCGGCCGCCGTCCCGACGTCGTACTCCTCGGAGTCCGGCGAGGAGGGTGAGGTTGTCGAGAGCGAGCAGGCTGCCCGCCCGGCCGCCCCCGCCGCTCCCTCTGGTGGCACCCTCGCGTCCGACGAGGCGCTGCAGGCCCTGCGCGACAAGCTCTCCGGCGGCGGCGCCTAGGCAACAAGCACGTCAGCCTGACCGAGCACAGGGCCCCTACCCGCTCCGGGTGGGGGCCTTGTGCGTACCCGTTCCAGGCCGGGCCTGCTCGCGCGGACTAGATTTGGTCCGGTGATCAGAGTCGGGCTCACAGGCGGCATCGGGTCGGGCAAGTCGACAGTGTCGCGGCTGCTCGCCTCTTACGGTGCGGTCGTCGTCGACGCCGACCTGGTGGCGCGCGAGGTGGTCGAACCCGGTACGCCAGGACTCGCCGGCGTCGTCGAGGCCTTCGGTCCCGCAGTGCTGTTGCCCACCGGCGCCCTCGACCGGGAGGCCCTCGGGAAGGTCGTCTTCAGCGATGAGGCTGCCCGGGCACGGCTGTCCGCGATCGTGCACCCGCTGATCGGCCATCGGTCCGGCGAGCTGATCGAGGCCGCGTCGGCGTCCGGTGCGCGGGTGCTCGTGCACGACGTGGCGCTGCTCGTGGAGAGCTCCCTGCAGTCCCTGTACGACGTGATCGTGGTCGTCGACGCCGCACCCTCGGTGCAGCTCGATCGGCTGGTGCGGCACCGTGGGATGTCGCCGGCTGACGCGCAGGCACGGATGGCCTCCCAGGCCTCACGGGAAGACCGCCTCGCCGCCGCCACCGTGGTGCTCCACAACGACGGGACCGTCGAGGAGCTCACGGTCCAGGTCGAAGCGCTCTGGGCCGATCTGCGCGCCAGGCCCTGACCGGGCGCGAGGCGTGCTGTCGGTGCGCCCACGTACGGTGGTCTTATGGCACAAAAGATCCTGGGTGGCCACGGAGTGCGCCCGACGGTGGAGCGGATCGACACCAACCTGGCGCGGACCGGACGCCCCTTCGAGGTGGTCAGCGACTTCCAGCCCGCGGGGGATCAGCCGGCCGCGATCAAGGAGATCACCAGCAGGCTCAGGGGTGACAAGCCGGACGTCGTCCTGCTCGGCGCAACCGGCACCGGAAAGTCCGCGACGACGGCCTGGCTGGTCGAGCAGGTCCAGCGGCCAACGCTGGTCATGGCACCCAACAAGACCCTCGCCGCGCAGCTCGCCAACGAGTTCCGCGAACTGCTGCCGCACAACGCGGTGGAGTATTTCGTCAGCTACTACGACTACTACCAGCCCGAGGCCTACGTCCCACAGACCGACACCTACATCGAGAAGGACTCAAGCGTCAACGAGGAGGTCGAGCGCCTCCGGCACAGCGCCACGATGAGTCTGCTGACGCGCCGGGACGTGATCGTCGTCGCCAGCGTGAGCTGCATCTACGGCCTCGGCACCCCGCAGGAGTATGTCGACCGGATGGTCCGCCTCACCGTCGGCGACACCGTGGAGCGCGACAAGCTGCTGCGCCGGTTCGTCGACGTGCAGTACACCCGCAACGACCTGGCGTTTACCCGCGGCACGTTCCGGGTGCGCGGGGACACCGTCGAGATCTTCCCGGTGTATGAGGAGCTCGCGATCCGGGTCGAGATGTTCGGCGACCAGATCGAGCGGGTCATGACGCTGCACCCGCTGACCGGCGAGATCCTCGCCGAGCACCAGGAGGTCTTTGTGTTTCCGGCGACGCACTACGTCGCCGGCCCGGAGCGGATGGAGCGGGCGACCGCGAGCATCGAGGTGGAGCTGGCCGAGCGGCTGGCCGAGATGGAGGGTCAGGGCAAGCTGCTCGAGGCTCAGCGGCTGCGGATGCGCACGACGTACGACCTGGAGATGATGCGACAGGTCGGCTTCTGCAACGGCATCGAGAACTACAGCCGGCACATCGACGGCCGCGCTCAGGGCACCGCGCCGCACACGCTGCTCGACTATTTTCCCGAGGACTTTCTGCTCGTCCTCGACGAGTCGCACGTGACGGTCCCGCAGATCGGCGCCATGTATGAGGGCGACATGTCCCGCAAGCGCACCCTCGTCGACCACGGCTTCCGGCTGCCGAGCGCCATGGACAACCGGCCGCTGCGCTGGGAGGAGTTCCTCGAGCGCACCGGCCAGACGGTCTACCTGTCAGCCACCCCGGGGCAGTATGAGCTGTCGAGGGTGAAGGACGACGTCGTCGAGCAGGTGATCCGCCCGACCGGCCTGGTCGACCCCGAGATCGTCGTGAAGCCGACCAAGGGCCAGATCGACGACCTGGTGCACGAGATCAGGATCCGAGCCGAGAAGAACGAGCGCGTCCTTGTCACGACCCTCACCAAGAAGATGTCCGAGGACCTCACCGACTATCTGCTCGACCTCGGCATCCGGGTCCGTTACCTGCACTCCGAGGTCGACACGATCCGCCGTATCGAGCTGCTCAAGGAGCTCCGCCAGGGGGTCTTCGACGTCCTCGTCGGGATCAACCTTCTCCGTGAAGGCCTCGATCTGCCGGAGGTGTCGCTCGTGGCCATCCTCGACGCCGACAAGGAGGGCTTCTTGCGGAGCGGAACGTCGCTGATCCAGACGATCGGGCGCGCCGCCCGCAACGTCTCCGGCCAGGTCCACATGTATGCCGACAAGATCACACCGAGCATGGCGAAGGCCATCGACGAGACCTCCCGGCGGCGGGCGAAGCAGGTTGCCTACAACACCGAGCGTGGCCTGGACCCGCAGCCGCTGCGCAAGAAGATCGCCGACATCCTCGACTCGATCGTCCGCGAGGACCCCGAGCTCGTTGGGGGCGGTGGCCGCAACCAGTCCCGTGGCAAGGCGCCGGTCCCGGGGATGGCCTCCAAAGGCGGTCCGACCCATGTCGCTCAGCTTAAGGGGATGCCGCGGGCCGAGCTGGCGATGCTCATCCAGCAGCTGCAGGACCAGATGCACGAAGCCGCCCGCGAGCTGTCCTTCGAGCTCGCCGCCCGGCTGCGTGACGAGGTCAACGAGCTCAAGAAGGAGCTTCGCGGCATGGATGCCGCGGGCGTGCGGTAGGCCGTACCCTCTGCGGCATGGCTCTGGATCCGGTCGCCGCAATCACCTGGATGCTCCGCGGGCACTGGGTGACGCTCGCCCTCCGGGCCGCGGTCGAGCTGGGGGTGCTCGACCACCTGGACCAACCAGCGACGGTCGAGGCGCTCAGTGCCGCGTGCAGGACCGACGCACCCAGTCTCGCGAGGCTGCTGCGGGTGCTCATCGACGTCGAAATCCTGAGCTGTGAGGAGGGCCGGTATCGCCGCACCGCGCTCGGGGACACCCTCACCCTGGATCACCCGAGCCAACTGTGGTCCCTGACGCTCATGCAGACGACGGTGCCGAACCTGGCGGCCTGGTCGCACCTCGCCGACGCGATCCGCTCCGGGGACGCGGTCTTCGAGACGGTCAACGGCACCGATCCCTGGGGATACCTGTCTGCCTACCCGGAGCAGGAGGCGATCTTCAACGCCGCGATGGCCCGGCGTTCAGCAGGTCAGTGGGTGGGGTTGCGGGCCGCGGGACCGCTCACCGGCCCGCTGACGGTGGTCGACGTGGGTGGCGGGCAGGGGGCGCTGATCGCCGCGCTGCTTGACAGCGATCCAGAGCTGCGTGGAGTCGTCGCGGACCGACCCGACGTCGCCGCGGCGGCCGGCCAGGCGCTGTCCGGGTTCGGGTCGCGCGCGCAGGCCGTCCCGACCGACTTCTTCGTCTCGGTCCCTGCTGGCGGCGATGTGTACCTGATCTGCAACGTCCTGCACGACTGGGACGACGCGCAGGCCATCGCGATCCTGCGGACCGTTGCTGAGGTCATGGGCGCGGACGCTCGCCTGTGGATCGTCGAGCGCGTCCTGGACGCCCCCGGCCGGGACGCCCAAGAGACTCGGGACCTCAACATCGTGGACCTGCACATGCTCGTGATGTTCGGAGCCCGCGAGCGCACCGTCGCCGAGTACGACGCGCTCGCGCGCGATGCCGGGCTCGCCCCCGTACGGCTGCTGGCCGAGGGGTGTGTGTGGAACGTTCTGGAGACCCAGGTCAGGTAGTTCCCCTCCGGCACAACGCCGGTCTTACCGTCGGTAACACCCAGTCGGTAGGGTGATCGCTCGCGCAACATGAAGCGGTTACCTCGGTGCCGCACAGCCCAGTGGGGGAGCTCGGTGCAGGATTCACAGGTCGCCGTGGCAGCTGACGGGGGGCGACCGCTCCGCATCACGTTGCTGTCCTACCGCAGCAAGCCGCACTGCGGTGGCCAGGGCGTCTACATCAGGCACCTGTCCCGCGAGCTCACCACGCTCGGCCACCACGTCGAGGTGCTCAGCGGCCCGCCGTACCCCGAGCTCGACGAGCCGGTCAGCCTGACCGTCGTACCGTCGCTGGACCTCTACCGCGATGCCGACCCGTTCCGGGTGCCGTGGCCGCGGGAGTTCACGACCAGCATCGACGTCCTGGAGTTCGCCCTGATGTGCACGGCCGCGTTCCCGGAGCCGCTGACGTTCAGCCTGCGGGCGCACCGGCTGCTGAGGCAGCGCGCAGCGCACGGCCACCCGCTGCCGGATGTCATCCACGACAACCAGACGCTCGGCTACGGAATGCTGCGCATGCAGCGCGACGGTATGCCGGTCATCGCGAACGTGCACCATCCGATCACCGTCGACAGGACCCTCGACCTGGCTGCGGCGACGCGGCGCAAGAAGATCAGCTTCTGGCGGTGGTACTCCTTCTTGCGGATGCAGAAGCGCGTCATCCGGCAGATGCCCACCCTCGTCACGGTCAGCGAGAACTCCTTCGACGACATCGTGCGCGACTTCGGCGTCGACCCGTCCCGGATGCGGGTGATCCCGGTAGGCGTGGAGCACGACGTCTTCGTGCCCCCGACCGTCCCGCGGGTGCCTGGCCGGATCGTGGCCACGGCCAGCGCTGACGTCCCGCTGAAGGGCATCGTGCCGCTGCTTGAAGCGGTCGCGAAGCTGCGCACCGAACGCGACATCGAGCTCGTCATCGTCGGCAAGGCCAGCGAGGGCGGCGCCGCGGCCCGCACCATCGCCCGGCTGGGCCTGGAGGAGACGGTCCGCTTCGTTACCGGTGTCAGCGAGGCGGAGCTGGTCGGTGTCTTCGGAAGTGCCCACGTCGGCGTCGTACCGTCGCTGTACGAGGGTTTCAGTCTGCCCGCCATCGAGTTGATGAGCTGTGCGACACCCTTGGTGGCGACGACCGCCGGTGCGTTGCCCGAGGTCGTCGGCGACGCCGCGCTGTCGGTGCCGCCGGCTGACCCGGAGGCCCTCGCCCAGGCCATCAGGACCGTCATGGACGACGCCGACCTCGCGGCCCAGCTCGGCGCGGCTGGACGGGCCCGGGTGATGGAGCGCTACACCTGGGAGTCGGTCGCCCGGCAGACCGTGCAGTGGTACCGCGACTTCCTCGGCGAGACCGTCCCCCATCCCACGTCCGTCGTGACGCGGGCCCACGCCGCAAGCAGGTCTGCGTGCTGACCGTTGACTTCGAGCAGTTCCCCGTCGGCCTCGGCGACCGGGTCCTCGACATGGGCTGCGGCGGCGGTCGGCACGCCTTCGCGCTCTACCGCCGCGGCGCCCACGTTGTGGCGCTCGATATGAGCGAGAAGGACGTGCGGGAGGTAGCGGTCATGTTCCAGGCGATGGAGCTCGAAGGGGAGGCCCCCGCCGGCGCCAGTGCCTCCGCCGTGCGCGGTACCGCCTACAGCCTGCCCTTCGCGGACGCCAGCTTCGACCGGGTGATCGCCGCGGAGATCATGGAGCACCTGCCCGAGGACACCAGCGCCATGGCGGAGCTGTACCGCGTCCTTCGGCCCGGGGGGCTGATCGCCGTGACCGTCCCCCGATGGGGGCCCGAGAAGGTCTGCTGGGCGCTGAGCGATGACTACCACGAAGTCGACGGCGGCCACATCCGGATCTACAAGGGGTCGCAGCTGCGCGAGCGCCTGGAGGCGACCGGCCTGGTCTTCACCGCAGCGCACCATGCGCACGCGCTTCACACGCCGTACTGGTGGCTCAAGTGTGCTGTCGGTGTGACCAACGACAACAACCCGCTGGTCAAGGCCTACCACTCGCTGCTCGTCTGGGACATGGTCAAGCAGCCGCTGGTGACCCGGGTCGCGGAGAAGGTGCTGCAGCCGCTGGTGGGCAAGTCCCTGGTCGTCTATCTCCGCAAGCCGTGGGAGAGCGCGCGTGCGGCGGCCTGAGCTGCGGGGCCTGCCAGGGGTCCTGACCCTGGCAGAGCTCACGGCGACGGTCGACGCGATCGCCGCCGCCCAGCAGTCGTGCGGGGCACTGCCTTGGCCGGACGGCCACACCGATGCGTGGGACCACGTCGAGTGCGCCATGGTCCTCACCCTCGGCGGTCGGCTCGACGACGCCCAGCGGGCGTACGCGTGGTTGCGTCGTACCCAGGCCACGGATGGGTCCTGGGCGACGTCCTACGACCGCCTGGGCGTCCTTGACCCCATGGTCGACCTCAATCAGTGCGCCTACGTCGCGGTCGGCGTCTGGCAGTGGTGGCAGGTGACGCAGGACCGGTCGCTCGCTGAGCAGATGTGGCCGCACGTGCGTAGGGCCCTCGACCTGGTCTGTGACCGGCAGGCCCCGTCGGGTGAGATCTACTGGGCGCAGGACTCGGGCGTGCCGCGCAGGGAGGCCCTGCTGACGGGGTCGTCCTCGATCTACCAGTCGCTGCGCTGCGGGATCGCCCTCGCCGAGCTGATGGGGGAGCCGCAGCCGGAGTGGGAGCTCGCCGCAGGGTTGCTCCAGCATGTTGTCGCGCACCACCCGGAGGTGTTCCTGGACAAGAGTCGCTTCTCGATGGACTGGTACTACCCGGTCCTGTCAGGCGCCGTGCGTGGCCGGCTGGCACGGGAGCTGCTGGACGAGCAGTGGGACACCTTCGTGGTCCCGTCCCTGGGCTGTCGCTGCGTCTCTGACCGGCCGTGGGTCACCGGAGCAGAGACCGCAGAGCTGGCCTTGGCACTGTTGGTCAGCGGCGAGCCGGACCGGGCCCGCCGGCTGGTGTCAGACGTACAGCACCTGCGCCATGACGACGGTTCCTACTGGACAGGCATGGTGTACGACCAGAACGTCCGATGGCCGGCCGAACGCTCCTCCTGGACGGCCGCGGCCATGGTGCTGGCCGTCGACGCCCTGGCCGGTGGTCCGACGCTGGCGCTGTTCGCCGGCGACGACCTGCCAACGGGTGTCCTGCTGCCGGCGGACGCCTGCCTGCAGGACGGTGCCCCCTGCGCGGGCCTCGCCCGCCGCAGCTGATCTGGCCGACTCAGGTGACAGGTAGGTCCTGGCGCCGGAGCACGCGCAGTGACCCGGTGACCGACACCTGCTCGAAGGCTCCGGAGCCCAGGGCCCGGCAGACGACGTTCCAGGGAGGTCGCCCGCCGTCAGCGGGGTCCTCGAAGACGTCGTGCACCGCGAGCAGGCCACCGACGACGACATGCGGCGCGAAGGCGGCGTAGTCGTGCTGCGCGACCTGCTCGGTGTGGTTGCCGTCGAGGAACAACAAGCTGACAGGTGACGTCCACCAGCGGGCGACCTGCTGGGTGCTGCCCACGACCGCGGTCACGACGTCGTCGAGGCCGGCGTCCCAGAGGGTCCGGCGCAGCGAGGGAAGCGTCTCGAGGCGGCCGGTGTGCGGGTCGACCAGGGACGAGTCGTGCCACTCCCAGCCGGTCTGGTTCTCCTCGGAGCCACGGTGGTGGTCCAACGTCACGAGCTGCGCGTCCCGCGCCCGCGCGGCCGCCCCGAGGTGCACGGTCGACTTGCCGCAGTAGGTCCCCACCTCGAGCCAGAGACCTGGTCCGGCGGTGAGAGCGGCGGCGTGCAGGGCACCCGCCTCCTGCTCGGGCAGGAAGCCCTTGGTCGACGCGGCAACAGCGAGCAGGTCCGGAGTCACGCGCGCAGCCTAGGTCGGGGACCGCTCTTGCGCTGTCCGCTCGCACCGGACAGG
>JAYUBO010000222.1:0-6268 GCA_043740815.1 Frankiales bacterium | reverse complement strand
GTGAGCTCCGCCGTCAGGACATGGTTGGGAACCACGTCCGCGAGCTGCTCGAACCACCACAGCGACAGCCCGGTGAGGACGGCGCCTTTGTCCGGGATGACGGTCGGCAAGATCACGTCGTACGCGCTCAAGCGGTCCGACGCGACGAGGAGCAGCTGGTCGTCACCGACGGCGTAGAGGTCCCGGACCTTGCCGGAGTGGAGCAGCGGCAGCGGGGTCGTCACTCGACCAGTCTGTCAGCCCAGCACAAAGGCCAGCGTGACCAGGACGGGTACGACGATCGTGGCTGCGACCCAGGCGCTGCTCCGGAGCAGGACCCAGGCGAGCACCGGGCCGGCCGCCAGCAGAAAGAGGGCGAGCAGACCGAGAAGGAAGCCACCCCCGTGGTTGGTGCCCGTGCACGACAGGAAGCAGCCGGACCAGGTGATGGCCGCCGCGAATCCCGCCACGGCAGCTGCCGGTGGACTGAGGAGGGCGACCACGACCGTGAGCGCGATCCGCCAGATCGCCGGTCGGTGGGAAGCCTGGGACGGTGGGGCGACGAAACCGGTCTGAGTCATGGCTTCAGGTTGTCGACCGGCGACCCGGAACACCTGAGTAGAACTACGTCAGAGCGGCCAGGCGCTCGAAGACCGGTGCGAGCCGCTCGAGATAGCGCTCCGGACGGCAGACCTCGTCCAGCCGGGTCTCGTCGAGCTCCTTGCCGGCCTGCTTTGCCTGCGCTGTAAGGGTTTCGCGAAAGGGCGTGCCCGTCTCCCAGGTCAGCATCGCAGCGGCTTGCACGAACGCGTAGGCGTCCTCGCGGCTCAACCCCCCGTCGACGAGCTCCAACAGCACACTTGAGGTGTAGATCAGCCCGCCCGAGCTTTCCAGGTTGAGGCGCATGCGGTCGGTGTCGACGACCAGGCCGGTGACGAGGCGGGTCGTGAGGTGCAGCAGGTAGTCGGTGGCGATGCTCGCGTCGGGCAGGCAGACCCGTTCGGTCGAGGAGTGGCTGATGTCCCGCTCGTGCCACAGCGGGATCCCCTCCATGACGGGTATGACGGCGGCGCGCACGATCCGGGCCATGCCGGCGATCCGCTCCGACGCGATCGGGTTCTTCTTGTGGGGCATGGCGCTCGAGCCCTTCTGGCCCTTGCCGAACGGTTCCCACAGCTCGCGGACCTCGGTGCGCTGGCCGTGCCGCACCTCGAGGGCGAAGGCCTCGCAGACCGTCGCAATGATCGCGAGCGCACTGACCCACTCACTGATGCCGTCGCGGATCACGACCTGTGTGGCGGCGTCCGCGGGCGTGAGGCCGAGCTTGGCAGCGACGGCGGTCTCGACGTCCCCGGAGATGTTGGAGTAGGTCCCGACGGCGCCGCTGATCTTCGCGACGGCGACGGCGGCGCGGGCGGCCCTGAGGCGGTCCCGCGAGCGGGCCATCGCGAAGGCGAGGTCGGCGACGCGGTGGCCCCACGTCGTCGGCTCGGCATGGATGCCGTGCGTGCGGCCGACCCGCACCGAGTCCTTGTGGGTAAGACCGAGCTCGCGCATCGCTGCGACCAGCGCGTCGGCCTTGGCCAGCAACAGATCCGTCGCCTCCACCAGCTGCAGGGCCAGCGCGGTGTCGAGCAGGTCGCTGGAGGTCATGCCGTAATGCACGTGCGCCGCAGCCTCGCGCGGACTGGTGTTGTCTGCCCAGGCGGACAGGAACGCGATCACGTCGTGCTGTGTGACGGCCTCGATCTCGGCGACCGCCTCCGGAGTGGGGGCCATGGCGTTGCGTACCGGCTCGACGCTCTCGGTCGGGACCGTACCCGCCTGCGCGTGGACCTCGAGCACCAGCGTCTCGACCTGGCACCACAGCTCGTACTTGTGGGCCTCGCTCCAGACCCGGCCCATCTCGGGCAGGGTGTAGCGCTCGATCACGGGAACTCCTTCAGACGGTACGGCCGATGACGGCCCAGTCTCCCAGAAGCCACCCCGTTGACGTGCGTCCAGGGCTGGTGCGAATCAGATCTCGGTCGTCCGGAGGAGCCGAATTCCAGGGACCGCCGCTGGAAGGTCGCGCCGTAGGGCCGCACCGCGGGGGCTGTCGTTGACCTCCAACAGGACGTGCAGGTCCGGGAAGTCCGGCTCTGGCAGGTCCTCCGGATCGACCGCCCCATGGTTGGACACGATCCGAAAGCTCTCGGCGAACCGCTCCCCTGATTGGAAGTAGGTGCCGCCGAGATAGTCGCTGTCGTGCTCGGTGAAGGACTGACCGAGCAGCCCCTCGAGCAGCGTGCGCAATTGGTCCACCGTGACAGTCGAGGTCCCGTAGACGTCGTAGGTGCTCACGGTCTGGGCACTCCTAGGTGGGGACTGCGGGCCGCAGCATCATCGATGCTGCGGTAGATCATGAAGTGAACGTCCCGGCCCGCCAACGTGGACAGCGACTGGGCCAACTCTGCCAGCCCGAGCTGGCGGAGGGTGGCAACGTCGAGGGGCCCGGTGCGCAGGCCGCCTGAACGCAGGCGCACGCCAGCCGTTTTGGCAGCCTGCACAAGGTCCTCGCTGGAAAAGGCAATGTCGAAGTCACTGACTCGGCCGGCATCAAAGGCAACGCCGCTCTCGAAGCTCCTGCCCGTGACGGAGCTCCCTTGAAAGGCAGCGGTCGCACCAGGGAAGCCTGCCTTGGCAAGACCTTCGTGCAGCGCCTCCGCGAACCGTGCGTAGCTTCGAGCCCCGGCAAAGCCGAGCGGGAGAACCCTCGCGCCAGCGCCCGCTGTCAGCAGAGCGCCCACTCGCGGGCTCAGCCAACGAGCGAACGGGCTCACGGCTCCTGCCGCCACTGCTGCACCCGCGCCAAGCCCGACGTCGAGTGCGGCGTGGGTGGCGAGGGTGGCGACATCGAGGTGGCCGGTGGCTTGGACCTGCCGGAACGCCTCGTAGTCGGTGAGTCCGGCGGTGACGGCGATCTGCGGCCGCAGGAACGCCGCGACCGCCCGCAACGCCTGCAGCGCGCGGACGGCGACGGTGACGGCTTCGGCCGCTTCGACCGCGGCAGCGCTGGCAGTCCCGACGGCGGCGGTGGTCGCGGCGACCTCCGCACCGACGATTGCCGCATCGGCTGCGGCTGCGGCCGGCGCAGCAGCGCCGACGGTGACGACCACGACGGCCGTGGTGACGACGACGACCGCGGCGACGGTGAGGATCTTGCCCAGGCTCCAGTGGTGCTGCTCATGCGCTTTGGCGAGGACCTCTGCGTAGTCCTCGAACCGGTCGGCGGCCTCGCGCAGGACGCGAGCGACCTGCACGGTCCGGGCGTCGAGCTCAGACAGGGGGTGGTTGGCTGCGCACGCGCTGCTGCCGGTCCAGTGCTGATGGGCCTCGGCGAGCACCTCGTGGGCTTGGGACTGCGCGGCGAGCAGCTCCAGGGCGCAGGTCCGGAGCGCTCGGGCGAGCTGCCGGGCCGCCGCCGGATCGCCACCTGGAGGCTTGGGCAGGTGGAACGTCTGCGCCGGCGCGACCTCGGCGGCCGGGGGCGCGATCATCGCCGCGCCGCTAGCAGACGACGACGGCCCGGAGCCGGCGTACCAAGGGAAAAGAGCATGACCGAACCGTGGCAGAGAAACCAACGATGCCTCGCACGTTGTCCACAGGCGCGGGCGAGGCAGAAGCACCCAGAGCTAGCGCAGGGCAGCCTTCTCGAAGTCGGCCTTGAAGCGCCACAACCGCTCGCGGAGCTCGATGTCGCCGACCGCGAGCATCTGGACGGCGAGGACGGCGGCGTTGAGGGCGTTGTCGATACCGACGGCGGCGACGGGCACGCCGGGTGGCAGCTGCGTCAGGCCGAACAACGCGTCGTGGCCGTCGAGCGAAGCGCCTTGAAGCGGGACCCCGACGACAGGCAGGACGACGTGCGCCGCGACGATCCCGGCCAGCGCTGCGGAGCCGGCGGAGCCGGCGATGACCACCTCGACCCCGCGCGGCTCGAGCTCACTCATCCACTGCGCCAGGGCGCGGGGAGAGCGATGCGGCGACATGCAGACCTCGTCGTAGGAGACCCCGAAGCGCGCCAGCAGCGCCCCCGCCTGGGCCATCTGGTCGTGCTCGGCGGGGCTGCTGTAGATGATCGCCACCCGCGCCGTGCGCTCGTCGCCCTCCAGCCTCTGCGTCATGCGCCCTCCACCTGTGTCGGAACCGAGATCTCACCACGGGCGGCCTTGGCGGCGATGTCGGACCGGGAGAATCCTCCCCGCAGGTGTACGGCTGCCACGCCCTCGTACGCGCGGGTCCGGGCCTCAACCAGCGAGCTGGCCGTGGCGGTCACCGACAGCACACGTCCTGCGCTTGTGAGGACCTGGCCGTCATCGGACAGCCGGGTGCCGGCATGAAGAACGGTCACGCCCTCGGGCAGGTCACCGACGACCACCTCGTCGCCGGCAGCCGGCGTACCGGGGTAGTTCTCGGCGGCGACGACGACGGTGACGGCGGCACCCGGGCGCCAGGCCGGCGGTGGCTCGGCGGCCAAGGTGCCGTTCGCACAGGCAAGCAGCAGCCCGGCGAGCGGGGTGTCGAGCAGGGCCAGGACGACCTGGGTCTCGGGGTCACCGAATCGGCAGTTGAACTCCACGACCTGCGGGCCGCGGGAGGTCATCGCGAGGCCGGCGTAGAGCAACCCGCTGAACGGGGTCCCACGGGTGGCCATCTCGTCGACCACGGGCTGCAGGACCGACGTGAGGACGTGCTCGACGGTGTCGGACGGCAACCACGGGAGCGGCGCGTAGGCACCCATCCCACCGGTGTTCGGCCCGGTGTCGTCATCGCCCACCCGCTTGTGGTCCTGCGCGGGCAGCAGGGGCACCACCGTCGTGCCGTCCGTGAGAGCGAACAGCGAAACCTCGGGCCCGTCGAGGAAGTCCTCTACGACCACGCGCGCGCCGACGGTCAAGAGGGCGTCGCGCGCGAAGGTCTCGGCCTCGGGCAGGTCGCTCGTGACGAGCACCCCCTTGCCCGCGGCCAGCCCGTCGGCCTTCACGACGTACGGTGCAAAGCGGCGCCCGAGAGCCTGCACCGCCTGGTCGACCGTCGTGCAGGAGTCGGACGCGGCGGTCGGGACGCCGGCCGCCGCCATGACGTCCTTGGCGAAGCTCTTGGACCCCTCGAGCTGTGCCGCCGCCGCGGACGGCCCGAAGACGGGCACGCCGACCTCGCGCACCGCGTCGGCGACGCCCGCGACGAGCGGCGCCTCGGGGCCGATGACCACCAGGTCGTAGTGGCGGGCCAGGGACGCCACGGCGGCGTGGTTCATCGCGTCGAGGGGAAGCACCTCGGCGACCTGCACGGTGCCCGCGTTGCCCGGGGCGCAGGTGAGGTAGGTGACCGCGGGATCGCGTGAGAGCGCGAGCACGAGGGCGTGCTCACGCGCGCCGGAGCCGACGACAAGGACTTTCACGGTCCCGAGGCTACTAACCGCTTGAGCCCCGGCATCCGGACCGGCAGGCTGGCCTCATGCACAGCACACTGGTCGGCTTCGGGCTTGGCTTCCTGGTGGCCCTGCAGCTCGGGCCGATGTCGCTGTTCCTGATCCGCTCGACGCTGCGGGCGGGTCTGCTGACCGGCCTCAGCGTCGGTGCCGGCATCGCGCTCATCGACGCGCTCTACGCCGCCCTCGGCGTGGCCGGGGCGGCCCCGCTCCTGCTGGTCGACCCCGTTCGCATCGCCCTCGGGTTCGTCGGCGCCGGGGTCCTCGTGTGGCTCGGGACCCGCACCCTCGTTGCGGCCTGGAACGTCCGTGCCGGCTTCGACGGCGCGGCAGCAGAGTCGCCGTACACCGCCTTTCGGACCTCACTCGGGGCGACGGCCAGCAACCCGTCGACGATCGTGAGCTGGGCGGCGATCTCCGCCGCCGCCTCGGCGACCTCCGCCACCGCCGCGGTCCCGCTCGTTGCCGGCGTCGGCCTGGGCAGCCTCACCTGGGTCGCCCTGCTCGCCGTCGTCACGGCCCTGGTACGCCGGACCGTGGGCGTGCGCGCCGTCCGGCTCGCCGACGGGGTCGCCGGAGTCGGGCTGATCGGCTTCGGCGGCGTCCTCGGCTGGCGGACCCTGCACGAGCTGTGACAGAGCAGCTGACTACAGCAGGGGGCGCAGCTCCAAGGTCTGCTCTCGGTCGGGGCCGACGCCGACGGAGGAGAACGGCGCACCGCTCATCGACTCGAGCGCACGGATGTAGAGCTGCGCGTTCTTGGGCAGGTCCGCAAAGCTCCGGCAGGTGGTGAGGTCCTCGGTCCAGCCGTCGAGA
>JAYUBO010000221.1:0-2147 GCA_043740815.1 Frankiales bacterium | reverse complement strand
CTGGGCCGTCAGCCCGGCCGCCGTCGCGCGGGTGCTTGCTGCAGGCGCGTGGACAGGCAGTTCGGACACAGCGGAGCCTCCAGGAGTGGGATCCCCGCGAGCGTAGTGGCGGACCGGGGTCGTGCTCACAGCCCGCTCGCCGAGGGGCGCTCACGCACCCCTCGACGGGCCAGGGTCAGGCGGGCTCGGTCACGTGAGTGACGCGTCCAAGGTGATCTTGACACCGGTCAGGGCCTTGGAGACCGGGCAACTGGCCTTGGCCTCCTCGGCGACCTTGGCGAAGCCTGCCTCGTCGAGGCCCTCGACCTCGCCGACGACGCGCAGGGCGATGCCGGTGAGCTGGAAACCGCCGGCCGGGTCCGGGCCCAGGGAGACCTCGGCCGTGACCTCGAGCGACTGCGGGGTGCCGCCGGCGCCGGCGATCAGGGCGGACAGCTGCATCGCGAAGCAGGAGGAATGGGCCGCGGCGATGAGCTCCTCGGGGGAGGTGGTGCCGCCGGCCTCGTCAGCGGCGCGCTTGGGGAAGGACACGTCATAGGTCCCGACCTTGCTGCTCGACAGCTCGACCTGGCCGGAGCCGGTTTCGAGGGTGCCGTTCCAGGCGGTGCGTGCGGTACGGGTGGGCATCAGGTTTCTCCAGGGGTCAAGGGGGCCCGCACGAGATGCGGGGTTCAGGGCCGTCACTCCCCCTGTGCGACACCTTCCGGGCGCGAGTTGTTCCCGCTGGGCCGGATTCAGGGCGCCCTGGCAGGCCACAGTGCGCGTGACCGGCGCTCGGCTGCAGACCTTGGCGCGGACCAGCGCTCCGACGTCGAGCTCGAGGACGGGTCAGCCAGTGAGCCAGCCCTGATCTGCACGCCCGCCGGGAGTTCGCTGCCGTCAGCGACGCGTTGGCTGCTGTTCAGACAGCTGTCGGCGACGTCGCGCCGTGTGCGACCCCTCTCGGCAACCGATCCTCAGTGCTGGCTCCCAGGGGGTGGACATCCGTTTCGAGTCCACCGGCCGTCGGGTGAGAGGTCCCAGGCATCGGGGCGCAGGCCCCAGTACTGGTCGAGTTCCGCGCGGAGTTGGCGGCGCCAAGGTTCCTGGTCGATGCGCACGAGAACTTCGACGCGCCCATCGAGGTTGCGCGGCATGAGGTCAGCGCTGCCAAGGAAGATCTCTTCTTCGTCGCCCGTGCGGAATGCGAACAGCCGTGAGTGCTGCAGCGTGTTGCCGACGATGCTCCGGACGCGGATGCGTCCGCGTTGGTCCGGTCGAAGGACGCACGTGCTGCGTACCAGCAGGTCGACGTGGACACCTGCCGCAGCCGCCTCCGTGAGGGAGTAAGCGAGCTGGCGGTCCGTCAGGGCATTCACCTTGAACGCGAGGTACGCCGTGTGACCCGCAGCCGCGTTCTTGGTCGCCTCGACGATTCTGCGGGTGAGCTCGGCGCGAAGCCCTCTGGGTGCCGTCACGAGCCCGGGTGCCGTCCGTGGCGTATGCCCTGAGGAGAGGTCAGCGAGGACGCCGAGAAGGTGGGTGCAGATTTCTGGCCGAGCGGTGAGCAGCCCGAAATCCTCGTAGCTCCGAGCCGTACCTTCGTGATAGTTGCCTGTGCCGACGTGGGCATACCCACGCAGTCCCGAACCTTCTCGACGCTGGACGAGCAGGAGCTTGGCGTGCGTCTTGTAGGGGGCCGGTCCCGAGTGGACGGTGGCACCAGCGGTGCGCAGCTTCTGGGCCCAGATGGCGTTGTGTTCTTCGTCGAACCGCGCGCGAAGCTCCAGCAAGACCTCAACGCGCGCCCCTCGTTGTGCGGCAGCGACAAGCGCGTCTCCTATTGCTGACTCGGGGGCGAGTCGGTAAAGCACCGCGTGCAGGGATTCGACGCACGGGTCGGTGGCCGCTTCTCGCAGGAAACGCAGGACGGTCGCCTCGAAGCAGTCGTAGGGGTGCTGCACCAGCAGGTCCCCGTCGCGCATCCGGGACAGCACACTGACGTCTTGCGCCAGCGGATCTCGTTGCGGACGAACGGGTGCGGTGAGACGGGCCGCGTGGCGAAGTTCCTCGAAGTACCCCATGTCCAGTGGATGGGCGGCCACGTGGACGTCGTGTGGATGGACCCGGACACCTTGCCTGATGACATCCTGCAGAGGCTGACCCTC
>JAYUBO010000220.1:0-19077 GCA_043740815.1 Frankiales bacterium | reverse complement strand
CGTCGACCCCGTGCGGCTGCCCGCCGGGCAGGACCCAGCCCGGCTGCTCAGGCTCGCGCACGCGACCCTCGTCCTGACCCGGCCGCCGAACCATGCCTTCGGCGGGTGGGCGTTCCTGCTTCCCGACGGCTCGACGCAGCTACGCCGGCTCGGCCCCGCCGACCAGCTCGCACCCGACAGCCGCGGCGACCGGGTCTGGCTGGTACGCGGCGCTGCCGTCCGCTCCCTCCAGGCCTACGACGGGTCAGGTCGCCACATCGAGTCGCGGTCGGCACGCTCCGAGCACGACCTGCTCCTGGTCACGCCGGACGGCGTTCTGGACGACGAGGTGGTGACCCCAGGTGGTACGACGCCCACCTTGCGGTCCGACTCTGGTCGGGTACTGCGCCGGTGGGGCGGGCCGGTGCAGGTGCTCGACATCGTGGGGCCACGGCTGCTGGTCGTGATGGGAAACTGCCTCGACGGGTGCACCGCGCAGGTGTGGGACGTCCGGCTCGGGGCCGCTGACCCTCCGTCAGCGCCGCTCGACGCAGGCCTCGTCCTCCTCGACGGGGCGCTGTCCCCTGACGGCCGCTCGGTCGCGTTGGCCGCCCGCTCCGCGTCAGCTGGCGCGGCCATGGACGGGCCGAACGGCCAGGCCGTCCTCCTGCGCGGCCGCCTCGCCGTCGGCGCGTCGGGTGGTGAGCCGTGGTCCACCCTCGTCGACGGCGGCTGCACGCTGCTGGCCTGCCACGTCGCCTGGAGCGGCGACACGGTCTACGCCAGCACCGACCTCAGCCCAGGCGGCTTCGTCCGCTGGGACGCCTCCGGCCGGGTCACGCGGCTGTCACTGCGGGTGCCGGGGGTCGTCGACCTGGCCTCCGCCCGCTGACCCCGGGCGGCGTCGGGCGGCGTCGGGCGGCGTCGGGCGCGGATTACCGTCCCTGGTTGGCGACAGCAGCCGCCGCTTTGGCGGCGGCCACCGGGTCGAGGTAGGTCCCGCCGGTCACCAACGGACGCAGGTCCTCGTCGAGGTCGTACCTCAGGGGCTGGCCGGTCGGGATGTTGAGGCCGACGACCTGCTCGCGGGACAGGCCGTCCAGGTGCATCACGAGGGCCCGCAGCGAGTTGCCGTGGGCGGCGACCAGGACGGTCCCGCCGGCCCGGAGGTCGGGCACGATCGCGTCGTACCAGTAGGGGAGCATCCGGGCGACGACGTCGGCCAGGCACTCGGTGGCCGGTACCAGCTCGGGAGCGAGGTCGGCGTAGCGCGCGTCCAGGGCGTTGTCCCACTGCGAGCCGGCTTCTATCGGCGGCGGCGGCACGTCGTAGGAACGACGCCACTGCATGAATTTCGCCTCGCCGTACTCCTCCAAGGTCTGCTTCTTGTCCTTACCCTGGAGCGCGCCGTAGTGCCGCTCGTTCAGGCGCCACGAGCGCCGCACCGGGACCCAGGTGCGGTCGCACGCCTCGAGGGCGAGGGTGGACGTACGGATGGCCCGCTTCTGCAGCGAGGTGTGCACGACGGTCGGCAGCAGGCCCGCCGCGGCGAGCATCTCCCCGCCCGCGCGCGCCTGCGCCAGCCCGACGTCGGTGAGGTCGACATCGACCCAACCGGTGAACAGGTTCTTGCTGTTCCACTCACTCTCGCCGTGACGGAGCAGGACCAGAGTCGCCATGAGCAGAGTCTGCCAGCCTCTGGCGCGCCCTGGTCACCGAGGTGTCCGACCCCAGGCGGGCTGGGTCAGCGGCGGGCGTCGCGGTGGGGGGCCCAGTCCGGCGTACCGGCTGGGCGGCGGCCGGCACCGTCGGCGTACACCTTCGCCGACAGCGCCGGGTCCAGGGCGAGCCGGTCACCGTAGGCCAGCGACAGGACCGTCGGGTAGTCGTCCTCGAGCAGCTGCCAGAGCTCGCCGAGGAGCCGGTCGACGCCGACCGGCGTCGCGTCAGCCAGCGACAGGGACCCCGTCAGGAACAGGTCACCCACGTCATCGGTGCCGTAGTGGACACCGCGCAGCGCGTTGTTGCGCCGCAGGACATGGCGGTGCACTGCCGCCACCGACGCACCCTCGAGCAGGTGTACGACGAAGGCCTCGACGGTGACCGCCTGCTCTCCCGCGATCAGCCACACCGGGCTCACGGGACGGCGAGCGCCCCGCAAGGTGACCAGATAGGCACCCACCCCTACCCGTTCGAGCTCGACCCCGAGGTCCGTCAAGGCCCCGAGCAGGGCCCCGTCCGCATCCCAGACGCTCACTCAGGCGCGGCAAACCGGGCGAAGGCCTGCAGGTTGGCGGTGGACTCCCCGCGCTTCTCGCGCCACGCCCACTCGCGCTTGATCGAGCTGGCGAAGCCGATCTCGAGCAGCAGGTCGAAGCTCTCGTCGGAGTACTGCAGGACCGACCCAAGGATCCGATCGACCTCCTCAGGGGTGATCCCACCGAGCGGCAGCCGTCCCACGAGGTAGACGTCGCCGGCCTTGTCCAGGGCGAACGACACCGCGTAGGTCTTGGTGTTACGCCGCAGCAGGAAGGCGTAGAAGTCCTCGTGCCTCTCATCGGGCTTGCGGCAGACGAAGGCCTCCACGAGCAACCCGTGCTGACCGACGATGAGCCAGGCGTTGGTGAACAGCCGGTGCGTGCCGGGGAGCTTGACGAAAAACTGGTCGGGCTGCGGCTCGGCGAAGTCGAGCTCCGCCTCCTTCAACGCGACGCGGATGACGTCCGCGGCACTCATGCACCCACACCCACACCCGTCGCCAGCCGCGACGGCACGAGCACATCCCGGTACGCCGTCAGCAGCCCGTCGGCCGTGCGCCCCCATGAGTACCCGGCGGCATGCTCGACGGCTCCGAGCGAGAGCAGCCCGCGCTGCTCCAGCCCGCGGGCCAGGGCTGCAGCCCAGGCGTCGGAGCTGTGGCCGTCGACCAACAGACCGCTCACCCCGTCGCGGACGGTGGTGAGGAGCCCGCCGACCCGGGTGGCGACCACAGGGGTGCCGCAAGCCTGCGCCTCCAGAGCGACCAGGCCGAAGGACTCGTTGTGCGACGGGACAGCGACAAGGTCCGCCGCGACGTACCAGTCGCGAAGGCGGTCAGTGCCTGCCGGGGGCTCGAAGCGGACAGGGACGTCCAGCTGAGCGGCAAGGTCGTGCAGGTAGGTGGGTTCATCGAAACCGGACCCACTGGGCCCTCCCACCACCGCGACCTGCAGGCGGCCCGCCAGGGAGGGGTCGTTCCCGAGCAGCTGCTGCGCTGCCAGGAGCAGCACGTCGGGCGCCTTGAGCGGCTGAAGGCGCCCGACGAACAGCAGCAGGACGGCATCAGGCGGCACCCCGAGGCGGGTGCGGGCACCGGAGGCCTCGCCCGGCCGAAAGTGCTCGAGGTCCACTCCGGGGGCGACGGTCACGACCCGGGCGGCGTCGGCGGCGTACAGGCCAAGGAGGTCACGCGCCTCCTGGGGGGTGTTCGCGACCAGCCGGTCCGCCGCAGCGATGACCTGCTCCTCACCGACGACCCGGCGCAGCGGCTCGGGGGCGTCGCCGTCGGCCAGGCTCAGGTTCTTGACCTTCGCCAGGGTGTGCGCTGTGTGGACGAGCGGCACGCCCCATCGTTCGGTAGCGAGCCAGCCAACCTGTCCCGACAGCCAGTAGTGCGAGTGGACGACGTCGAAGTAGCCGGGCTCGTGCTGCGCCTCGACCCGCAGCAGGCCGCTGGTGAGCGCGCATAGTTGGCTGGGGAGGTCTTCCTTCTTCAAGCCCTCGAAGGGGCCGGCCGTGAGGTGACGCACGGTGACGCCCGGGGCCAGCTCGCAGACGGGGGGCAGGTCGGAGGAGGTGGCGCGGGTGAAGATCTCGACCTCGACGCCGAGGTCAGCCAAGCGCTTGGAGGTCTCGACGACGTAGACGTTCATGCCGCCCGCGTCGCCCGTCCCGGGCTGCTCCAACGGGGAGGTGTGCACGCTGAGCACCGCAGCGCGGCGCGGGTGGACGCTTCGGACGCGACCGCGCGTGACCGACAGCGCCGTTCCTGCGTCCTTCACGTCCACCTCCTTCACAGCCTCATCCTGCCCGATCCGAGCCGCCGCAGCATCCGCGGGACCTACAGCGCTGACGTGGAGCGCCTTGTTCCGGTCCGGTGTGCGTGCTGCCACGAGCCGGTCCATCGCGCGCCTTAGCCTGGGGCGCATGAGCCGCACCGCTGTCGTGACCGGAGCCTCCAGCGGGATCGGGGCCGCCACCGCCGTCCTTCTCGCCCAGCAGGGCTGGGACGTGATCGGCGCCGCTCGTCGCGTGGACCGGATCGAGCAGCTGCCCGGCGTACGTCCCCTGGCTCTGGACGTCACGTCCGCCGAGTCGGTGGCCGCGCTGGCCGCGGCCGTCGCCTCCTGCGACCTGCTCGTCGCCAACGCAGGCGGGGCCTTCGACGCCGATCCGATCGCCAACGCCGACGTCGAGACCTGGGCCCGGACGTACGACGTCAACGTGCTCGGCCTCGTGCGGACGGTGCGAGCACTGCTGCCCGCGCTCCGGGCGGCCAAGGGGCACGTGATCATGACGGGGTCGACGGCCGGACGCTGGGTGTACGAGGGCGGCGGGAGCTACGTCGCCTCCAAGCACGCGGTCGCGGCGTTGCGGGACATCCTGCGGCTGGAGGAGGTCGAACACGGCCTGCGGGTGAGCGAGGTGGCACCCGGGATGGTCAACACCCCCGAGTTCTCCCTGACCCGCTTCGCGGGCGACGCCGAGAGGACCGCCGCGGTCTACGCCGGCGTCACGGCCCTGGTTGCCGAGGATGTGGCCGACGCGATCGTGTGGGTCGCCTCCAGGCCGGCGCATGTCAACATCGACCTCGTCCAGCTCACGCCGCAGCAGCAAGCCTCCGTGGGCAAGGTGAACCGCCGCGGCTGAGGATCAGGAGACCAGCACCGGCCATGGGCTGCCCCGTAGGAAAAAGACGGCGAGCCCGGCCCACACCAGCATTGACAGGGCGGCGCTCACGAACACCAGCGCGAGGGCCAGGGCATAGACCACAATCCCGATCACGAAGCCCCGGGTGACCCCTCTGACGACTGCCGGGTCGAGCCCCGGCAGCAGCCAGGCCGCGCAGCCGGGCGTAGTGCCAGAGGAGGTTGTAGCCGACAGCGATCAGCGCGCTGGTGACCCCGTACAGCAACAGCGCTGAGACCTGGTCGGCGTCGTTGCCGGTCCGCAACGACCGTGCCAGCACGGCGGTCGGGAACGGCAGGAAGGCGATCGCGCCCAGCAGGATGACGTTGACGAACATCGACCCCTCGTCGACGGCCGCGATCAGCCGGAACATCGCGTGGTGGTTCGCCCACATGATCCCGATGACCAGGAACGACAGTGCGTAGGCGGCGTAGGAGCCGCCAAGGTCGCGCAGCGCCGCCCCCAGGTGCCCGGGCTCGAGCTCGTCCGGAAGCCGGCTGTCCAGCACCAGCAGCGTGACCGCGATCGCGAGGACCCCGTCGCTGAGGGCTTCCAACCGACCTGTCTCCCAGTCGCTCACGGCGACCTTCCTTCCTTGCCGCGAGGATAAACAGATGCCCCAGCCCAAGAGGTACGCCGCGGGGCGCGCCCGCGCTCTCGGCCTCCCGACCCGAGGCACGACCTACCCGAACCGGCTGCGGCGTGTTGACCGGCACCTGGCCCAGGTCCACGGCGACCTGCTGCGCAGCGCTGCGACGCCGCTGGTCATCGACCTTGGCTACGGCGCGACGCCGATCACCGCAGTCGAGCTGCACCAGCGGTTGTCCGAGGTGCGCCCCGAGGTGCAGGTCGTCGGCCTCGAGCTCGACGTCGAGCGGGTCGCCGCCGCCCAGTCCGCCACCAGGGACGGGCTGGTGTTCCAGCACGGTGGCTTCGAGCTCGCCGGGCTGCGCCCCTTGATGGTGCGCGCCTTCAACGTCCTGCGGCAGTACGACGAGAGCGCCGCCCGCGAGGCCTGGACCACGATCGTGGCCGGCCTCCAGGACGACGGCCTGCTCCTGGAGGGCACCTGCGACGAGCTCGGTCGCCGGGCGGCGTGGGTGACGCTGACCAAGCAGGGACCGCAGACGCTGACGCTCGCTGCGCACCTTCGCACTCTGGACCCCACGTCCAAGCACACCCTCGACCACACCGTCGGCCGTCCGGGCGACCTGGCCGAGCGGCTTCCGAAGGCACTCATCCACCACAACGTGCCGGGGAGCGCCGTCCATGCGTTGCTCACCGAGCTCGACGCGGCGTGGGACCGCGCCGCGGCGTACCAGGCGTTCGGGAGCCGACAGCGCTGGAAGGCGATGTGCGAGCAGCTGGACTGGCCGCAGGTCGGGGCGCGCCGCGACGGCGAGGTGACCGTCGCTTGGGCCTCGGTCGCGCCAGACTGAGGCCGGTGACAACCCCGTGATGACGACCTCGCACCAGCTGCTGGCGCTGCTTGCCGCCGCCGCCCTGGGAGGCGTGGTGGGGCTCGAGCGCGAGCTCAACGCTCAGAAGGCGGGCTTTAGAACCCATGTGCTGGTGGCGCTGGGGTCGGCACTGTTCACGACCGTCGGCGCCGACATTGCAGGCAGCGACCCGACGCGCGTCGCGGCCCAGGTCGTCACCGGCATCGGGTTTTTGGGCGCCGGCGCGATCCTGCGCGACAGCGGCGGGGTCCACGGGCTGACAACGGCGGCCAGCCTGTGGGTCACGGCTGGCGCGGGGGTTGCCTGCGGGCTTGGTCGCGCAGGCCTCGGGGCCTTCGCTGTGGGGATGGGACTTCTCACGCTTGTCGGGTTCAAGCTGCTCGAGCGAGATGTCCTCCCGCGCCGACGGGGGCACGAGGTGGTGCTGGAAGTCACCGACACCGCAGATGTCACCGACATCGTGGAGCGGGCCACCCGGGTGCTGGGGGCTGCTGCGTCGGTCCGGCGGGTCGAGCGCGGCGTGAGTGACCGCACCGTCCTGACGTTGTCCTCACCGCTTCTGCGCGGCTACTCGCTACTGGACCTGGCCGTCCGGTTACGGGCCCTCGACGGCGTGGTGGGCGTGGAGCTCGACTCCTAGGCTGGACAGGTGAACCCCGATGAGATCGTCGTCAACAACGGCAAGCGTGATCTGACGCTGAATGAGCTGGCCCGGATGCAACCCGGCATGGACCGGCTCATGGCGGAGGTCGGCCCACGGCTGCACCGCTGCTACTACGCGGCACTGGCGGGCAACTGGCCGCTGGCGGCGTACTACGCCAAGAGCGCCCTGAAGCAGCTCGCGCTGAGCGCCGAGTCCCGGCCGAAGTACGCGGTGGAGATGACAGCCTACCTACGCGATGACTACGCGCCGGTGACGCAGGCGATCCGGACCCAGGACCGGGAGGCTTTCCTGTCCGCATGGACGGTCATGGTCGACCGGGCCAACGCCCTGCACGGGGTGTTCGGCAAGCCCTACATCGGCTGGAAGACGCCCGGGCAGCCCCCGGACGACCTCGACCTCACCGCAGGCATGCTGTCCTGAGCCACCGCGGCCGTCCTGTCAGGAGCCAGCGGGACTAGTACGACAGGAGCAGGGCAAGCTCGGCGTCGAGGTCGACGACGTTGGACTCTGCGCCCAGGGGGACCGCGAGGTAGGTCTGGTGGAGGAACTCGACGAACACGTCGCGGTCGATCTCGAACAGCGCCGCGCCAGAGGGGGAGGCCATCGCGAGGTTGACGACGCGCTCATCACCGTGCACAGCCGGCCAGACGCGGACATCCCCCTCGCCGCAGGCACCGGCGACGCCGTCGATCAGGAGCTGGCGGGCCAACATCCACTCCACGATGCCGTCACCCTCGCCGCCGGTCTGGAAGGCGACGCGCACCGCCCAGGGGTCGTTGCTGTCGTAGCGCAGGCCCGCGAGGACAGGGAGCGACGGCCCACCGGCGACGACCAGACGAAGCTCGATCTCGGCGGTGACGGTGGCGATGTGCGTCATGCGGGGGCCCTTCGGATGGCGGTTCGGCGGCCGTGCCAGGTACCAAAGCCAACGAGCGCCAGAGGGCCTGGTGACGGCCAATGCTGCGCCTCACCCGCTCAGGTCATCACCAAAAGCATTGATACATAGACGATCCCGACAACGTCGGCGGCCTCAGGGTCGCGAGGAGCCCGAGACGGCCGGGCGGACATCCACGAGGTAGACGATCGCGGCGACCGTGCCGATGATCGCGAACAGGCTCAGGACCTGCCCGAACAGCAGCCCCAGGACCAGGGCAAGCGCCAAGATGATGGTCCAGTTCCGCTTGGTGAGCTTGTCGTGGGCCTGGAAGGCCGCAGCGGGGCGCTGCACACAGTCGACCAGTGCCCACACCTTCAGCGCGAGCAGCCCGAAGCTCAGGACGGTAAGCAGCAGGCTGGCCGGGTCGTAGAGCAGGTGCATGTCCTCATCCTCGCGTATCGGTGCCCATCAGTGAGCAGCTGTCCACACATCCCCGAAGCCGACTACCCAAGGGCAGCCGGCTTCGGAGGTGATGCTGATGGTGCTCCTGACTAGCCGAGCTTCTCGGCAGCGTTCTCGGTGGCCTTCACGGCGGACTTGGTGGCCTTCTTGGCGGAGGTCGCAGCGGCCTCAGCCTTCTTGACGGCAGCCTTGCCCTCGGCGATGGCGGCCTCGGTGGCCGGCTGGCGACGGATCTGGCCGACGAGCCGCTCGCCACGGGCAGCGAGCTTGCCGTAGTAGGCGGTGGCCTCGGTCTGCGCCTTGGAGATGCGGGCGGTCAGGTCGGCCTGCAACTTCTTGGCCGACTCGGTGGTCGTCGTCGGAAGCGCCTTGAGCTGCGCCGGAACGGCCTTGAGCCGTGCGTTGCGAGCGTCGCGGGCGGCCTCGAACTTGGCGGTCAGCTCGGCCTGCAGCTTCTTGGCGTCGGCGGGGAGCTCCTTCACCTGCTCGACGTACAGGTCGACGACGCCGACAGCGGCGTACGCCGGCTTCTTGGCCTCGTCGAGGTTGACCTCGGGGAGTTTGACGGTGGGGAGCTTGTCGGTCAGCGTGCTCATGGGGTGCCTCCTGGGCGATGGGATCTGAGGGGACGTGCTTGTTCAGGGCTTGCCGACGACGACGTGGTCGTCGGCTGGTCCGTCCGGGTCGAGGAGCCCGGCGACGCTGGTCGCCGTGGCCGCGGTCTCTTTGCGGAAGCTCTCGTAGACCTCGAGCAGCACTTGTCGCTGCCGCTCGGTCAGCGTGTCGTCGGCCAGGATCGCGTCCACCACGGGGCTGGCCTCGCGGTGGTCCAGGATGCCGGCCTGGATGTACAGCGCCTCCGCGGAGATCCGCAAGCCCTTGGCAATCTGCTGCAGGATCTCGGCGCTTGGCTTACGCAGTCCGCGCTCGATCTGGCTGAGGTAGGGGTTGCTGACCCCAGCCGAGGTAGCCAGCTCCCGTAGGGAGATCTTGGCGGCTTGGCGCTGCTCGCGGATGAAGTCCCCGAGCTGACCGATGGCCGGCATGTAGGGCTCCTTCCTGTGGAACGAATGTGCTGACTACGTCACCGTAGCCCGGGGTGCTAACTATTGCAAGCACTCTGCTAGCAACAGTGGCGTGACGCTGCCCACAGTCGATCGGATACTGCCAACCCCTTACCCACCAGCACAGTTCAGGTTGGGGAGCCGCCACGGGGAGACAACAGTGGTATGACCACAGCGGACAGCGCAGGGACCGACGCGACCTACGTGCAGGCTCTGCCCTCGGACGCGACGGCCCCGGGGGAAGCACGCCGGGGTGTGGCCGAGACCCTGGCCCGTTGGGCGCTTCCCCAGTACGTCGACGGAGCTCAGCTGGTCGCCAGCGAGCTGGTCACCAATGCCGTCCGGCATGGCGCGCCACCGGTCACCATGGCCCTTTCCCACACCCTGCAAACCCTCAGGCTCGACGTCGGGGACGGCAGCGACCGCGAGCCGGTCCCCGGGCTGTCGGAGATCGAGCCGGACGCCGAGGGCGGTCGCGGAATGTCCATCGTGGAGGCCGTGTCGGACGATCACGGCGTCGAGCAGGTAGCGAATGACGGCAAGCGGGTTTTTGCCTCCTGGCGGCTCAAGGACTGAGCCGGCGGTGCTAGGCCTGTGAGGACCCGCTCAGCGGCGCCTCACCAGCGCCTCAGCGACCGTTCAACTCGCGGTGGGCCTGCGCCCACAGACCGAGCCGGATGACCTCGTCGTCGAGCTCGTCCAGGATTCCCGGCAGGAGGGGCCCAGACGCCGCTGACCCGGCCAACAGCACACCTCGACGGACCTGTTCGCAGGCACGTAGGAGGGCATCGATCCGCGGCTGCTGCTCGGCCACCAGGCCGGCCTGACGGGTACGGTCGGGATCCGCGGCGACCACCGCGAGGTCGGTGTCGAGCTCGATGGCGCTCCGCTGCAGGTGCCCCACCAGCCGGGCCAGTGGTGCGACCGGCCGGCCGTCGCGTAGGCCGAGGTGCACGGCCTGTGCGGCACCGTGCATCTCACGCTGCACATCACGGCGCACCTGAGCGACCTCGCGCTTCGGGCCGGGGAGCCGGGCGCTCACGGACGACAAGAACGCCCGCCTCGTCGGCAGCGGCGGCACCTGCGCAGCCCAAGGCGCCGGTACGCGGGTCGGGCGAGCGACACCGGCGCGGACGGTCTGCACCCGTCGGCTGACGCGGGTGCGGACCCGGCGGGCGGCGCGGACCAACAGCCAGCAACCGACGCCCATGACCACCCCGGTCACCGCCAACAAGGTCAGAACGACCGCGAAGAACGTGCCCATGAACAACTCCCCTGGGTCCGCCTACCGGGGATGGCGGACACCCTCCATGCTACGTCCGCCGGGCCGGTTGAGAAACCAGTCGGCCGCCGCAGGCCAGCAGCCCGGCGGTCATGACGAGACCCACCGTGCCGGCCAGTAGCAGGGGGACGCGCCCGTCGCCCCCCCATGCCAGGCCGGCCCACAGGCCCGAGACCAGGACTGCCCCACCCGTCAGCGCCTGATACAGCCCTTGCACGGCGCCCTGCCCGTCGGCGGGAGCGAGTCCCGCCACCCAGGCCTTGCCTACGCCGTCGGTGCACGCGGCGAACCCGCCGTACAGGGGTAGGAGGACGAAGACGAGCCAGGGGCGACCGGCGAGGCCGAGCCCCAGGTAGCCCACGGCGAAGAAGCCCAGGCCGGCGGCGAACACCCGATGTCTTGGCCATCGGTCCGACAGCGCACCGGCCGGGTAGGACGCCGCGGCGTAGACCGCGTTGTAGACGATGTAGGCACCGATCACCGCGCCCGTGGACAGGCCCAAGTCGTGGGCGCGCAGCAGCAACAGGGCGTCCGGGAAGTTGACCAGGCTGAACAGCCCGAGGACCAGCAACAGCCGGCGCAGGTCCGCGCTCAGCCCCAGCGGCGAGGCAACGCTCACCTTCGACCGGGAGCGGGCGGCACCGGGGTCCCGCACGGCCGCGACGAGCAGGACGGACAGCACTGCTGGTACGACGGCAACCACCAGCAGTGGCCGCAGATGATGGCCGAGCGCCTCATAGAGCCCAAGACCCAGGGCCGGCCCGACGACGGCGCCCGTGGTGTCAGCTGCCCGGTGGAGGCCGAACACCCGACCGCGGGCGGCAGGGTCGGCGTCGACCATCAGCAACGCGTCCCGAGGAGCTCCACGGACGCCTTTGCCGAGCCGGTCGACAGCCCGGCCGGCGAGAACGACTGGCCAGGCGGAGGCCACCGCGACCAGCAGCTTGCCGAGCGCCGCGAGCCCGTACCCCACGGCGATCAGGGGCCGTCGCCCGACCCGGTCCGACAGCCGCCCAGCCAGCAGCTTGGTCAGCGCTGCGACGCCCTCCGCGACACCCTCCACGACCCCGACGACAGCGGCCGGCGCCCCCAGCGTGACGGTGAGAAAGATCGGCAGCACCGGGTAGACGAGCTCGCTGGCGGCATCTTGAAGCAGCGAGACGCCGGACAGCACCTTCAGGTTGGGGGTCAGCCAACTGCGCTCCACCGGCGTCACTCTTGCAGCACGTCGACGGACTGCACTCCCTGGCTGGCCGAGAAGCGGGCGACGACGATCCGGCGCGGTCGGCCGATCACCAAGACCTCGCGGTGGATGACGACGGCCCCGGTGGTCTCGACGGAGGCGTCGTCGCCCTCCACGTCCTGCGTACGGCCATCGGTGAACGTGACGCGGTACTGCATGGCGGTGTCTCCCACCTCGAAGGGCTCGACCCCAGACAGACGTTAGCGAACAGGTGTTCTCGTCGTGAGCCGGGCGCCGGCGACGTCAGTCGCCGTTGTCCTCGCTCTTGTGCTCGCCCTTGCCGTGCTTGCCGCTTGCCGGCGGCGCGCTGACGGGCACTGCCGGAGCCACCGTGGGCGCCGGGAGGTCGCCGACCACCACAACGGCCGCGGACAGCACCCGGGTCGCGCGGTCCGCGCTCAGCCCGTGTGTGCTCTGCTGCGCCGCGACGTCCCGCTTGAGGACGGCAAGTGCCGCGAGCGCACCAGTGCGGTTTCCCGACCGCGCGGCCGCGGCGAGGGCCGCGGCGTCCTTTTGCAGCAGGGACGCGGCGGCCGGGCTCAGGTCCTTTGCCGACGGCGTCGAGCTACCGCAACCCGCCAGCGCGCCGACGAGGGCCACGGCCAGCAGCACGCGGTGCGGGGTTGTCGTTACGGCTCTCATGGGTGCACGGCCTTGTCCAGGTTTGCGAGATGCTTGTCGAGCGTCTGCCTGTTGGCAGGCTGCCCATTCGTCGTTGGGGTAACCGAAGGCTTTGCCGTCGCGACGGGGGTCGTGCGCGTCGAGGGGGCCGGCGCGCTGCCCGTACTCAGCGACAGGATGGCGACGAGCAGCGCCACCGCGGCAGCCCCGGCGACCAACAGGCCCTTGACCGGGAGTCTCCTGCCGGGCACCCGGCCGGCGCCGACATGACGGCTCACTCCGCGCTCAGGGCGGGAGAAGGCTGTCGTCTTGGTGGGGGTCGATGGGACGATCTCCGAGGGCAGGGCAGTGGTCACCGGCAGGGCAGTGGTCACCGGCAGGGCAGTCGTCACCGGCAGGGCAGTCGTCACCGGCAGGGCAGTCGCGAGGCCGGGACCAAGGCTGACGACGGTCGTGTCGACCTCGTCGAGGGCGTCGCCACCGGTGAGTGTGGCGGCCACCCGGGCAGCCGTCGGCCGGGCAGCCGGGTCCAGGGCCGTCATGCTGCGCAACAGTCCGGGAAGTGGGGCGGGCAGCGTGCTGGGGATCTCCGGCTGGCGGTGCAGGCGGGCCACGGCCGCCTCGACCTCGGTGCCGACATACTCGCGACGACCGGTCAGGCACTCGAGCAGCACCAAGCCGAGGGCGTAGACGTCCGCGGGCGGTCCGACCGACCCGCCAGTGACCTGCTCCGGCGCGAGGTACGGGGCGGTACCCAGGGTGAGGCCGGTCGCGGTGTGGCGGGCACCGTCGACGATCCGGGCGATCCCGAAGTCGGCCAGCTTCGCGCCGACCGGGCTGAGCAGGATGTTGGCCGGCTTCACGTCCCGGTGGACGACGCCCTGGGCGTGCACGTGGGCCAGCGCCAAGGCAACCTCCACGCCGATCTGGCGGACGCCGTCCACGGACAGTGAGCCGTCGAGGCAGGAGGCGGCGAGCGTCGGCCCCTCCACGAGCTCCATGACGAGGTAGGGCTGCGCATAACCGTCCACCTCCGGACCCGTGCCCGCGTCGTGGATGGCGACCAGGCCAGGGTGGGTGAGCGAGGCAAGGGTGCGCATCTCCGCGCGGGCCCGCTCGGCCGTGGCCTCGTCGAGGTCGTCACGAAAGATCTTCACGGCGACCTGCCGGTGCAGAACGGTGTCGGTAGCGCGACGCACGTCGGCCATCCCCCCGCGGCCCAGGACTGGGCCCAGGACGTAACGCCCTCCAGCGAGGGTCTCGACCGTCTCCACCAGGGTGCCCTTCCCCGTCCATCAGCAGGCGACACCCGCGAACGTAGTCCGCTCAGCCTAGGAGGGCGCCGGCGATCCGCACCTCGCCAACCACCTTGCCCCCGCCGAGCACCGGCATCGTGGCCAGCTGCTCGAATACCTCGGCCTCGACCCCGAGGGCTCGCAGGGCGGCGACCAGGACCGGGGTTCGCGCCCGACCCGCACCGTCACTGATCTTCAGCGCGACGGAGGAGCCGTCCGCGAGGGCTGCGGCGTAGACGCCCTCGGCGCCGTCCTTGGCAACCAGCCCGGGGACGCCCTCCATCAGCTGGGTCACGTCGCGACCGGTCCCCCCGACGAGCCACGGGTGCGACCGCATCGCGTCCGCCGTACGCCGTTCGTGAGGGCCGCCGAGGACTAGAGAGGTGAACGCCCGGGCCAGGCCGGGGAGCGTGAGCGCGTGCTGCGGAGCGCCACACCCGTCGACCGCCACATGCCGCACGGGCTCGCCGGCGAGGCGCTCGATGCCCTGCAGGCAGGCCCGCTGCACGGGGTGGTCCACCGACAGGTACGACGCAACGTCCCACCCGTTGGTCGCGCAGGTACGCAGCATGGCCGCGTGCTTGCCGGAACAGTTCATCGTCAACGACGTCGCCGCACCACCGGTGCGCACGATGGCGTACCAGGAGGGCTCGTCGAGCGGCGGCATCGCCGGCGTCCCCAGAGCCTCGACCCCGAGCTCGCCCAGGATCTCGCGGACCACCGCGAGGTGGCCGGGCTCACCGTTGTGGGAGGACGTCGCCAGGGCGAGCTGCTCCTCGGAGCCGGGCTGCCAGCCGGCGTCGAGCAGGGCGACGGCTTGCAGTGGCTTGTTCGACGAGCGCGGGAAGACCGGGCGCTCCAGGTCCCCGACAGCGAGCGCGACAGAGCCGTCGGGGCGCAAGGCAACGACGGAGCCGTGATGGGTGCCTTCGACGTAGCCGGAGCGGACGACCTCAGCGAGCAGGCTCATGCCTCGTCGGGGCCACTGGAGGCGGCGAGCAGCGAGCCGACGTCAGCCTCGCCGTCCCGGTAGCGGCGGGTGATCTCGGCACTGCACGCGTCCATGACGGTCTGCACCTCGCGGCGCTTCCCCGACAGCACCTGCTCCTCGTCCGCCAGCACCCGCCTCGCATAGTGAAGCTCGTCGGAGGTGCGCTCCGAGGTGTCGGTGAGATCCACGTTAGCGACGAGCGACTCGACGTAGCGACGGTGGCTGTCGACCCTGGACGGCTCGATTGTCGTGTGGCGACCCAGGCCGCGGGCCGGGCTGCGAGGCTCGTCAGCGAGGGTCTGCGCGAGGCCCTCCACGAGGCTGCCGGTCGGACCGGTGCCCTCGCGACGGTTGAGCTCGGCCCGCACGATGTCCATACGGCCCTGGATGAGTCGCCGGATGTAGGAGAGGTCAACCTCCTCCTGCTCGGCCTCGTCCCGCAAGGAGCGGACATCAGCCAGCGGTGCCTGGCCGATCCCGGCGAGGTAGTCCTCGGCCAGGACCCGGTCGATCCTCCGGGTGCCCTGCTGGGGCGTTCCGTCGGCGGTCACGGCCGTTCCTCCCACTGTCGGGTCACGCGCCCGGGAAGGCGCGGCCACCATCGTGTCAGATTCCCGAGCGCACGGGGTCGCCCGGGCTCAACAAATGGGGGCTACCTGCCGAGGAGAGGAAGTACCGGGACTACACCGGCCCGGAACCGGCCCGGACCTCGGAGGGAGGCAGCGTGCTCAAGGGAGACCTCGTCACGACCCCCCTCCCAGAGGTGCTGCGTCAGCTGGCCGACGGTGTGGCCTCCGGGTGCCTGCACGTCGTCGACGGCGTCGACGAAAGCGCAAAAGTCTTCCTGCGTGGCGGGCAGGTGTATTCCGTACAGGTGCCGGGCCGGCGGCCGCAGCTCGGGGCACGTCTGGTGTCCGCGGGATCATTGGGTCCGGAGGCGCTGTCGGAGGCACTGGAGGCGCAGCGGACCGAGCTCCAGGGCTGGCGCCTCGGCGAGCTGCTCGTCCACCTCGGCTACGTCGACCAGCCGGTCGTCGAAGCCTTCATCAACGAGCAGGTCCGCGAGCAGACCTCGGACCTGATGCGTTGGCCCACCGGCACCTGGAAGTTCCGCGTCAATGAGCGCACCCGCGAGGACGTCGCACCGCCGACAACCGTCGAGGCGCTGCTGGCCGACGTGCAACAGCGGACGCTCGCCTGGGAGGCGATCAGCGAGACCGTCCACGGGCCCGACGCCGTACCGGTGCTCTCTGCTGCCGGCCAGAGCGACGCCGAGATGGCCATCGACCCCGAGGCGTGGTCGCTGCTGTGCAAGGTCGACGGCAACCGGTCGATCGCCGACCTCGCCCGCGAGTGCGGCTTCACGCTGCACGAGGCCGGGCAGGTCGTCTACGCCCTTGTCCGGTCCGGGCTACTCGAGGTCGAGGAAGTGCTCCTCGGCTCCGAGAGCAGCTCCTCGGAGTCGGTCGGGGCGAGGTCCGGTGGGGCATACCCGCCAGCTGCCCGTACGAGCCTGCCTGAGGCTTCGCAGGGCTACACGATTCCCGCCCAGGCCGAGGAGCCGTCCCCGTCCGACGTCGCGAACCTGATCGCCGCAGCCCTGCGTGCAGACCACACCATGGGCGCCTCACCGGTAACGCCCGAGCAAGAGGTCGACCAGTCGATCAACCGGGTCTCGGCCGCCTTGTCCGCGTTGCTCGGGCCCACCACCGACGAGTCCCTGTTCGCCGCTCCCAGGCCACGCACCCGCATCACCCCCCCCAAGCCCCTCACCCCCGCCGAGGTGGAGCGCCTGGCTCGTGCCGCTGCCCGCGCCGAGCGGGAGGCCAAGTGGCGCGACAACGACGCCGCAGAGCTAGCAGCGGCCCAGGCCGACCTCGAGGCAGCTCGGGCTGCCGACGCGACGGCAGCCCACCTGGCGCACTTCTCCGACCATCAGGCACAGATCGTCGACCTCGAGGAGGTACGTCGCGACGTCGCCCGCCGCGACGAGGAGCTGGCAGAGCAAGCCCGTCGCGCACAGGAGCAGGCCGAGGCGGACCGACTCTTCGCAGCCGAGGCAGCCCGCCTCGCCGCGGAGGATGCTGCGGCTGCGGCCGCGCAGGAGGCTGCTGAGCAGGCCGAAGCTGAAGCGCAGGCAGAAGCCGCCCGGGTGGCCCAAGAACTCGCCGAGGCCGAAGCCGCCCGCGTCGCTCAAGAACAGGCTGTGGCCGAAGCCGCCCGCGTCGCCGCCGAGCAGGCAGAAGCCGCCCGCGTCGCTCAAGAACAGGCTGAGGCCGCCCGCGTGGCCGCGGAGCAGGCCGAAGCCGACGCGCAGGCAGAAGCCGCCCGCGTGGCCCAGGAACTCGCCGAGGCCGAAGCCGCCCGCGTCGCACAAGAACACGCTGACGCCGCAGCGCAGGCAGAAGCCGAAGCCGCCCGCGTCGCTCAAGAACAGGCTGAGGCCGAAGCCGCCCGCGTCGCTCAAGAACAAGCTGACGCCGAGGCGCAGGCAGAAGCCGCCCGGCTAGCCCAGGAACTCGCCGAGGCGGAGGCCGCCCGCGTGGCCGCGGAAGGGTGGGCCCTGCACGAGGCCGCCGTACAGGACGCCGCTCTGGAGGCGGACCGGATCGCGAGTGAGCGGGCAGAGGCGGAGCGCGAGCTACGCCTCGCTGCCGAGGAGCAAGCCGCGGCCCAGGCCGCGCAAGAAGCACGTGTGGCTGAGGATCAAGCCGAGCGCGAGCTCGCAGCAGCCCGAGCGGTAGAAGCTTCCGAAGACGCCGCCTTGGTGATGCTCGCCGAGCAACGGGCGGGAGCAAGCAGCGCCTTCGCTGAGCTGAGCGCCACCGCGGCAACCTCGACGGCAGTCCTCGAGCCGGACGTCAGCGAGCCTGTCGATGCGGAACCCGATGAGGACGCAGCCGTTCCGCTGTACCGACCCGCAGACACCGATATGGCCTCGTTGTTCCGGGAGCTGTCGTCACTGGGCATGGAGGACGAACCTGCCCCTGCGCCGCTGCGCGCCACGCCACCCTCCCGGCCGCCGGTTGCTGGCACTCCGGCGAAGAAGAAGAAGGGCCTGTTCGGCCGCTGAGCAGGACCAGTTCCGCAGGGACCCTTGAGTTCTGAGGCCGCCACAGACCCGCCCCCAGCTCGGTGTCGGCACGGGTGGGTAAGCGCCGGGCGGAGGTCAGCGGGGGAGGCGAAGGAGGCCGGCGCGGGCCTCAGCGGCGGCGCGGGCCGGGGACTCAGGAACCTGGAGGTCATCCGGAGCCGGGTCGATGGCAGCGGCAATCGGACCCGCCGGACCCTCCACCGTGAGCTCGGCGTCGTCCGGGACGGTCCGCTTCAGCAGGGCCAGGGCCAGTGGGCCCAGCTCGAAGTGGCGCACCGCCGTACCGACACGACCGACCTCGCGGGACCCAAGCAGCACAGGGGCACCGGCCACCGGGAGCTCGGAGTCGCTGCCGTCGAGGTGGAGCAGTACCAGTCGGCGCGGGGGACGGCCGAGGTTGTAGATGCGCGCGACGGACTCCTGGCCCCGGTAGCAGCCCTTGTCGAGGTGGACGGCACGTACCAGCCAACCGACCTCCTGGGGCAGTGTGCGGTGGTCGGTGTCGAGGCCGAGCCGGGGGCGGCGGGCGGCGGCCCGGAGCGCCTCGTGCGCCATGACGCCGGCAACGGTGCCGTCTGCCACGGCCGCGTCGACCAGGGCCCGCGCATCAGCGCGAGGCAGCAGCAGGTAACGCCCGAAGCCGGTCGACGTGCCCACCTGGGCGCCCACGTCGGCGGACCCGGGTGGGGTCCAGACGACCGCAAGATCGTCGGCCAGGGAGACCTCGACGCGCAGCATGAAGCGCATCCGAGTCAGGAAGGCGAGCAGGTCAAGGCCGGTGCCGGGCTCGAGATGCGCGAGGACCTCCTCGCCCGTCTCGACCAGCTGGAGGTGGTGCTCGACATGCCCCTGAGGAGACAGCACCAGAGCTTCGGTCGACTCCCCCGGAGCGAGGGCCGCTACGTGCTGGGTCACCAGCGAGTGCAGCCACGACAGCCGGTCGGGCCCGGTGACCCGCAGCACAGGCCGATGGGACAGGTCGACCACGCCCACCCCGGCGGACAGCCGGCGCTGCTCGAGATAGGGGTCGCCATAGTGGCCGGCCACCCCCACGTCAGGGGCGTCGGCAGGGATACCAGAGGGGGAGCTCACACCAAG
>JAYUBO010000219.1:0-37019 GCA_043740815.1 Frankiales bacterium | reverse complement strand
CTGTACGGCGACGCCGCCATCAGCACGTCCACCCTGAAGGCGGAGGTGTCACACCTGCGCAGCGCGCTCGACGGGGGGGTCGGCTCCCGTCCCTATCGGCTGACCGTGCCCGTGGACAGCGACCTGCAGCGGACCCTTCGCGCCCTCGACGCCGGCGACGTCCCGACGGCGGTCGCGGCCGTGCGCGGACCACTGCTGCCCGAGTCCACGTCCCCGGACCTCGAGGAGTGGCGGCGCTACCTGGAGGTGGCGCTGCGCTCGGCGGTCCTGGGCAGCGACGACGTGACCAGTGCGATGACGCTCGCCGACATCCAGCCGTACGACGAGCAGGTGCAGCAGCACCTGGTCGACGTGCTGCCCGCCGGCGACCTGCGCCGGCCCGCCGCGAGGGCCCGACTCGACCGCGCCCGCTCGGCCTGACCCACGAGCGGCTCCCTTCTGGGAGCGGGGCCAACCTCGGGCCAACCCTCCCAGCGGAGCGTTGCATCCACGGCTCGCGACAGTGCGGCCGTCACGCTTGCAGGAGGACAGAGCCATGGTCTTTGCGAACCCCGGCACACCCGGCGCGCTTGTCACGTTTGACCCCCGGTATGACAACTACATCGGCGGCAAGTGGGTCCCCCCGGTCAAGGGGCAGTACTTCGAGAACAGCTCCCCCGTCACCGGTGAGGTCTACTGCAGCATCGCCCGCTCCACCGCCGAGGACGTGGAGCTCGCGCTGGACGCGGCCCACGCCGCCAAGGACGCCTGGGGCAAGACCAGCGCGACCGAGCGAGCCAACATCCTGCTCAAGATTGCCGACCGGATTGAGGCCAACCTGCAAGAGCTGGCCATCGCCGAGACGTGGGACAACGGCAAGCCGGTGCGCGAGTCCCTGGCCGCCGACCTACCCCTGGTCGTAGACCACTGGCGCTACTTCGCGTCGGTCATCCGGGCCCAGGAGGGCTCGGCCGGAGAGATCGACGGCGACACGGTCGCTTACCACTTCCACGAGCCGCTGGGTGTCGTCGCGCAGATCATCCCCTGGAACTTCCCGCTGCTCATGGCGACGTGGAAGCTCGCGCCGGCGCTGGCCGCAGGGAACTGCGTCATCCTCAAGCCGGCCGAGCAGACCCCCGTCACGATCCTGCTGCTCGCCCAGCTCGTCGGTGACCTGCTGCCCGAGGGCGTCCTCAACATCGTCAACGGCTTCGGCGTCGAGGCCGGCAAGCCGCTTGCCTCCAGCGACCGGGTCGCCAAGGTCGCCTTCACCGGTGAGACCACCACCGGCCGCCTGATCATGCAGTACGCCTCGGAGAACCTGAACCCGGTCACCCTCGAGCTCGGTGGCAAGTCCCCGAACATCTTCTTCGCCGACGTCATGGCCGCCGACGACGCCTTCCTCGACAAGGCCATCGAGGGTTTTGTCATGTTCGCCCTCAACAACGGTGAGGTCTGCACCTGCCCGTCACGCGCCCTCATCCAGGAGTCGATCTACGACGCCTTCATGGAGCGCGTCCTGGTCCGCGTGGACGCCATCACCCGCGGCAACCCGCTCGACCCCGCGACCATGCTTGGCGCTCAGGCGTCCAACGACCAGCTCGAGAAGATCCTGAGTTACTTCGACATCGGCCGTCAAGAGGGTGCCGAGGTCCTCCGCGGCGGCGAGCGTCGTACCGTCGAGGGGTTCGAGGGTGGCCACTACGTGCAGCCGACCATCTTTAAGGGCACCAACGACATGCGGGTGTTCCAGGAGGAGATCTTCGGACCGGTCGTGTCCGTCACGACCTTCACCGACTTCGACGACGCGATGCGCATCGCCAACGACACGCTGTACGGCCTCGGTGCCGGCGTGTGGTCGCGGGACGGCAACATCGCCTACCGCGCCGGCCGCGAGATCCAGGCCGGCCGGGTCTGGACGAACTGCTACCACGCCTACCCGGCGGGGGCGGCGTTCGGTGGCTACAAGGCGTCGGGCATCGGCCGCGAGAACCACAAGATGATGCTCGACCACTACCAGCAGACCAAGAACCTCCTGGTCAGCTACAGCCCGAACAAGTTGGGCTTCTTCTGAGCCTCGAGCGAGTCGCCGCGACGCCAGCAGCCCTCGAGCTGCTGGCGTCGTTGACGGCCGAACACGGCCCGCTGATGTTCCATCAGTCGGGCGGCTGCTGCGACGGCAGCGCCCCGATGTGCTACCCCCGGCCGGAGTTCCGGGTCGGCAGCCGGGACGTCTACCTGGGCGACGTGGACGACACGCCGTTCTACATGAGCGGTCCACAGTTCCAGTACTGGAGCCACACGCACCTCACCGTGGACGTCGTCCCCGGCCGAGGCAGCGGGTTCAGCCTCGAAGCCCCTCGTGGGGTTCGCTTCCTGATCCGCTCCCGCCTGTACGACGAGGCCGAGCAGGCGCTGCTGGAAGCCGAGGGGCCGCCGCGTACCGGCGACCGCGACGCCCCCTCCCTCACCTGACCTCAGGGCCCCTGACCCCCCTTTGGCTCAAATCCACACGGCCTGGGTCGTGTGGATTTGAGCCAAAGGGGGGTCAGACGGTGGTGAGGGCGTGCACGTGGGGTAATCAGCCCTCGAGGTCGCCCTCCAGCTCCAGGTACGTCGCCTTCAGCCCGTCGAGAGCCTCCTTCGACGGGTCGGCCCACAGCCCGCGGTCGACGGCTTCCAGGAGCCGCTCAGCGATGCCGCGCAGCGCCCACGGGTTGCTCTTTTTCATGAAGGCCCGGTTGGTCTCGTCGAAGACGTACTCGGTGGTGAGCTTGTCGTACATCCAGTCCTCGACGACGCCCGCCGTCGCGTCGTACCCGAACAGGTAGTCCACGGTCGCTGCCATCTCGAAGGCACCTTTGTAGCCGTGCCGCTGCATCGCAGCGATCCACCGCGGGTTGACCACCCTGGCGCGAAAGACCCGGTGGGTCTCCTCCTGCAGGGTGCGGGTCCTGACCGTGTCGGGGATCGCCGAGTCACCGACGTAGGCCTCGGGCGACTCCCCCGTCAGGGCGCGGACGGCCGCCACCATCCCGCCGTGGTACTGGAAGTAGTCATCGGAGTCGACGATGTCGTGCTCGCGCGTGTCCTGATTCTTCGCGGCGACGCGGACCCGGGTGTAGACCCGCTCCATATCGCGACGGGCGGACGTACCGTCCAGTCCGGTGCCGTAGGCGTAGCCGCCCCACACCGCGTAGACCTCAGCCAGGTCGGCGTCGGTCTTCCAGTCCCGCGAGTCGATCAGCGGCAGCAGGCCGGCGCCGTAGGCACCGGGTTTGGAGCCAAAGATGCGGGCAGTAGCCCGCCGTTCCTCGACGCCGGAGACGACATCGGCCTGCACGTGCTCCCACACGAAGTTGGCCGGCTCGTCGAGAACAGCCACCAACCGGACCGCGTCGTCGAGCAGGGTGACCACGTGCGGGAAGGCGTCGCGGAAGAAGCCGCTGATCCGCAAGGTGACGTCGATCCGGGGTCGGCCCAGCTCGGCAGCGGGCACGACCTCGAGCCCCGTGACGCGCCGGGACGCGGTGTCCCACACCGGCTTCACACCGAGCAGCCATAAGGCCTCGGCGATGTCATCGCCGGCGGTCCGCATCGCGGAGGTTCCCCACACGACGAGCCCGACCGAGGCCGGGTACTCACCGTGGTCGGCGACGTAACGGGCGAGCAGCGAGTCGCCGAGCGCGACCCCGGTATCCCAGGCGTTCTTGGACGGGATCGCCTTGGGGTCGACGGAGTAGAAGTTGCGGCCGGTCGGGAGGACCCCCACAAGGCCGCGAGTGGGCGACCCGGAGGGTCCAGCGGGGACGAACCCACCGGACAGCCCGTGCAGCAGGTTGTCGATCTCGTCCGTGGTCCGGCGTAGCCGCGGAACGACCTCGGTGCACGCGAACTCCAGTGAGGCCACCGCGCCAGGGACCTCCCGGTCCAGGACAGCCGAGGCGACCTCGGCCGCACCGGACCAGTCGTTGGCCGCGACGCCCTCGACCAGAGCACGCGCGAGGGTCTCGAGCTGGTCGGACCCGACCCGGTCGTCCTCGGCGATCCCATAGGCCTGCCCGAGAACCCGCCTCAGCCCAGGGACCGCGCCGGTTGCTCCGCCCCAGGTCTGCTGCGCGCGCAGGATGCCCAGCACCAGGTTGACCAGCGAGTCCTCCACCGGTGGCTGGCCCAGGATGTGCAGCCCGTCGCGGATCAGCACGTCCTTGACCTCGCACAGGTAGCCGTCGAGGTGCAGCACGAACTCGTCGAACTCCTTGGTGTCAGGCGACTCGGACACGTGCAGGTCGTGGTGCAGCTGCGCGGCCGTGACGACCTCCCAGATCTGTGCCTGCAGCACCGGCACCTTCGCCGGGTCGAGCGCCTGGACGGTGGCGTACTCATCGAGCAGGTGCTCCAGGCGGGCCATCTCGTCATAGGTCTCGGCCCGCGCCATCGGCGGCACGAGATGGTCGATGACGGTCGCGTGGCCGCGGCGCTTGGCCTGCGTCCCCTCGCCGGGGTCGTTGACGATGAACGGATAGAACAGTGGCAGGTCCCCCAGGACGGCGTCGGAAGCGCACGACGCGGAGAGCCCGAGTCCCTTGCCGGGCAGCCACTCCAGCGTCCCGTGCTTGCCGAGGTGGATGACGGCGTCGGCCCCGAACTCCTGTGCCAGCCAGCGGTAGGTCGCCAGGTAGTGGTGGCTCGGCGGCAGGTCGGGATCGTGGTAGATGGCGATCGGGTTGTCGCCGAACCCGCGAGGCGGCTGGATGGCCAGCACAACGTTGCCGTACTGCAGGGCGGCCAGGGCGATGGCGGCGTCGGCACCCGAGCCAGAGACGTACAGGCTGCCGGGAGCCGGACCCCAGTGCTCGGTCATCCTGGCCCGAAGCTCACCTGGCAGCTCGGCAAACCAGCGCTGGTAGGACGACAGCGGCACGCGCGCGACGGCCGCCGACAGCTGGTCTTCGGTGAGCCACTCGACGTCGTGACCACCGGCCGCGATCAGGGTGTGGATCAGCTGGTCGCCGTCGGTCGGCGGGTCTCCGACGTCGTAGCCGGCGGCTGCCATCGCCTGAAGCAGGAGCACGGCGGAGGCAGGGGTGTCCAGACCGACGGCGTTGCCGACCCTGGCGTGCTTGGTCGGGTAGCTCGACAGGACCAACGCGATCTTCTTGTCCGCGTTCGGCGTGTAACGCAGCCGGGCGTGGGCCACGGCCACGCCGGCCACCCGGCCGGCCCGTTCGGCGTCGGCGACATAGACCGGTACGCCGTCGGCGCCCTGCTCCTTGAAGGAGAACGGCACGGTGATCAGCCGCCCGTCGAACTCCGGGATCGCGACCTGCATGGCGGCGTCGATCGGCGCAAGCCCCGCGGCCGAGTGCTCCCACTCCCGCCGGCTGCTCGTGACGCACAGCGCCTGCAGCACGGGTACGTCGAGGGCTTCGAGCGCCCGCGCATCCCAGCCCTCGGCGTCCGCGGCGTTCGAGCCGCCACCGGCCAGGACGGTGACGACCAGCGCGTCGACCTGGCCCGCCAGCAGCTCGCTGACCGCCGGGATGCGACCCTCGGCGTCCGGGCGAAGGGATCCGACGTAGATCGGGAGGGCATTGGCGCCTCGCGCCTCAAGGGCGTCGCAGAGGACGTCGACGAAGGCCGTGTTCCCGGACAGTTCATGCGCCCGGTAGAACACGACGCCCACCGTCGGGCGGTCGGCGGCCCTCGGGCGCGTGCCGTGCACGCCGTACGCGGGAAGGCTCACCGGCGCGGCGAAGCCGTTGCCGGTCAGCAGCACGGTGTCGGACAAGAACGCCACCAGCTCGCGCAGGTTGTCGACACCCCCCTCCCGGAAGTAGGCGGCGGCCTCGGACACGACGCCAGGGGGCACGGTCGACAGGGCCGTGAGCTCGGCGTCCAGGCCCTCGCCCCCCAGCAGCACGACCGGGACCCGGGCCCTGGCGAGCAGGTCGTCGAGGCCCTCCCAGGCCCGTCGGCCGCCGAGCAGCCGCACCACGACGAGGGAGACTCCGTCGAGGTCGACCGGAGCGTCGAGGCGGGCCGGGTTGCCCAGGCGAACGGGCAGCGCGGGGTCGGTGATCGCACCGGCGGCCAGCAGGTCGGTGTCGGCGGTAGAGAGCATCAGCAGCACCTGGATAGTGTCCACAGGTGTCAAACCGGCCTAGCGCTCCGGGTCCACCAGGGCCTGCAGGACCGGCGTCATGATCTGCTCGATCTGCTCGCGGGAAGCCCCGGCGACGACCGGGATCTTCAGCAGGTATTTCGCGATCGTGATGCCGATCATGGTGGCGCCCAGCAAGCCAGCCCGCAGCTCGCCCTGCTCGCCACCGATGGTCGCGGCCACCATGGCCTGCGGCTCGCACATCACCTGTTCGCGCATGACGTCAAGGGCAGCCTCATGGGTGAGGCAGTTCCTGAGCAGGGCGATCGCACTGTCGCGGCGGGTGGGGTCCTCGAAGCCGGCGAACAAGTCGTCCAGGGCCGTCCGGGGAACGTCCCCCAGGGTGGCCTCCGACAGCTTTTTGTGGTCGACGTGCCACCGGGCGGACGCGCCGAACAGCCCCTCCTTGTTCTTGAAGTGCTGCATCACCAGGGCGGGGTCGACGCCGGCCGCAGCCGCGACCGACCGGATCGTGGTGCGCTCGAAACCCTGCTCGGCGAACTGCTCCCTGGCCGCCTCCAAGATCGCAGCCTCGGTACGACGGCGGCGCTCTTCCCGTGGAACGGCCACCGGTACGGCCGGGAGCGGCGGCTGGGCGACCGAACTGTCAGAGGCCGGCGGCAGGCTGTTGGGCGGAGGGGACGTCGGTGTCACAGACGTCACTCTACAACCGTTGACCGTTCACCACGCAAGGGTCTACGGTCGTTGAGCCAATGCACCAAGAGGGGAACTCAACATGGCTTTCACCGAGGCACAGGCCGGCCGTCCGGACCTCACGCACGCCGACGGGAGGGAGGTCCACAAGGGCCTCGCCCTGCTCACCGTGGCCATTGCCCAGCTCATGGTCGTCCTGGACGCCACCATCGTGAACGTCGCCCTGCCGGACATCGCCACGTCTTTGCACGTGCGGTCCAACAGCGACCTGTCGTGGATCGTCACCGCCTACACCCTGACCTTCGGCGGCTTCCTGCTGCTCGGCGGCAAGATTGCCGACCGGGTCGGTCGACGGACCGTCTTCATGGGCGGAGCGGTGCTGTTCGCCGTGGCCTCGATGATGGGCGGCCTGTCCGGCAGCCTCGGGCTGCTCATCGCCGCCCGAGCGCTGCAGGGCATCGGCGGGGCGCTCATGTCCCCTGCCGCGTTGTCGCTTCTCACCGTCGTGTTCAAAGAAGGCGAGGAGCGCAACCGGGCACTGGGCATCTGGGCAGCCATCACTGCCGGGGGCGCGGCCCTCGGGCTCATCCTCGGTGGCGTGCTGACGGAGTACGCCTCCTGGCGCTGGGTGCTGTTCGTCAACGTGCCGATCGCCGTCGTCGCCGTCGTCGGCGCGCTCCGGTTCGTGCCGGAGAGCAAGGACGAGCGAGCACAGGGCTTCGACATCCCCGGTGCGGTGCTGGTCACCGGAGGCCTGATGGCGCTGGTCTACGCGCTCGTCAAGGGCAACGATGCGGGCTGGGGCTCCTTCCAGACCGTGGCCACCCTCGTGGTTGCCGTGGTCCTGCTGGTCAGCTTCGTCCTCGTGCAGCTGCGCAGCGCCACCCCGCTCGTGCCGTTCCGGCTGTTCCAGTCCCGGAGCGTGAGGGGCGCCGACATCGGTGCCCTGTTGGTCGGCGCCGGGATCTTCGCGATCTTCTTCTTCCTGATCTTGTGGATGCAGGTCATCAACGGTTACTCCCCCATCAAGGCGGGCCTGGCCTTCCTACCCATGACCGTGCTCATCGGCGTCGGGGCCGGCATCGGCTCGCAGCTGCTCGGCAGGATCGGCCCGCGGCCGCTGCTGACCGTCGGTCCACTGCTCGCCGCCAGCGGGCTGCTTTCGCTGGGCCTGCGCCTTCAGCCGGACTCGTCCTACCTCGGCACGATCCTTCCGTCGTTGGCGCTGGTCGCCGGCGGCATGGGCTTCACCTTCGTGGCACTGACCAGCGCCGCCGTGGCGGGGGTCGACCCCGACGACGCCGGCATCGCGTCAGCGCTGCTCAACGCCGGTCAGCAGGTCGGCGGCGCCCTGGGCCTCGCCATCCTCACCGCCGTCAGCAGCTCCAAGACCAAGGGGATCCTGCCGGGCATCGAGCAGGCCCAAGGCCAGCTCCAACAGGCGGCGGCGACGCACTCGTTCACGCCGGCCCTGCAACAGCTCAGCGCGAAGGTCAACGACGCCCTGGTGTCCGGTTGGAGCGTCGGCTTCGTGGTGGGCGCGGCCTTCTTGGCCTCCGCCGCCGTGGTCTGCACCCTGCTCATCCGGCTCAGCCCGGAGCAGGCCGCCGCCTCTCTCAAGGAGAGCGTCGCCGGCTGAGCCAAGGGGCCCCGGCTACGGAGTCGGTGGCTCAGGCTGGTGCGCCCGGTGGCACGAACGGCAGGCCGCCAGGGGCCCCGTCAGCCAGCAGCCGCAGGACCGCGTCGGTGTCCAGGTAGTTGGCAACGGCGTCGCCGAGCAGGTCCAGGCGGGCCTGTCGGACGTCCTCGAACGCCACCGTTCCCGGCTCCCAGGCGCGGCCGACAAGGGCGGCGACCTCCGACAGATAGGTGCGCCGGAAGCCGTCGGACTCGAGCGCCCCGTGCCAGACGGTGCCGCAGACGGCGCCCACCCGGACCCCGTCCAGGAACGCCTCGCCGGCGGTCGCGGTGATCAGGCCGTGATGGATCTCGTAGGCGGTGTCCACGAGCTGACCGCGCCAGCTGCCGACCGGCCGGGACAGCACCTTCTCGGTGCCGAACACCGTCCGGACCGGCAACAGGTCCAGGCCGCGGACCTCCCCCACACCGGACTCGACGCCGTCGGTGATCGACGTACCAAGCATCTGGAAACCCCCACAGATGCCCAGGATCGGGCCTTCTCGACGCACCAGGGCCACGTCGAGCCCACGGTCGCGAAGCCACGCGAGGTCAGCGACGGTCTGCCGGGTGCCCGGCACGATGACGAGGTCGGCGTCGGCGAGCTCCTCGGGGGTGGTCGCAAAGCGGACCAGGACGCCCGGCTCGGTGCGCAGCGCGTCGATGTCGGTCCAGTTGGACAGGCGCGGGAGCCGGATCACCGAGATGCGCAGCACGTCGCGACCCACCGCGGGCAGGGGCGCGACCGGGGCGGACAGCCCGAGCGAGTCCTCGACGTCGAGCTCCAGGCCCTCCGTCCAGGGGATGACGCCGAGAGTCGGACGACCGGTCAGCCCGAGCAGCATGTCGAGGCCGGGCGCGAGCAGGGCCGGGTCCCCCCGGAACTTGTTGACGACGAAGCCGCAGACCAGCGCCTGGTCCTCGCGCGACAGCAGCGCGAGGGTCCCGAACAGCCCGGCGAAGACGCCACCGGGATTGATGTCACCGACGACGATCACAGGCAGCGAGGCAGCGCGGGCCAGCCCCATGTTGGCGATGTCGGTAGCCCGCAGGTTGATCTCGGCCGGCGACCCGGCGCCCTCGCAGATCACGACGTCGAAGCGGGAGCGCAGGTCGGCGAGGCAGTCCAGGGCGACCTCGAGCAGAGCGGCTTTGTGCTCGCGGTAGGACACGGCGGTGACGTTCGCGTACGGCTTGCCGAGGACGACGACCTGCGAGGTGCTGTCGGACCCAGGCTTCAGCAGCACCGGGTTCATGGCGGCCTCGGGTGCGATGCCGGCCGCGGCAGCCTGCACAGCCTGGGCTCGGCCGATCTCGGCCCCGTCGACTGTCACGGCCGAGTTCAACGACATGTTCTGGGCCTTGTACGGCGCCACCTTCACCCCCTGGCGCGCCAGCCAGCGACACAGGCCCGCAGTGAGGACGGACTTTCCCGCATCCGACGTCGTACCCGCCACGAGCAACGCCCCCCGCACCGAGGACCCCGTCACGGACGGGTCCTGCGAACGAGGTACGCAGTGGCCGCCGCGAGCCCGCCTGCAGCCACCGACACCGCCGCCGACAGCCGGGCGGCTCGAACGATGTCGTCGACCGTGGGCGCGGGTCCGTCGCCCAGTAACGGCCGCTCCTCGACCCGTCCGCTGTAGGCCAGCCGTCCACCCAGGGTGCGCCCCAGGGCACCGGCGAAGGCCGCCTCGACCGGACCGGCGTTGGGTGAGGGGTGCTTGTGGCCGTCCCGGCGCCAGGACCGGGCCGCCGCCGACGGTCGGCCACCCACGAGCGGTGCCAGCAGGACAGTCAGGCCGGCAGTGAGCCGGGCGGGCGCGAGGTTGGCGAGGTCGTCCAGGCGGGCCGCGGCCCAGCCGAAGCGGGCGTAGCGGGGCGAGCGGTGCCCGACCATCGCGTCCAGCGTGTTCACCACCCGATAGGCCAGCAGGCCAGGCACCCCGGCAACGGCTCCCCAGACCAGCGGTCCGACGACCGCGTCAGAGGTGTTCTCGGCGACCGACTCGACCGTGGCACGGGCCAGCCCGGCGACGTCGAGCTGCGACGGGTCGCGGCCACACAGGTGCGAGAGTCGCGCCCGGGCCCCTTCGAGGTCCTCGGCCTCGAGCAGACCGTGCATCGTGGCGGCCTCGCGCCGCAACGACGTCCCGCCGACGACGGCCCAGGTCGCCAGAGCCGTGAGAGCGGCTCGGCCGCCGGGTCGTCGCATCCTTCGGGATATGCGGGCGCCGGCCAGGGCGGTGCCTCCCGTCAGGACCAACGCGTAGGCGGCGCCGACCGCGCGCGAGTCGCGGTGCACCACGCGTTCCGTCGCCCCGGCGAGGGTGCCGAAGGCGGCGACCGGATGCCCACGTCGAGGGTCGGCCAGCAGCGCGTCCAGACCGAGCCCGGACGCGAGGCCGACGGCGGAGGGCCAGTCGTACATGAGCCTCAGCCTACGAGCGGTGACATCGAGCCGAGGGGCGCTGCGCACAAAGCCCTCAGACCCAGACCGCAGCGGTGTCGCCGAGCAGGACCCCCGTGTGGTCGACGGCCTTGCGCAGCCGGCCCTCGAGGTCATCCTCGGCGGTCAGGGGATCACTCAGTGGGACCAGCGCGCAGGTCAGACCGACGAGCTGGGAGCGGGCGCGGCGGCAGGCACGTCCCGCTCGACGGGCCCGTCGGCAGCGGGCGCAGCCGGCGCGGGCCCGGGCGTGGGCACCGGCGTGGGCGTGGGCGTGGGGGCGGGTGCCTCTGCAGCCATCGCCGGAGCCGCCGTCTCGGGAGCCGTCCGCTCGGGAGCCGCCGTCTCGGTACCGGGCGACTCGGTACCGGACCTCTCGGGAGCGGGACTGTCGGGAGCGGCACTGTCGATCTGCGCGGGGCTGGACTGGGGCGCTTCGTCGTTCCTCACCGGGGTCACCTCAGCGCTGCCGTCACCACTGAGGCCGGCACCGGCCTCAGCGGTCCGCTCGGGACGCGGGCCCCGCTCAACGCGCGGACCTCGCTCGCCCCGGGGGCCACGCTCCCCTTCGGGACGGCCACCCTCGGGACGGCCACCCTCAACACCCTCGGGGCGGTCACCGCGGCCCGGCCGGGTACGGCGACCCTTGGCCGGTCGGGGCGTGCGATCACCAGCCAGGTCGCGCAGCGGCACCGTCATGTCCATGGCGCCGGCCAGCGCGTACTCCTGCACGAGCAGCTCGATCGTGGGCGCATCCTCGGTGGAGGCAGTCAGCAGCTTGCTCTCCGCCATGGTCCGTAGCTCCCCGAGCCGGGTCAGTCTGCGCTGCGGCGTGTCGGTCGGGTGGGTGAGCAGGACCGCATGGGCCATGCAGGCGGCGGTGCCGGAGACGGCCGTCACGGCCTCGCGGACAAGAGCCAGATCGGCGAGGCACGGCGCACAAAAGGTGGTCATGGGCGAGAAGGTTACGCGGAGCCGCCGTGACAGACTCACGTGTACGGGACTGGAGCTGCTCGGACTGCGCACCGTGATCTACCCGGCGCCTGACCTGGCCGCCGCAACAACATGGTGGACCGAGCTGCTCGGCACGGGCCCGTACTTCCGTGAGCCCTTCTACGTCGGCTTCGAGGTGGCCGGTTACGAGCTCGGTCTGCTCCCGGATGGCGACCCTGCGGACGGCGCGGTCACCTACTGGGGCGTGGCAGACACACAGGCCGCGGTCGACGCCGCAACCGCCCAGGGAGCGACGCTGCACACCACGTCGACCGAGGTCGGCGACGGCATCGTCACCGCCAGCGTGCTGACGCCGCAGGGGTCCGTCGTGGGCTTCATCGTCAACCCTCATTTCGCCGCGACCTGACAGGCGGCCGTGCGCCGGCTATTCATGATCGGCACGCTCGCTTGCCCCGTGGGGTTCCCCTGTTCCGCGCGGGACGGCGCGCAGAGCGCCTAAGGTCGCTGGATGGCCTGGACCGAGCACGCGTTGGACACCCTGGCGCGGGGAGCGGCCCTCGCAGCACCCCACGAGCTCGCCGACCTGTTCGATGCGTGCGCGCAGGAGCTCGGAGCGGACGACGGGCTCGTCTACATCACCGACCTGCAGCAGCGCGTGCTGCAACCGCTGCTCGGGCCCAACGCGTCACCCGAGCGGCGGGCGTTGCCCGTCTTGCCGGTCGATGGCACCCTGGCCGGTCGGGCCTACCAGACCGTGCAGGCACAGACCCAGTTGGAGTCCGAGGGTCGGACACGGCTCTGGTTGCCGGTGGGCATCGGCTCGCACCGCCTGGGTGTGCTGTCAGCCACCTTCGCCGACGCGGTCAGCGCAGACCAGATGGCTGCCCTCGGTCGCCTGGCTGACGCAGCTGGGGTGCTCCTGCAAGCAAAAAGCGCCTACGGGGACACGATCGTCCTGCTGCGTCGAAGTCATCACCTGGGCGTGGCAGCTGAGCTGCACTATTCGGTCCTGCCCCCCTTGAGCTACGCCACCACCGAGGTGACCGTGTCGGCCGCCCTGGAGCCGTGCTACGCCGTTGCCGGCGACGCCGTGGACTACTCGGTAGACCCAGGACGCACGCAGGTCGCCATCTTCGACGGGATGGGTCACGGCCTGCACAGCGCCCAATGCGCGGTGTTCACCGTTGCGGCGTACCGGAGCGCACGACGCGCGGGCCTGGGCCTGGTCGAGGTGCTCGACAGCGTGGACGAGGCGCTCGTGACCGGGCTGGGTGGAGAGCTTTTCAGCACCGCCGTCATGGCCGACCTGGACACCGACACAGGGTTGCTGACCTGGGTCAACGCTGGACATCCCTTTCCCCTGTTGCTGCGCGGGGGCAAGCTGATCAAAGTGCTCGAGACGGACCCTCGACCTCCGTTGGGCTTGGGTCACCTGCTCGCAGACGAGGGGCCGCACCTCGGCCAGGAGCAGCTCGAGCCCGGTGACATGATCCTGCTCTACAGCGACGGCGTCGTGGAGGCACGCTCACCCGAGGGAGAGTTCTTCGGGGTCGCACGGCTGGCCGAGCTGGTGACCATTCAGCTCGCCGGCGGTCTCGACGCGCCCGAGACCATGCGTCGGGTCGTTCGCGAGCTGCTCACCCATCACGCCGAACAGCTGACCGACGACGCAACCCTTCTCATGCTCGAATGGCGTCGCCCGGCCCTGTAGCGGCAGTAGCGGCACGTGCCTGATACCTCTCGCTCAGCTCACCGTCACCTTCTTCACGATCGAGGTCGAAAGACTGAAGACTGCATCTGCCTTGACGAGCACCCGGTAGCTGAAGGTGGCACGCGAGGCCGGCTTGACCACGAAGGTCCCAGCACTGGTGGAGGAGAGCACCTTGGTGGCGATCGTCGTCCAGGTCGACCCGACGAGGCGTTGGAGGTAGGCGCTCTTTCCCGCCCGCGACGGAGCCACCGTCGTCGTGAGGGTGAAGGACTTCCCCAGCGTCACCGCGGCGACGGAGGTGACCGCACTCACCCTGAGCTGGCACGCGATGACCTTGCTGAGCGAGGTCGAGGTGCCCCACGGGTTGTTCGCCACGACGGGGCGGACCAGTCGGATCTCGACCGGGTAGGTCGGCTTGTACGTCGTGAACGTCACGACGCCCGTACTGCCCGAGACCACCGTCGCCACGGTGCCGAACGCGACGGTCGTCCCCTTCTTGCGGGCCTGCAGCTGCACGCTCTGGCCGGCCAGGGCAGCTCCGTTGTCGGCCCGGACGAGCTTGCCGACGACCCGGATCGCGACGCCGTATGTCGCCAGCGTCGGGGCCGAGGTGATGGCCACCTTTGTCGGTACGCGCGGCACCACAGCCGCGCTGGCGAGCGAGGCCGGGCCCACCCCGATGGGGTTGCGGGCGGCGACGGTGAAGGTGTAGCTGGCGCCGTTGGTCAGCCCGGTCACCGTGGTGGTAAGCCGGATCCCGACACGTACGACGAGCGCGACACCGGCCTTGTACAGCGTGACGTCGTAGCCGCTGATCGGGTAGCCGCCTGAGGACCCGGGCGGGGTCCAGGTCAACTTGGCTGACCCGCTGCCCGGGATCGCGACCGGACGTCCAGGCAGTGAAGGAAGACTACCGGGGTAGGCGGCCGCGTTGGAGGGCGCGCTCTCCGGTCCGTTCCCCATGCTGTTCAGGGCGTGCACGGTGAACGTGTAGGGCACGCCGGCACTCACGTGATCGACGGCGAAGACGGTGTCGGTGGTCGTCGCTGGGGTCTGGAGCACCCCGTTCACGTACGGCGTGACCACGTAGCCCGTGAGGGCGGTTCCGCCATTGTCCGTCGGTGGGTTCCAGCTGGCCACGATGCTGTCGACTCCGCCGGCCGCTGTGGAGGCGCCCAGGGTTGTCGGAGCTCCTGGCAGCGTCGTGGGCACCACCACCGGCCCGGACATCGCCGACTCGACCCCGGCACCCTTGGCGTTCACGGCCTTCACCGTGAACGTGTAGGTCTTGCCCTTCGACAGCCCGGTGACCGTCATACTGGTGCCGCCGCCGACCGATGTGACCGGTTGCGCCACCGGCCCGAGGTAGGGCGTGATGACATAGCCCGTGAGTGGTGCGCCACCGTCGGAGGGCGCCGTCCAGGTCAGGCTGGCGCTGGTGGCACCCACCAGCGTGGCAGTCCCGATCGTCGGGGCTCCGGGCACCGTGGTGGACGCGGACAGGGGCGTGACGAGCCCCGAGAAGTCGGGTGCGCCGGGCCCGAGTGCGTTGAGTGCCCGGACGGCAAGGTAGTAGCCGACGCCGTTGGTCAGTCCGGTCACCGTGGTGGACGTGACGTTGCCCAGATCGGTGCTCGAGATCGGCACGTCCGCGTCGGTGTAGGTCGTGATGATGTACTTGGTCACCGGCGACCCGCCGTCATCGGTCGGGGGTGTCCAGGCCAGCGCTACCGAGGCGTCCCCGGCCGTGGCTGTCGTGATCGTCGGGGAACCGGCCACGGTCGGGCCTGGCGTGACCGGAGCCGAGGGCGCCGACGCCTGGCTGATGCCGACCGCGTTGGTGGCCGTGACCGTGAAGGTGTACGCCGTGCCGTTCGTCAGCCCCGGGAGGTTGGCTGAGCTGACGTTCCCGACGACGACAGGGGTCTGTGCCACACCTGCCACCGACGGGGTGACGGCGTAGCTGGTGATGACAGATCCGCCGTTGGCGGGCGCGTTCCAGGAGACGGTGGCCCGCTGGTTGCCAGGTGCGGCAACGACGTCGGTCGGCGCCGCCGGCACGACCGGGGTGCCGAGGATCTGCACCTGCCGCGTGCCGGGCACAGAGGTTCCCGTGTAGGAGGTGACGTTGCCTGCGGCGTCGGTGAGCTGACGCACCTCGATGGCCCAGGTGCCCGACTCGCTGGACGTCCCGAACGGGACGCTGATGCGGTAGATGCCGTCGTGCAGGTCACCGCTGAGGCGCTCGTTGCTGCTGAACCCCACGTCCCGCAGGTCGACGCCCTGCAGGCTGATCAGGTGCACGGTGCCGCCCGACACGCCGCTGACGGCATCCGTCACGTGCACGTCCACCGTCAGGTCGGCGGCGGCCGTCCGGACGTCCAGCGAGGACGGCGAGATGCTCACCCCCACCACGGCGGGAGCCATCAGATCCGGGTTGCTGTCGACCACGGTGAACGACTGCGTGACCCCGGAGGCGGGGAAGGGCGTCGCGGGATACGTCACGACATTGCCCGCGGTGTCCTCCAGGGACAGATCGCTCAAGGTCCACGTGCCGGCCTGCGCAAAGCGCGGAACCTGCAACGTGAACGGCAGCGTCGGGGCCTGCGGGGTGCCGGCCGTGCGCTCGCCGACGGTCACACCGGCTGACACGGACCGGTCCCCGGCGGAGCTGACGAAGCTGAAGAAGGCGGACCGCACTCCAGAGCCCGCGTCGGTGGCAGTGAGGGACCCGGTGAGCGTGGCCGCCCCAGCCGACACATCGGTGCTAGCGGCCGACAGCGTGAGCCCGGTCAGCTGCGGTGCCACGGTGTCGGGGGTCCCCGTCACCGTGAAGCCGCTGCTCGTCACGCCCGCGTCCACGAGTTGCTGATGGGTGTACGAGTGCACGTTCCCGTAGACGTCGGTGACGCTGAGACTGGTGACGGACCAGGCACCGGTCTCGGAGTAGGCCGGCAGGAGCAGCGAGCCCGTCCAGCTCCCCGAGGCGGCGGTGCCGGTGGCCAGCGACGTGGTGACCTGCCGCGGGTCCCCGCTCGGGGCGCTCACGGTCACGGTCACCGACGCCACGCCCGACTGCCCGTCGGTGGCGCCGGCAGCGAAGGCCAGGGTCTTGTCCCCCGTGCTGGTCTCCACAGAACTCGGGCTGATGGCCAAGCTGCTGAGCGCCGGCAGGACGCTGTCGGTCGCGCCGGTCACGGTCAAGGTACCCGGAGTGAGCTGCGCGCTGGTCAGGCTGAGCGCGTTCCCGGCGAGGTCGGTCGCCTTGAACGGCTGCAGCACCCAGGCGCCACCGTCGACGTACTGCGGGATGTGCAGCGTGCCCTGCCAGTAACCGTCCTGGGCGGAGCCGCTGATCCGGCCCAGGGTGGCCTTCACGGTCTGGTAGCCGTGCGGGCTGGTCGCGGTGAGGGAGCTGGACGCCACGCCAGCGGTCGCATCCGTCACGTGGGCGAGCACGTCCACGTCCACGGCTGCCGAGGTGCTGTCGGTCGGCGCCGGCGTCAGCTGCAGCGACACCAGCGAGGGTGCGGTGGTGTCGACCGGGGCGGTGACCGTCGCGCTTCTGCTCAGTCCCAGCGTCGTGAGCTCGGCCGGACCGTAGGTGCGAACGTTGCCGACGTTGTCGGTGAGCGTCACCGAGCTGGTGGTCCAGGTGCCGGACGACCCGAAGTAGGGCACGTCGACGGCGATCGGCGTGGAGGTCGATCCGCCCGGGACACCTGGGTACTGCGTGCTGGTGCCGGTGCGTCCCCCCGGTCCGCTCAGGGTCAGCCTCACCGTGGCCAGTCCGGAGGCAGGGTCATTGGTTGCGGCGGTGAACCTGACGATACTGCTGACGGTGGTGTCCACCGTCGGCGTCGTGAGCGTGAGACCGGTCAGCACCGGAGGGGTCGTGTCCTGCGCGGCCGTGACGGCAACGGTCGTCGTGAGGCCGGCGGCGGCAAGGTCGCCCTGCAGGACGTCACGCTGGTTGTATGCGGCATCGAACAGGTTCACGTCGGACACGACCCACGTGCCGCTCTCGGTGTATTGAGGAATGGTGAGCGTGCCGCGAAGGGTGCCGTTGACGCTGTCGCCGCTGAAGAGGTCGGACCGGGACAGGAAGGCGTAGACCTGCTTGCTGCCGCTGGGTGAGGACAGGACGACATCGACCCCGGCCAGCCCTTGCGCCCCGCTGCCGGCGTCGGTCGCTCCCACTGTCACGGTGACCGTCTGCTCACCCCCTGTCGTGGTCACCGACGTGGGGGACACACTGAGGGACGTCAGCGTCGGCGCGGTCGTGTCGGTCGTCGCGTGAGACACCACGAAGCTCCGGTCGCCGGTCGAGAGGTCCGCGTTGGACAGGGTGGTGAGGTTGCCCGCCACATCGGTAAGCACGAGCGTGTCAAGGATCCAGGTGCCGTCCACAGCGCTGGTGCCCACCGGGACGCTGAAGTGGAAGATCGCGTCGGTCGGGGTGCCGCCCGTCGCTGCGTCCTGCAGGTGCAGGGTCGTCGTCAGGCTGGGGGCCACCACGCCGCTCGGATCCTTAAAGGTCAGGACCGCGGTCTTCAGACCGGACACGCCGTCCGTGACGTGCAGGTGACCGTCCAGGGCACCCCCGTAGGTTCCGACGACGACGGTGTCCGGGCCGAGCTGAAGGCTGACCAGGGCCGGTCCGTCCGGGTCAGCGACGGTGGTCACGGTGATGGTGCTGGGTGGAACGGCGGCGGCTGTCAGCACCGTGGGGTTGCCGTAGACGTCGTATAGCTGGACATCGGTCAGCGTCCAGGTGCCCTGCTGGGAGCGCGCCGGGACGGTGACCTGGAAGTCCCACGTTCCGAAGTTCGTCGTGCCACTGGTCAGCTCGTTGGTGAAACCGGTGACGGTGCTGGTCCCGTTCGGCGCCGTCCAGGTGAAGCTCGCACCTGTGACGCCGCTGACCGCGTCCGAGAGGTGGGCGGACAGCCCGATCGTCTTGTCGCTCTGCGTGGTGTCGACCACGGAGCTGGCCGTGATGCTGTCAAGGGTCGGACCTGTGGTGTCCGCGGCACCGGACACCGCGATGGCGCTACCGAGGCCGCTGGTCACGTTGGTGGTGTTGCCGTACCCGTCGGTGAGAGCCAGCGAGGTGATGCTCCAACTCCCCTCCTCGCCAGCAGCAGGGTAGAAGGTCGTGCCACCAGTCCAGGTGCCGTTGAGTGCCGTGCCGGTCGCTTTGTACAGCGTGACGCTCTTGGTCGGCGGGATGCCCCCCGGTGGCGAGGGTGGTGTAGGACCGGTGAGGGTGGCGACGGCCGAGGCGGCTCCGGACACATCGTCGGTCACGGTGGCCGTGAGAAGCACTTCCTTGCTGCCGTGGGTGACGTCGACGGTCGTAGGCGAGACGCCTAGCGGGCCGGCGAGCGCCGGCGCGGCGGTGTCCGGCTGGCGCGTCACCGACAGGGCGGCAGCGGACGTGACGCTCCGGACGTTGCCCGACCCGTCGATCAGCGTGAGGTCGGAAACCGTATACGTGCCGCCCGCCTGGCCTTGGGGAAGGCTGACGTAGACGTCCCAGGTGCCGTCGGTCGCGCTGCCGTTGACCCGCTGCGCGCCGAGGAACGAGACCGGTGGCAGGGACGTCGCTCCCTTGCTCAGGGTGAGACTGCCGGAGGCAACCCCGGTACCGGCAGCCCCTGCGCCGTCCGCGTCGGTCAGGCGCAGCACGGCCACCGTCGTGGCGCTGTCCGTGGTCACGTTGACCGCCGGCGGGGCAAGCGTGAGCGCCACCAGCTGCGGTGCCTCGCTGTCGGTGAGGGCGGCCGAGGCGGGGGGGTGGCCGGTGAGCGCCAGGGCGGCCGTCAGCAGTCCGACGACGAGGGGCTTGCTGCGCATGGAATGCTCCTGGTGCAGGTGGGTGAGCCGTGGTCAGCACTCGGTCCCGGCGCAGCCGGCGACCGAGGCGGCGGCCTGAGCGGGCGCTGGCGAAGGCAGGCCGGTGAGGACGAAGGACGCCGAGAAAAGCGCGACGACAAGTGCAGAACGTCGCACCGGCCGAACGGGCATAACGCGAACTGCACCACGTTGTCAGCGCTGAACCTATAGTCCGAATGGCTTGGTCCTGCTTTCCAAATGACCCTCCCGGTCACGCTCGAGCGGGCGGGCAGCCGCGCGGCGGGACCTCACGGCGGGGGGCGAAGCGGACCCACCGGGCCTGACGCTGCTGGTGTGCCTTGCCCACAGAGGTTCCCGGACCGGCCGCAGGGGCGCTTTCTGTCTGTGCCGAAGTGCACTATGTTGCCAATGAATCACGAAATAGCTGATTCACCGAGGGATGGCGAGCACGCTGGACAACTTGAGGCAGTTGGACTCCGCGATCACGGCACTGTCACCGCGCGCTTTTGAACTGCTGGAGCGTCTGGTGGCCGAGCCGAGCACCGTGGGCCAGGAGGCAGGCGCTCAGGAAGTCCTTGCGGCGGCCCTGCATGACGCCGACTTTGAGATCACCCGGTTGATGATTCCGGAGTCGATCGGGGCCGACCCGTCGGCAGGGGTACCCAGCCGGAGCTATGCGGGTCGGTACGACGTGATCGGTGAGCGCGGCGACGCCGGCGACGTCTCCGGGTCGCTGCTGTTGAACGGGCACATTGACGTTGTCCCTGCCGAGGACGCGTCTGTCTGGAGCAGCCCGCCGTTCACCCCCACGCTGCGTGACGGCTGGTTGGTGGGGCGGGGAGCCGGCGACATGAAGGCCGGCTTTGCTGCCGGGCTGCTTGCCATCTGGGCGCTGGATCAGGGGATGCCCGGCTGGCTCACCGGGAAGCTGACATGGGTCTCGGTCATCGAGGAGGAGTGCACCGGAAACGGCACCCTCGCGTCCGGCCGCGCCGGCTACATCGCGGACGCGGCACTGCTGCTGGAGCCGACCAACCTGGAGCTCCTACTGGGTGGCATCAACATCATCTGGGTCAGCGTGGAGGTCGACGGGCTGTCCGGTCATGCGCAGGTCGCCCAGAGCTCCGTCAACCCCATCCTGGCGGCGCTGCCGGTGGTCGAGGCGCTCCGCGCGCTCGAAGCCGACATGAACGACGAGCACGTCAAGGGCGAGACCCGGGACGACGCGTTCGCTCACATCGGCCACCCCTACAACGTCAACATCGGCACGTTCCGTGCCGGTGACTGGGCGTCAAGCGTTCCCGCGGTCGCACGGTTCGACGTGCGGGTCGGACACCCGGGACACTGGAACAGTGACGAGGCCTTCGCCCAGGTACAGGCCGCCGTCGCCAGTGTCAGTGAGACCGACGAGTGGCTGGCGTCGCACCCACCTCGGTTGAGGCTCACCGGCTTCCGCGCGCAACGGCATATCCAGGACGAAGACGCACGCCTGGTGACGGAGCTCGGCGCAGCCCATCGGTCTGCCCACGGTGCCGAACCGGCGCGGGTCACGATCGCCTCGACGACGGACGCCCGCTTCTACGTCAACCAATTCGGCATGCCCACGGTGGCCTACGGCCCCAGGACGAGGAACATGCACGGCACCGACGAGGCGGTGGAGCTGGCGAGCATCGTGGACTGTGCTCGCACGGTGGCCCGGTTCCTGCTCGACTGGTTTCGCCACCAGGACGTGACGTGACGACCGCCAGCGGGGCGTTGCGCCCGCTGGCTCCCGAAACCGCCGCGTCGCGGATCGCTGACCGCTTCGTCACCGCCATCGCGCTCGGACAGTTCGTCGCCGGGCAGAAGCTCCCGACCGTGCAGCGGCTGGCCGAGCTCCTCGAGGTCAGCCCGAGCACGGTGCGCGAGGCCCTCAGCCGACTGTCGGCCCTGGGATATGTAGTGGTCCGGCGCGGGCGCAGTGGCGGCGCGTTCGTCACCGACCACTGGAACAACGACTCCGATGCCAGCGTCTGGCGCGCCCTGGAACCACAGTGGGATCAGCTCGTGGTCACCCTGGACCTGCGCTCGGTCATCGAGCAGCAGATTGCACGCACGGCCGCTGAGCGCTGCACCCGTACAGACGCCACCCGCATCAAGGCCGCTCTGCGGGGATACGAAAAGGCCGGCAGGGACCGCGAGTCGTCCCGTCTCGCCGACCTGGATGTGCACCAGTCCGTGGCCGTGGCGACGCACAATCCCCAGCTTGCCGACCTGAGCCTTCGCATCCGTCGGGACGTGAGCCTGGGCTTCGAGGCGGAGCCGTACAACGAGGCAGTCCGAGGCCGGGCGCTCCAGCAGCACCCGCTGCTGGCCCAGGCTGTTATCGACCGTCAGCCCGAAGCGGCTGCACGCCACGCGGCTGAGCACTTTTCCCTCACCGAAGCAACACTGCGCGACCTACACGCCCGGATCACGCCCGGTCCGCTCGCTAGCAGAAGGGGGTAACGACATGCCTGTGGAACGCCTGAACGGGATCGACATCCACTACCAGGTCGAGGGGGAAGGGGACCAGACCGTCCTGCTGGTCAACGGTCTCGCCGACGACCTCAGCACGTGGATGTACCAAACGCCCGCACTGCTCGCGGCCGGGTACCGGGTGGTCTGCTTCGACAACCGTGGCGTTGGGGCTTCCTCGAAACCGGCTGGCCCATACAGCACGGCCCTGCTTGCGGCGGATGCGAAGTCCCTGGTGGACCACCTGGGGCTGACCAAGGTGCACCTCATGGGTGTGTCCATGGGTGGGATGATCGCCCAGCGGTACGCCCTGGACTACCCACACGACCTCAGTTCCCTCACGCTGGCCTGCACCTATGCCGCCCCGGGGCCGTTCTGCTCCCGGATGTTCGCGCTGTGGGCGGAGACGGCATCGGTGCACGGCGTCCCGTTCGTGATGCGTGACGTGACGCTCTGGGCCTTCACACTGGACTTCTTCCGGGACCGCGAGGACGAGCTGGCCGAGTTCGAGACGGCGATGCGCTACATGGACCAGCCCATTGCGGCCTACCTCGCCCAGCTGGCCGTGATCCAGCAGCACGACACCACCGCCGAGCTCAGCCAGATAGCGACCCCCACGCTGGTTTTGGCGGGTGAGCAGGACATCCTCATTCCGACCGCGCTGTCACACGAGCTGCACACCCTCATCCCAGGATCGCTTTGGCGCAGCACGCTCGGCGGGCACGCCTGCATCTGGGAGCACCCAGAGGCCTTCAACGAGGCCTTTCTGGACTTCCTGTCCAAGAACCGGCCACAGGGCACGTGAGCACGCACCCGCCAGCAGGATCACCAACAACATCGAGTCGAGGGCTAACCATGAACGATGACATGCCGTTCACCAGTACCGGCGTGACCCGTCGGCGGGTGCTCGCCGGGGCTGCGACCGGAGTCTCCGCGCTGGCTCTGTCGCAGCTGCTCGCCGCCTGCGGCTCGGGTGCGAAGGCCCCGAAGGGCACCGGTCCAGGGGTCGCCACGTCCGCATCCTTCCCACCCGGCGCTGGTAAGCCGGTCGACAAGATGACCTGGGCACTGTTCGCGGATCCGGTGTCGATGGACTACGCCTTCGCGTACGACTTCAACACCAACCCGGTGGTCACCAACATCGTGGAGTCGCTGCTGCGGATGTCGCCGTCCGGTGAGCTGCAGCCAAACCTCGCTTCGTCCTGGAAGAAAGTGGACGAGACGACCTACGTCTACACCCTGCGGCAGGGTGTGAAGTTCCACGACGGCACGGTGATGACCGCCGCTGACGCGGAAGCCTCGATGAAGCGCATCATCGACCCAGCTCTGGGCAGCTACTTGGCGTCCTTCGTCGGCAACGTCAAGACCGTCTCGGCGACCGGCCCGTACGAGCTGACCGTCAAGCTCTCCCGGCCCGATGCGCTCTGGCAGTACGTGCCGGCGACCACCGTCGGAGCGGTGTCGCCCAAGGCTTTCCTGGACAGCAAGGGCAAGAGCGTCGGCAAGCCCAATGTCGGCATCATCGGCACTGGGCCGTACAAGTTCGTCTCCTGGCAGCAGGGACAGCAGGCGATCATTGCCAAGAACGACCAGTACTGGAACCCGGGCCGGCAGCCGAAGGTGGCCCAGATCGTCTTCAAGGTCATTGCCAGCGAGACCACTGTGATCGAAGGGATGATCAACGGTGACATCGACGGGGCCTTCAACTTGTCGGGTAAGAACCTGAAGGCGCTGAGCCGGGCCTCCAACATGGTGGTCGCCACCGCCCCGTCGTACTTCGTCCATTTCATGGGGCTCAACGTCACGCGAAAGCCCTTCACCGACATTCGGGTGCGGCAGGCGCTGTCGTACGCCATCGACAAGAAGGGGATCCTCGACTCCACCTGGGGAGGCGCCGGGTCGCTGTCCAAGTCGCCCTCGACGCCGGCCATGTGGAGCTTCGAGCAGAAGGCCTTCCAGTCCGCCTACGACGCCCTCCCGGACTTTGCCCTCGACGTGGCGAAGGCCAAGGCACTGATCAAGGAAGCCGGTGCGGAAGGGGCGTCAGCAACGATCCTGGTGGCCACGCCGCACGAGCAGGAGGAGGGCGTCATCGTCCAGGCAGCCGCCAAGGCCATCGGCCTCGACATCAAGCTGCAGAACATCCCGTACACCCAGCTGCTGGCCAAGATCGCTGACAAGGCGCACGACTACGACGGGTTCTTGCTCGAGTGGTCCTCGGACTACCCAGACCCGGGCGGCACCTTGGTGCAGTGTTTCCTGGAGAACAACCTGACCGACTACACCAAGTACAACGATCCAAAGGTCACGGCCGCCCTGACGCAGTCGGCCATAGAGGGTGACCCGGCCGCGCGGGCGAAAGAGTTCAACACCGCGCAGGCGCAGATCGTCGATGACCAGTCGTGGATCGTGCTGTTCACGCCCTCGACCACGATGCCCCTCAACAAGCGTCTCGGTGGCTACGAGCTTCGGCCACTCTGGTACTGGGACAGCGGCTGGGCCGCAGACCTCAGCGGCGCGTAACGGAGCGGGGACAGGACATGCAGCGGTATCTCGCCCGGCGGGCAGCAGCAGCCGCAGGATTGCTGCTTGTCACGTCCATTGTCCTGTTCCTGCTCGAGCACCTCGCGCCCGGCAATGCCGAGTCCGTGCTGCTCGGCGGCCGGCCGTCCACGCCTGCGCTGATCGCCTCCATCCGCCATCAGTACCACCTGGACGCCTCGTTGCCCGAGCAGTACTGGATCTGGCTGAACGGGGTCCTGCACTTCAACCTGGGCGACTCCATCACCTACAAGACTCCGGTGTCCTCGGTGGTGGGCTCGCGGGTGATGCCCACCCTGGAGCTCGCGGTCTACGCGGCCACCATCACCGTCGTGGTCGGCGTCGCTCTCGGGGCAGCTGCCGCCCTGCGGCAGGGGCAGCTGGCTGACTCCGCGATCTCCGGGGTCGTCCTCGTGCTGGCCTCGATCTCCAGCTATGTCTCAGGAGTCGTCCTGCTGGTGGTCTTCGGCGTCAAGCTTGGCTGGTTCCCCATCATCGGCACCGGCACGGGCGGCACCGACCGCTTGCTCCACCTGACTCTGCCCGCGTTCGCCCTGGCCCTCAGCCTCATTGCGCTGATCGCACGGACGACGCGTGCCTCGGTCGTCCGGGTCCTGGCGATGGAGTTCGTCGAGACGGTGCGCGCTCGCGGTTTCACCGATCGTCGGGTCTTGCTCAAGCACGTCCTCCGAAGCGCCCTCATCCCGATCCTGACGGTGGCGGGACTGGCCGTGGGCTACCTCATCAGCGGCGCCGTCCTGGTCGAGTACACCTTCGGTCTCAACGGGCTCGGTTCACTGCTAGTGCAAGCGGTCGAGGCGAAGGACTACTCAGTCGTACAGGCCGTGACCCTGCTGTTTACGGCCGTCTTCATCGGCCTCAATCTCGTTGTCGACCTGCTCTATGGCGTGGTCGACCCACGGATCCGAGTCTCGGACGGACGGTCATGACCACCCTTGATCTGGCAACTCCCCTGGTCATCCGGCGAGGCACCCCCCGGCTTCCGGGCTTCCTCGGGTTCGCCGTGGGAGGCACCGTGATCGGCCTGCTGCTGCTCGTGGCGGCGGCAGCCCCGCTGCTGGCCCCGCACAACCCAAACACGATCCAGCTGAGCCAGACCCTCTCGGGGATCAGTAGTGAGCACCTGCTCGGGACCGACGCGGCCGGCCGCGACATCCTGTCGCGACTGATCTACGGGACCCGGCTGAGCCTGCTCGGTCCCCTCGCTGTCGTGCTGATGTCGATCCTCATCGGTGTGCCGGCCGGCCTCGTTGCCGGCTACCGCGGAGGATGGGTCGACTCGGTGCTGTCCAGGATCTGGGACATGGTGTTCGGCTTTCCGCCTTTGCTGCTCGCCATCGTCATCGTGGCCACCTTCGGTGCCAGCTTCTGGACGGCCGTCATCGCCATCGCCATCACCTACATCCCGCTGCTCACCAGGGTCGTGCGTGGCGTGGTGCTCGTGGAGTGCAGCAATGCCTACGTCGACGCCTGTCGGATCCAGGGCTTCAGCGGCCTTCGGGTCTGCCTGTTCCACATCCTCCCGAACGTGGCGGGGACGATTGTGGCGCAGTCGACGCTGAACTTCGGCTATGCCCTGCTGGACCTGGCCGGACTGGCGTTCTTGGGTCTGGGCGTACAGCCGCCCACCCCGGACTGGGGGCAGATGCTCTCCGACGGGCGGCAGAGCATCCTGTTCTCCGTCACCCAGGTGACCGTTGCCTCCGTCGCCGTGGCGGTCGCCGTCATCGCGTTCAACGTGCTGGGCGATGCCATCGCCAAGCGATTGGTCCGGGGCGCGTGACGATACCCAGTGCCTTGCCCGCGTCGGCGTCCGCACCTCCCACGGGGTTACCGCCCGGCGCACCAGTCCTCGACATCCAGGACCTGACCACCTCCCTGCTCATCGGCGGGGCGTTGCAGCCCATCGTGCGGGAGATGCGCCTGACCATCCAGGCAGGTGAAGTGGTGGGGCTCGTCGGTGAGTCCGGAAGCGGCAAGTCCGTCACCGCCCGATCCATCATCGGTCTGCTCCCACCCGGCGCCCGCAGCACCGGCCAGGTGCACTTTTTGGGCAACAACACGCTCACCATGACCCGGCGGGAACTGCGCAAGGTCCGTAGCGACCAGATCGGGATGATCTTCCAAGACCCCCGTGCGCACATCGATCCGCTGTGGACCATCGAGGACTACATCGGGGAAGGCCTGCGTCTGCACAAGGGCATGACGAAGCAGCAAGCCCGTGAACGATCGGCGACACTCCTGCACAGCCTGGGCATCGGCGAGGCCGACCGGGTCCTCGGCTCCTACCCTGGGCAGCTCTCAGGCGGGATGCTGCAGCGGGTGATGATTGCCGGTGCACTGTCCTGCGAGCCGAAGATGATCATCGCCGACGAGGCCACTACGGCCCTGGACGTCACCGTCCAGTCCGACATCTTGGCCATCCTGCGTGACCTGCAGGAGTCGAGGGGCCTGTCCCTGTTGTTCATTACCCACGACCTCGCGCTGGCGTCGGTCCTGTGCGACAAAGTCGTGGTGATGTACGCCGGCCGCCCCATGGCGGTGCAGTCGGCGGCTGACCTGTTCGACGCCCCTGCGCATCCGTATGCCGCCGCACTGGTCGGAGCCAGGCCGCGTCTGGATCGCAGGGTCGAGCGGCTCCAGGTCGTACCTGGGCGACCCGCTTCGGCGCGTGAGACCACGACCGGCTGCCCCTTCAGGGAACGCTGCAGCTACGCGGTCGCGGACTGCGAGCAGATGACGCCCGCTCTGTACCAGCTGGAGCCGGGGACCTTGACCGCATGCATCCGTGCGGACCAGCTCCGCGACCAGATGAAGCAAAGCGTGCACCTCGGTGACTGACCCCACGAACGACGCGGTCAGGGTGCAAGGACTGTCGAAGACCTTCCATGCCCGGCGCAAGCGTTCGGCCCAGAACAATGATGTCCACGCTGTCCGCGACATCTCGTTGACCGTCGGGCAAGCTGAATGCCTCGGCATCGCCGGCGAGTCCGGCTCTGGGAAGTCCACGCTGGCCCGGATGCTCGTGGGGCTCGAGGTGCCCAGCTCAGGCACCATCACGGTCAACGGCGAGACGCTGCCGGAGCCGCCAAAAGCCGCCGACCGCAAAAGGCATGCCAGGCGGATCCAGATGGTGTTTCAGGACCCCTACTCCTCGCTGGACCCACGGCAGCCGGTGGGCCTGGTGCTCGATGAGGTGCAGCGCGTTCACTTCGACCGGAGCCAGGCCGAGCGCACCGCACGCACGGCAGAGCTGCTCGAGGCCGTAGGGCTCGGAGCGAGCTACGCCACCGCGGTACCCCGCTCGCTGTCCGGGGGTCAACGTCAGCGCCTTGCCATAGCCCGGGCGTTGGCAGCGGAGCCCTCGGTCATCGTGCTCGACGAAGCGGTGTCGGCTCTTGATGTCTCGATCCAGGCCCAGATCCTGAACCTTCTCAGTGACCTGCGCGCCGAGCTCGCTCTGACCTACATCTTCATCTCGCACGACCTGGCTGTCATTCGTCAGGTGGCCGACCGCGTCCTGGTGCTCTACCGCGGACAGCTGATGGAGCAGGGCCCGGTGGAACAGGTCTTCCACGCGGCAGCTCACCCGTACAGCCAGTTGCTGCTGGACTCGGTGCCACACCAGGGCATGTCACTCACGCAACGCCCTGACCGGGGCTTCCTTGCCGAGGACGGCTGCCTGTTCCGGGGTCGATGCGGTCACGCGCACGACCGGTGCGCCGAAGAACCGCCACTTTTTTTGGTGTCGGAGACCGTGCGGTCCCGATGCTGGCTCGTTGCAAGCACGCCACCTGTTGGTCGATCCGAGGGAGAACTGTGACCGCCGCACTGCGTACCCAAGAAGGCACGCTCGACGTTCCCGGGGGGAAGGTCTGGTACAAGTCCGTGGGGGAGGAAGGGGACCTGCCGCCGCTGCTGGTCGCCCACGGCGGACCCGGCTTCGCGCACAACTACCTGACGCCGCTGGAGGACCTGGCCGACCGCCGTCGAGTCATCTTCTGGGACCAGTTGGGCTGCGGGAAGTCCGAGACGCCCAGCGACACATCGCTGTGGACGATGGACCGTTCGCTACGTGAGGTCGACGCCGTCCGCGAGCAGCTCGGCCTCGATCGTCACCACCTGTTCGGTAACTCCTGGGGTGGCATGCTGGCGCAGCAGTACGTGCTCGACCGCACGACGGACCTGGTCAGCCTGATCGTGTCCAACAGCCTGGCGAGCATGCCGCGACTGTCGCAGGACACCGCCCGGCTGAAGGCTTTGCTGCCCCAGGACGTGCAGGACACCATCGATTATCACGAGGACAACGAGTTCTACAACTGTCCGGAGTACCAGGGAGCGATTGCGATCTGGTACCAGACCTACATCTGTCGCTTGCAGCCCTGGCCCAGAGGTCTCGAGGAGTCCTTCGCCAACGTCGGCATAGAAATCTACATGACGATGGTGGGGCCCAGCGACTTCAAGGTCATCGGCAACCTCAAGGAGTGGGACATCTTGGACCGGCTGAAGGAGATCACCCTGCCGACCTTGTTCATCGCCGGCCGCTATGACGAGTGCACCCCGGAGCACATGGAGCTGATGCACAACCACCTCCCCGGTTCAGAGTTCGCCCTGTTCGAGAAAAGTGCGCATATGCCTTTCTATGAAGAGCGCGAAGACTGCATGCGGACGATGAACGACTTCCTCACCCGCGCGGAGGCGTAGCGACTCAGCGCCGCACGCCGGCCGGCTCGCCGGACACTCGCTGCGCGAGCCAGACCGGGATCACCGACAGCACGACCAACCCGGCCGCCACCACGTTGATCACCGGCGCCTGGTTGGGTCGAAACAGGTTCGCGAAGATCCACAGCGGCAGGGTCTGCACCCCCGGCGCGGCGGTGAACGTCGTGACGATGATCTCGTCGAAGGACAGGGCAAATGCCAGCAGGGCGCCGGCCAACAGGGCCGACCGCAGCAGCGGAAAGGTGACGAAGCGAAAGGTCTGCCAGACCCCGGCACCCAGGTCCATGGACGCCTCCTCCAGGGTGCCCCCCACCCTGCGCAGCCGGGCGAGCGCGTTGTTGTAGACCAGCACGATGCAGAACGTCGAGTGGCCGATGATGATCGTCACCAGGCCAAACGTGGTGCCCGCAACCCGGAAGGCGTTGTTCAGCGCAATGCCCGTAACGATTCCGGGCAGCGCGATGGGGAGCAGCACCAGGAAGGACACCGTGCTGCGGCCGAACCACCTGTACCGGGCCACGGCGAAGGCGGCCATCGTGCCCAGCAGCAGCGCGATCGCGGTCGCGCCCAGCCCCGCCTCGACGCTGGTCCGCAGCGCACTCCGCGCACCTTGGCTGTCCCAGGCCTGCGACCACCAGTGCGTGGTGAGGGAGGTGGGCGGCCAGCTGAACGTCCGGGAGCTGTTGAAGCTGTTGAGGAGCACCACTGCCAGCGGCAGGTAGACGATCAGCAGCCCGAGCGCCATCAGCCCGGCGAGCAGGCGACGTCCCCGGCTCCCCAGCATCTACAGCTCGTCCAGTGCGCCGGTGCGTCGTGCTCCGACCAGGAAGAAAACCATGACCAGGATGGGGAAGAAGGCCGCCGCAGCGGCAAACGGCAGGTTGCCACCGGTGGTGATGTTGTCGTAGATCACGTTGCTGGCCAGCTGGGTGGCGCCGCCCACGATCTTCACCGTGATGTAGTCCCCCAACGACAGGGAGAACGTGAAGAGGGCGCCGGCGAACAGTGCGGGGTACAACAGCGGCAGGACAATCGACCGGAACGTCCGTCCGGCCCGCGCCCCCTGGTCCGCCGACGCCTCGAGCAAGGTGTCAGGGATGCGTTCGAGCCCGGCGAACAGCGGCAGCACCATGAACGGCAACCACAGGTAGGACAGGGTCAGGACCGTCGCCAGCAGGCCGTAGCCCGGTCCGTGCAGCCCGACAGGGGCCAGTAGCCAGTCGATGACCCCGCCATTGGCCAACATCACGCGCCAGGCATAGGCCTTCACCAGGTACGACGCCCACAGGGGCGTGAGCACCGCCACCAACAGCATCCGCCGCACCCGGGGCGAAGCCACCTTGGCCATGTAATAGGCCATCGGCATGGCTACCACGGCATCGACGAGCGTGACGAGCGCCGCTACCCCGAGCGAGCGCACCGCGATCGTCCGGTACACCGGCTGGGTCACCAGCGCCGTGAAATTGGTGAGCGTGGTGGTGTGCTCAATCGCGCCGGTGAAGTCGTTGGTGGTCCAGAACGCGGCCAGCAGCATGGCCACGAGCGCGCCGAGGTAGGCGAGCACGAGCCACGCTGCGGGCAGCGACAGCAGGCCGAGCAGCCGGGCGTTGGCGTGGCGATGCAGCCAGCCAGACCCGCGCTGCGTCAGCCCTTGATGTCGGTCCACGCCTGGGTCCAGGCGGCGTAGTCGGTGCAGATGTTGCCCCGTCCGTCCAGGCAGTGGGTGGTCGGGGTGGTCCAGTACGCGATCGCGTCCGAGTAGGCCTTGTCCGCTGCGTGATAGGTCGTACAGAAGCCCTTGTCGGCGGTCTCGGTACACGCCAGGGACTGCGCCGGCGCCTCCCCGAACCACTCGGCCACCTGGGCGTTGACCTTTGCCGACGTGATCCAGTTCATCCACTTGTACATGCAGTTCGGATGCTTGGCTTTGGCGGCGATCATCCAGGTGTCCGACCAGCCGGTGGTGCCTTCCTTGGGGGTGATCGCCTGTACCCCCACCTTCTTGTCCGCCGCCACCAGGTTCGCGATCACCTGCCAGGTGGTACCGACGACGCTGTTGCGCGACTCGAAGGCCTGCACCTCCTTGGTGTAGTCAGCCCAGTACTCGCCGACGTTCTTGCGCTGCGCCTTCAGCAGGACCACTGCGGCAGCAAGCTGGGTCTTGTCCAGCGCATAGGGGTTGGTGATCTTCAGGTCCGGCTTGGTCGCCTTCAGGTAGAGCGCCGCATCAGCGATGTAGATGGGCGAGTCATACGCCGTCACCTTGCCCTTGTACGGCGAGTTCGGGTCGAACACCGCACTCCACGAGGTTGGTGCCGGCCTGACCGACGCCGCGTTGTACATCAACAGGTTGGCACCCCAGCCGTGCGGGATGCCGTACATCTGGCCGTTCACGGAGTTCCAGGGACGGTCCTTCAAGAAAGGTTGAATGCTGGCGTAGTTGGGGACCAGCGCGGTGGCCACCGGGGCGACATCGCCGCCGTAGACCAACCGAAGGGTGGCGTCCCCAGAGGCCGAGACACCGTCGTACTGACCGGACTTCATCAGCGTGACCATCTCGTCGGAGGTGTTGCCGATCTTGTCGTTGACCTTGCAGCCGGTGGCCTTCTCGAAGGGGTGCACCCAGTCCACGGTCTTGTCGTTGGTGCCGTCCTCGGCGTATCCGGCCCAGTTCACCAGGTCGAGCTGGCCCTCACCAGGACCGACCGTTTTCTGCAGAGGGACTTTGGGGACGGCCGGCGCGGCGTTGTTGCTTTTGCTGGAGCTGCTGGAGCTGCCGCACCCGGCGGCGAGCAGCACCGATGCGACAAGCCCCGACATCACTGCCAGCGTTCTGTGCCGTCCGTACATGGTGTCCTTCTCTCTGTTTCATTCGCGCTGTGTGAACGGAGTGGTTCAACCGAGTCGTCGTGCCGCATCGTCGTGCCACGTGAGTGTCACCCGGTCACCTCGGCGCGGGCCGTGTGAGGAATCGCCGGTGGCCGGGGTGGTCACCACCCAGCTCGGGCCGAGGTCGAGAGCGACCACCCGCCGGAACTGGGCACCCGCGGAGACAAGGTCGACGACGCGGCCGGTGGCCGCACCCCGTCCGGGTCCGGGGGTGTGCTCGCCAACGAGCAGCTGCAGACGCTCGGGACGCAGCGCGTAAGGGCCCTCGGTGCCGAACAGGGTGACCGCGGCGACACCCTCGACGACGTTGGTGGTGCCGATGAAGTCGGCGACGAAGGGGGTGTCCGGACGGTCGTACACGTCCTCGGGGGTGCCGACCTGCTCGACTTTGCCGTCCTTGAAGACCGCAATCCGGTCGGACATGGTCAACGCCTCGTCCTGGTCGTGCGTGACGAACACGAACGTGATGCCAAGCTCGCGCTGCAGGGACTTGAGCTCGAACTGCATCTGCTCACGCAACTTGCGGTCGAGCGCGCCGAGCGGCTCGTCCAGCAGTAGCACCTTCGGACGGTTGATTAGCGCCCGGGCAAGCGCGACCCGCTGGCGCTGGCCACCCGAGAGCTGACCGGGGCGGCGGTCGCCGTACCCCACAAGCCGAACTGTGCGCAACGCCTCCTGCACCCGCTCCAGCCGCTCGGCCTTGGGAACCTTCCGGACCCTGAGGCCGTACGCCACGTTATCGTCGACCGTCATGTGCGGGAACAGCGCATAGTCCTGGAAGACGGTGTTGACCTCGCGCTGGAACGGCGCGACCTGCGTGACGTCCCGGCCGGCCAGCCACACGGTGCCAGCCGTCGGCTGTTCGAAACCGGCGATCATCCGCAAGCACGTGGTCTTGCCCGATCCGGACGGGCCCAACAGTGCGAAGAACTCGCCCGGGTAGACCTCAAGAGACAGATCGTCAACAGCGAGAACGTCGGCGAAGCGCTTCGTCACGCCGTGCAGCCGGACATCGGGCTCCTGGCTGGCACCCGGCCGGGTTGGGCTCACAGACTCCGACACCTCGGTCACCGCGGGAGCGTAACGCCCCCGTCCTGTTTCCCATGGACCCTCCGTCTGCACGCTGTCGCGCCGCGCCCGATCGGTCGCACGTTGGACGCTGTTCAGCCGACGCCCGGCACGTGCTCCTGTTGTGCCCCAGCTACTGCTCCGAACGGCCCAACAGGTCAACAGCGGATTGCGTCTCGGCCAGGGGTCAACCTTTGGGCCAAACCTGTCGACATGAGGGCATGACCCCAGCGCCCTTTAACGGTGTGCCCGTCATCGCCGCGACGGACGCGGACTTCGTCATGCGTATCGCGCTCACCGGCGAGCTGTTGGCTGCCAGTGAGAACGTGTCCCGATTGCTCGGCTCGTCCCTTGAAGCTGCGGCCACCGTAGGCCTGGCCACCGTCGTTCTCGACGAGACTCAACGGGCCGCCGGTCGAGAGCTGTCCCACCGGGTCCTCACGACCGGAAGCGCCCGGATGACCCTCCAGACCACCCTGCCGTCGGGGACGTCCTGGCTGGACGTCTCGGCCAAGCTGTTGGCCGACGAGCCAGGGACACCGATCCTGGTCGTCGGTCGTGATGTGACCCATGAGGTAGAGGCGGCGGACCTGCTTGCCGCCTCCGAGCACCAATGGCGGGTGGCCTTCGAGCACTCCCCTATCGGTGGAGCCCTGCTGGACGCGGACGGCAACATCCTGGTCGTCAACGAGGCCCTCGTGCGGATGAGCGGCTGGCGCGAGCACGAGATGACCCGCATGCACCTCAGCGACATCCTGTCTGACCAGACCGGTCAACCGATCCGGGAGTTCTGGGCGGCTGTCCTTGCTGCGGACGGCAAGAACGTTCAGGCCGACCGGCTGCTCCTGTTCGGAGCGGAGCCTGTCTGGGGCCGCCTCACAGCCGCCGCCTTGGGCACGGCGGGCTCGGGCGCGCGGGTGGTGCTGCAGCTCGAGGACATCACCAGTCGTCGCGAAGCCGAGCTCGAGCTCGCGAACCGCGCGCTCCACGACGGCCTGACAGGGGCCCCGAACCGCTTCTTGACCAGGCAGTGGCTCGCCTCCGCTCTGGAGGACCACCCGGGGGGCGGTGTCGGTGTCCTCTATTGCGACGTCGATCGGTTCAAGCTCGTGAACGATTCGCTCGGTCACGCGGCGGGCGACCACCTGTTGATGCAGGTCGCCGAGCGCCTCCGTGGGCCGCTGCGTCCCGAGGACCTGCTCGGCCGCGTGGGAGGCGACGAGTTCGTCATGATCTTCGAAGGCGTCTCGAGCCACGCCGAACTGGCCAGCATCGCCCAGCGGATGACCGCAGCCCTCGAAGCGCCGTTCCAGCTCGGCGGTCATCAGCACGCCGTGTCGCTCTCACTGGGCGGCACCATTGGCGCGCACCCCGACAGCGCGGACGACGTCCTCATGCGCGCCGACCTGGCCCTTCTCAGGGCGAAGCGACTCGGCCGCGCCCGCTACATCGCCTTCGACCCAGCCGTAGACCGGATCGCGACCCGAGCCGACCTCCAGCTAGAAGACGAGCTCCGCGTCTCACTCGGCGCCGACGAGATGCGCGCCTACTACCAGCCCGTTGTGTCACTTGACAACCTAGCGGTGATCGGTCACGAGGCCCTCGTCCGCTGGGAACACCCTCAGCACGGGCTGCTCCCGCCGGCGCAGTTCCTCGAGCTGGCTGAGAGCAGCGGCCTGATCCACCCGCTGGGCTGGTGGATGCTGAAGCAATCCTGCGAAGACGCGACACGTTCGGGGGGCCTTCCGACGGGCACCTGGGTGGCCGTCAACGCCTCACCGTCCCAACTGACCCGCCCTGGTGTCGCCGCGGACGTCACCCAGGCCTTGGTGGAGTCCGGCCTGGCTCCTGAACGGCTGCACCTGGAAATCACCGAGACAGCACTTATCTCCGCGACGTCGACCCTGGCGCGGGAGCTGCAGGAGCTTTCCGAGCTCGGCGTACACATCTCCTTGGACGACTTCGGCACCGGCTACTCCTCGCTCTGCTTGCTGCGCCAGTTTCCGGTGGACGTCGTGAAGATCGACATGTCCTTCGTGGCGCCCCTCCTGACCGACCCCAGCGCTCAGGCCATCGTCAAGGCAGTCCTGGGCATGTGCGCCGACCTGGGTCTGAAGACGGTCGCCGAGGGCATCGAGAACGAGGCCCAGCTCGACATGCTCCGGGCGATGGGCTGCAGCCACGGGCAGGGCTACCTGTTCGGTCGCCCCAGCCCGTTGGGTGCGCGCGTACCCCTGTCGAGGCTGTGAGGATGACGACAGTTGGCACGAACGACTTCGCCGCGCAGGAGGTCATCCGGCCGGCTGCCGTGCTGTCGGAGACGGCAGCCCGGACCATCCTGAAGGCGCTGTCCGAGGACGACGTCCGCGAGGGCGGTCACTGGTGGACGCGGGTCGGCACCTGGCGCCGGTACGAGGCGCCCTGGGCCCCGGGGGCCGACCGGCCTGGCGAGGCGGTCCACATCGGCACGATCAGCTCCGTCTACGACAGCCCGGCTCGCTACAGCGTCACCATCTTTCGCGTGTCCCTGACCGCCTACGGACTGCGCAAGGGATGGACCACGTCCTCGCTTTGCGACGACGCCTTCAGACACGCCGGTCTGTCGCTCGATGACTGCCCGCGGGCAGCCCTCCCGGCCCCCCCACGCCCGTTCTCCCACTTGGAAAGACGGCGTGAAACCAGCTGGTAAAAAAAGCCCTGCTCAAGCTCGGCGGCCACCACTGCCCTCACGACGTGTCACAGCTGAGCGACGAGCCCTAACGCCTCCACACCTGCCACAGCAGCTTGTTCGTCGTTGTCCGAGGTGTCACCGGAGACACCTACGGCGCCAACGAGCCCACCGCTTGAGTCCCGCACCAGTACGCCGCCCGGGACCGGGACGAGGGCGCCCCCGATCGCTGAGGTCACTGCCGTGACAAAAAAGGGCTGCTGCTCAGCGCGTTCCATGAGGGTGCGCGAGCCTATGCCGAGGGAGATGGCGCCGTGCGCCTTGGCGTACGCGATCTCGAACCGCTTGTTGGACGAGCCGTCTTCTCGCTCCGCGGCAAGAACGTGGCCGCCGGCGTCCAGGACAACCACGGTGACCGGCTTGAATCCCGCAGCCTGCGCGTAGGAGCGCGCAGCAGTGATCAGGGCGCGGGCGGCGCTGAGGTCAAGGGTCATGTCAATCCCTTTCGTGCCAGGGCTTTCGCGCTCTGGCGGCGGCGGTGTAGGACCAGCTCGGTGTAACCGTTCGGCTGCTGGCGACCGTGAAGGACGAGCTCGCGTGCGGCCAGGAACCCCTCTCCGTCAAAGGACGGAGCCATCGGGACGTAGGTCGCGTCGTCGGCATTCTGCGCATCGACCACGAGGGCCATGCGACGGAGCGTCTGCTCGACCTGCTCAGTCGTGACAATGCCGTGCAGCAGCCAGTTCGCGACGTGCTGGGAGGAGATGCGGCATGTCGCCCTGTCCTCCATGAGCGCCTCACCGTGGATGTCCGGAACCTTGGAGCAGCCGACACCGGCGTCGACCCATCGCACCACGTAGCCAAGAATTCCTTGCAGGTTGTTGTCGAGCTCGGCCTGCCGGTCCTGCTCCGACCACGCAGATCCCTCGCCAACCGGGATGGTGAGCAGTTGTGCCAGAGTGGCGCGCCGCCCACCGGTGAGGTCGCGCTGGCGTTGCTGGACGTCGACCTGGTGGTAGTGCAGAGCGTGCAGGGTTGCGGCGGTCGGTGACGGAACCCAGGCACAGGTCGCTCCCGCCAGCGGGTGCTCCACCTTCTTGTCGAGCATCGCGGCGAGGCTGTCGGGCGCCGCCCACATGCCCTTGCCGATCTGCGCGCGACCCTGCAG
>JAYUBO010000218.1:0-1535 GCA_043740815.1 Frankiales bacterium | reverse complement strand
GGCCGATCGCTGGACCGTGCCCCGGCTACCGGCAGCGCGGCTCGGCCGCGACAGGTAGCCGAAGGGGGCCCAGTCAAGGCGGTCGGTCCCTATGCCGGGGCGCGGCTCACGACCCGCCGTCGCAACCAGGTAGCTCCCGTACGACGAGTTGGACGATGAGCGTGTCGTGCGGACACCGAGGCGGTGTCGCCCTGATCCTCCACGAGAGCAAGGCGATGTCCAGCACGGCCGGCATGGACCCTGCTGCCTGGATCGAGCAGACCGAGCAGACCGAGCAGACCGAGCAGACCGAGCAGATCGAGCAGATCGAGCAGACCGAGCAGATCGAGCAGATCGAGCAGATCGAGCAGACCGACCCGGACTGGGCCACGGGTCAGGTGAAGACTGGTTGGCGTCCATGCGCCTACCTCAAGGGGAGCTCAACGTGCCGTGGGGTCCGCGTCGCGCCGATGCGGCTGCTCCTCGGTCTGCGCCCAGCCGCTGCGGCGGCCCCGGTCGGCGAGCGAACTGGTTTCGATCTCCCACCACGGTCGATGCAGAAGGACGTTCTGTGTCGGGTCGTTGTGCTCGCCGCGGGCTACCTGCTCGGCAGCGTTGAGGGCGTCGAGTTCCGCATCGACGTCGCTGGCTTGGCGGGCGTCGCTGCGTACCCACGCCAACAGGAGCACCAGCAGCGCGGGGAGCCCGACCAGCTCACTGAGCGCAACCATTGCGGTGCCGCCGATCTGCTGCGCCCTGGCGGGCGACGGGCCCCAGGAGCGTGTGAGGTGGGCGTAGTAGCCCGCTGCGATGACGTGCCCGGTTCCGAGGACAGCAAGGCCGGGTAAGGCATCGAGCAACCCGTCGAGGAAGGCGATCAGGGCCCGGACCGGGTAGGACGTTGTTCCGGTGCCTTCGTCGATGCCGAGCAGCGGGAACAGGAACCCGCAGCCCACGATGAGTAACGCCAACCGGGTCAATTCCAGCAGCGCCGGGTGTTCAAGCCGGGCCTGGTCCCAACCCGTCGTGTAGATGAGCAGCAACAGCGTGACGGCCAGGACCGATCCGGTGAGGGGGAAACCCAGCAGCCGGCCCAGCGTGCGTCGCGGGCGGGAGGCAACCGCGCCAAGTGTTGGGCGAAGTAACCGCATGAGGGCTACCGGCCGGCCGAGCGTCAGCCCGACCGGGACGAGCGTCATCAGCAGCACGTCCTGCACCGCCAGTGGCCAGAACAGGACCCGGGAGTACGTGCCCAGGAATGAGCAGGTCACCAGCAGCAGCGAACCGACGCCAACACCGGCGAACCAGCAGGTCGATGCCCTGTCCCAGTGCCCGCCGCGGGCCCGCACCCGCCGGACCGCCAGGGAGTACACCGCGACCGCCAGGACCGCTAGCGCCAGGGCGGGCACGTTTGGTGACCATCCCGTCAACCACCGAGCAGGAGTCAGCGGCACTACCTGCGTGGTCACTGTCGGTCCCCTGCGCCGCTGACAGGGCCATCGGCACGACGCGACGGTGCGGTGGCCCACGGCGCTGTGGCTTTCGGAGCCACCGTT
>JAYUBO010000217.1:0-8743 GCA_043740815.1 Frankiales bacterium | reverse complement strand
GGCGCGCTCGGAGTCCTGCACATCGTCCGTGGGGACCTGCCACGGGCCGACAAGGGCGGGGTGGTCGGGTTCGTGCTCGGCGACCCGCTGGAGCACCTGCTGACGCCGTACATCGCCGTCCCGGTGTTGCTGCTGCTCGCGGCGTTCGGGCTGCTGGTCGTGAGCGCCACGCCCGTGCACCAGGTGCCGCGACGGCTCGCCCAACTGCGCGACAAGGCCCTGCTGCGCCGGCCGCTGGTCGTGGCCGAGCCCCAGGTCGGGCTGCAGCCGCTTGCCCCCCTCAACCGCAGCCGGCCGCGGCGCCGCGTCGGCGTGCTGGTCGGCGTGCAACCACCCCCCGAGGACCTCAACCCGGTGGTGGTCGCCGAGGACGACCGCGCGCGGGTCGCCGCCGAGCTGCCGCCGCACACGCCCGTCCCCAAGAAGGCCGAACAGCTGGTGCTCAAGGGCGACTACCTGCTGCCCCCACCGGAGCTGCTGGGTGCCGGTACGCCGCCGAGGAAGCGCAGCGCCGCCAACGACGAGGTCATCGCCGCGCTGTCGCAGGTGCTGGTGGACTTCCAGGTCGACGCCCGGGTGACCGGCTTCAGCCGCGGCCCGACGGTCACCCGCTACGAGATCGAGCTGGGCCCGGCCGTCAAGGTCGAGCGGATCAAGACCCTCGCCCGCAACATCGCCTACGCCGTCAAGAGCCCCGACGTCCGGATCATCGACGTCATCCCCGGCAAGAGTGCGATCGGCATCGAAATCCCCAACACCGACCGTGAGCAGGTCTCTCTCGGCGACATCCTGCGCAGCCCGGTGGCGACGAATGACCACCACCCGATGCTCGTCGGTTTGGGCAAGGACATCGAAGGCGGTTTCGTCTGCGCCAACATCGCGAAGACGCCGCACATCCTGATCGCGGGCGCGACCGGCGCCGGCAAGTCGGTGTGCATCAACTCGCTGCTCGTGAGCATCCTGTCGCGGGCCACCCCTGATGAGGTGCGGATGGTGCTGGTCGACCCCAAGCGGGTCGAGCTCACGTCGTACGAGGGGATCCCGCACCTGATCACCCCCATCATCACCAACCCCAAGAAGGCCGCCGAGGCCCTGCAGTGGGTCGTCCGCGAGATGGACATGAGGTACGACGACCTTGCCGCCTCGGGTTTCCGGCACGTCGATGAGTTCAACGCCGCCGTCCGGGCCGGTCAGCTGGTGGCCCCTCCCGGGTCGGAGCGGGTGTACAAGCCCTACCCCTACCTGCTGGTCATCATCGACGAGCTCGCTGACCTGATGATGATCGCGCCACGCGACGTCGAGGACTCCATCGTCCGTATCACCCAGCTCGCGCGCGCCGCCGGCATCCACCTGGTCATCGCGACGCAACGCCCGTCGGTCGACGTCGTCACCGGGCTGATCAAGGCAAACGTTCCGTCGCGGCTGGCCTTCGCGACCTCCAGTGGGACCGACTCCAAGGTCATCCTCGACCAGCCCGGCGCGGAGAAGCTGATCGGCAAGGGCGACTCGCTGTTCTTGCCGATGGGTGCGTCCAAGCCGTTGCGGATCCAGGGTGCGCTGGTCACCGACGCCGAGGTGAGAGCGGTCGTCGACCACTGCAAGGCGCAGCGGCAGCCGGCGTTTCGGGAGGACCTGTCCGCACCGGTCGTCGCCGAACGCCAGGGTGACGAACAGATCGGCGACGACCTCGACGTGCTCCTGCAGGCCGTCGAGCTAGTCGTCACGACCCAGTTCGGGTCGACGTCAATGCTCCAGCGCAAGTTGCGGGTGGGCTTCGCCAAGGCTGGTCGTCTGATGGACCTGATGGAAAGCCGGGGCATCGTCGGACCGTCCGAGGGTTCCAAGGCGCGCGACGTGCTCGTCACGCCCGAGGAGCTCGACGGGACGCTGCTGCTGCTCCGGGGCTGAGCGGGGCTGCGTTAGGTTCGGCTCATGTGCTTCGCCGACGGCTCGCTCGCCCCCTCCGCGCCCGGTGCCGGAACGGCCGGGGAGCAGCGCGCGCTGACCCTCACCGCCGCCGACGGCAACGTCCTGATGGCGCACGAGTGCCGCGCGGCGACGCCCTCCAGGGTAGGGGTCGTCGTGATGCCGGACGTCCGTGGGCTGCACGCCTACTACCGCGATCTGACGGTGCGCCTTGCTGAGCTCGGTTGGGAGGCCGTGGCGATCGACTACTTCGGCCGGACCGTCGAGGGCGAGGACCGCAGCGATGGTTTCGACTTCATGCCCGAGGTGCAGAAGGCGACGCCCGAGGGCATCGCGGCCGACGTTGCGGCTGGGGTGGCGCACCTGCGTGCGCTCGGCGTCGAGCAGGTGTTCACGCTGGGGTTCTGCTTCGGTGGGTCCTACTCGTGGCGGCAGAGCGCGGACACCGCCGGGCTCGCGGGCTGCATCGGGTTCTACGGTCGGTCCTCGGTCCCGCTGCCGGTCGTCGACGAGATGACGGCCCCGCTGCTGATGCTCGTTGCCGGGGCGGACGCCCACATCCCGGTCGAGGACGCTACGCAGTTCGCCGAGGTCGTCCCGGTCCCCGCCGACCTGGTGGTCTTCGACGGCATGCCGCACTCGTTCTTCGACCGCACCGCTCCCGAGCACACGCAGGCCTGCGAGAAGGCCTGGGATCACATCATCGCCTTCGTCACCAGCAACTGCTGAGTGGCCGGCCGACCCTAAGGTCAGGCGGTGGAGGTCACCTGGTTCAGCGCGCGGCACCGAGCCGGTCTCGTCGAGCTGGTCCAGGCCGTTGCGGCCACCGGCGGAGCCGTCGGTTGGCTGACTGTCCCTCCCGCCGAGGAGGTCCTGGACTGGCTGGAGGCCCTACTCGCCTCAGGCGCACGGCTGGCGGTCTGCACCGACGGTCGCACAGTCCTTGCCTGCGGCGCCTGGCGCCGGTACGACGGGGTCGTGCTGCACGCCCTGGCCCAGGTCACGAAGGTCATGACCCACCCTGACGCGCGTGGGCGGGGGGCGGCCAGGGCGGTGATGGAGCTGCTCGTCCAGGACGCCCGTGAGGCGGCTGTCGAGGTGCTGACGCTCGACGTGCGAGGTAACAACCACGGCGCATTGCGGCTGTATGCGGGGCTCGGGTTCGTGGTGACGGGTCGGCGGCCAGACGTGCTGAGCGTGGGACCCGCGCGGTTCGACCAGGTGCTGATGCACCGGGACCTGCGTTCCGGCCCGGCGGGCCTGATCCGGCACGGCGGTCGCCGAGAGGGCCCGGGAGCAACCTGAGTCGCGGCGGACAGCAGCTCAGCGCTGGGCGGTCACGCGCAACCGACGCAGGCGCTTTGTCGACGTGGCCACTGCGGTCCTAGGATGGTGGTGTCCATCCCTGCACGTCCCCCTCCCTGTACCGCCGCCCGCTACCTTCCCCGGTATCGCTGTCCCTCCTGTGAGGTTTGTCCCGTGTCTCCCGGCCCCGCCGACGACCGCAGCTCCCATGACGCCCGCTCCCACGACGGAGCCGGTGGCGAGCACACGCTCGGTGCCGCCCTTCGCTCCGCCCGCGAAGGGGCTGGCCACTCGGTGGAGCAGGTCAGCAACGACACCCGCATCCGGGCGACACTGATCCGCGACCTCGAGAGCGACCGCTTCGCCAGCAGCGGTGCCAGCGTCTACGCCCGCGGCCACGTCAAGTCCATCGCCTCCTCGCTGCGGGTCGACGCTGGTCCGCTGCTGGCCCTGTTCGACCAGGCTCAGGGCCCGGTGGCCCCCCTCGTCGTCGACGCCGCCCCCGTGGCTGCCCCGGTGGTCACCTCCTTCGGGGGCAGCGCCTTTGCCGCCTCGGCCACCGCCTCCCTGGTTCGCGAACGACGGGGTCCGCGGTGGGGTCTGGCCGGCGCCGGTGCCGCCGCCGTGCTCGTCGCTCTCGTGTCGGTCGGCTACCTCAGCTCCTCCGGCGAATCGTCCCGGACGAACCTCGGCGCGGGCCAGCCCACCACGGCGCCCGCGACCACGACACCACCCGCCGTACACACCCCGGGGCCAGACGCCGTCGCCTCGAAGCCACCGGTCACGGGGGCCCAGCTGCGCCTGCGCGTCATCGGAACGCCCTCCTGGGTCAGCGTCAGCAACGCCAGCACGACCTTGTTCGAGGGGGTGCTGGGCAACGGCACCTTCAAGGACTTCAGCGACCCGAACCGCCTGAAGGTCGTGGTCGGCAACGCCATGTCCGTCAACCTCAACTGCGGTGGCAAGGACAGTGGTCCGGCAGGCGCCTCCGGCGCGGTCCGGCGCTTCGAGTGCACCGCTACGGGCCTCACAGCCCTCTGACTCCGCTGAGACTCCCGCGTCCCGCACCTAGACTCAGCGGGTGACCCGCCGTCTGTCCCTCGTCACCTTGGGCTGTGCCCGTAACGAGGTCGACTCCGAAGAGCTTGCGGGTCGGCTCGACGCCGCAGGCTGGACGCTGACCGACGAGGACGCGGACGTCGTGGTGGTCAACACGTGCGGGTTCGTGGAGTCCGCCAAGAAGGACAGCATCGACACCCTGCTAGCTGCGAGCGACACCGGCGCGAAGGTGGTCGCGGTGGGCTGCCTCGCCGAGCGCTACGGCAAGGAGCTCGCGGCGCAGCTGCCCGAGGCCGATGCCGTCCTGGGCTTCGACTCCTATGCCGACCTGTCGAGCCACCTGCAGACGGTCCTGGACGGTGGCCGCATCGACAGCCACACCCCCGCAGACCGCCGCAGGCTGCTCCCCATCAGCCCGGTCGAGCGACAGCAGCCTGCTGCCGACCTCGGCCTGGGCATTCCCGGCCACGCCGGCGGTCCGCACGTCCTGCGCAAGCGGCTTGACGACGGCCCGGTTGCGTCGCTCAAGCTGGCCTCCGGCTGCGACCGGCGCTGCGCGTTCTGCGCCATCCCGTCGTTCCGCGGCGCGTTCGTGAGCCGCCGTCCTTCGGACGTCCTGGCCGAGGCCCGCTGGCTGGCCGACCACGGTGTGCGCGAGCTGGTCCTGGTCTCGGAGAACTCCACGTCCTACGGCAAGGACCTTGGTGACCTGAAGCTGCTCGAGACGCTGCTACCGGAGCTTGCGGCCATCATCCCTCGCGTCCGGCTCTCCTACCTGCAGCCCGCCGAGATGCGGCCGACGCTCGTCCGGACGCTGACCTCGACACCGGGCGTCGCGCCGTACTTCGACATGTCCTTCCAGCACAGCTCTGCGACCGTGCTGCGTCGGATGCGCCGCTTCGGCAACACCGACGCGTTCCTGACCCTGCTGGCGGACGTGCGCGCGGCGGCCCCCACCGCCGGGATCCGCAGCAACGTCATCGTCGGCTTCCCCGGCGAGACCGAGGGCGACGTCGCTGAGCTCGAGCGCTTCCTCGTCGAGGCCAGGCTCGACGCGATCGGGGTCTTCGGCTACTCCGACGAGGACGGCACCGAGGCCGAGGGCCTGCCCGACCACCTGCCGCAGGACGTCGTGGACGCGCGGGTCAGCCGGATCACCGCACTCGCCGAGGAGCTCACCGCGCAGCGCGCCGAGGAGCGTCTCGGCGAGCTGCTCGACGTCCTCATCGAGTCGGTCGAGGACGGTGTCGCCGAGGGCCGCGGCCTCCACCAGGCGCCCGAGGTCGACGGCTCCACCCTGCTGTACGACGCCTCGCTGCGGGTCGGTCAGCTGGTGCGGGCGGTCGTGACCGGCTCGGTGGGCGTCGACCTGGTCGCCGTGCCGTCGCCGTGAGCGCGGTCGAGCCCGGGCCACGGCTCGACCCCCTCCTGCCCGGCAAGCCGTCGTTGGAGCCGATGGCTGCCCCGGTGTCGGCGGCCAGCGCGTGGAACATCGCCAACGCGCTGACGGTCCTGCGGCTGTTTCTGGTCCCCGTGTTCGTGGGGGCGCTGCTCGCCGAGGGGGGCCACTCCCACGGCTGGCGCTGGGCCGCGTTCGGCGTCTTCGCCCTGGCCTCCTACACCGACAAGGTCGACGGCCAGATCGCCCGCAGCCGCAACCTCGTCACGGCCTTCGGCAAGCTTGCCGACCCCATCGCCGACAAGGCCCTGACGGGCGCGGCCCTGATCGGGCTGTCGTCCCTGGGTGACCTGCCCGTGGTGGTCACCGTCGTGGTGCTGGTGCGCGAGGTCGGTGTGACGGCGCTGCGCTTCTGGGTCATCCGGCACGGCGTCATCCCGGCCTCCCGAGGGGGCAAGCTGAAGACGCTGCTGCAGGGGTTGGCGATCGGCTTCTACGTGCTGCCCCTCACGGGTTTGCTCGCGAGCGGTCGGACGGTGGTCATGGCACTCGCCGTCGTGGTCACGGTCGTGACCGGGATCGACTACGTGGCGAGGGCTCTGACCCTTCGGCAGACCAGCGACCGGGCTGCGATGAAGCGCGCCCGCAAGGCAGCGCGGGGTGCCTGACATGAAGGGCGCCGTCCTCGCTGTCGGCAGCGAGCTGCTCCTGGGTGACGTCATCAACTCCAATGCCGCCTACCTGGGCCACCAGCTGGCCGCGGCGGGGGTGGAGGTCGTGGCCTCTGCCGCGGTGGGCGACGACCTGGGGCGCCTGGTCACCGCGCTGCGCCACCACCTGGTCGAGGCCGACATCGTCGTGCTGTCCGGGGGACTCGGGCCGACCGTGGACGACCTGACACGCAACGCAGTGGCGCACGCCTTCGACCTCCCGCTCGACCGTGTCCCGGCCCTCGAGGACGGGCTGCGCGCGAAGTTCGCGGCGTACGGCGTGGCCATGCCGGAGGCGATCCTGGTGCAGGCCGACGTGCCGCGTGGTGCCGAAGTCCTCGACAACCCGGTGGGCACGGCTCCGGGGCTCTGGCTGGCCGTGGGTGACCGGGTCGTGGTTGCCCTGCCGGGGCCACCGCACGAGCTGCGGGCTGCCTCGGAGACGGTGTGGCCACGGCTGGCGGCGCGCACCGGTCGGGCCGTCACGACCCGGCAGGTCCTCGTCTCGGGCCTGGGCGAGTCCGCGGTCGCCGAGCTGGTGGAGGCGGCGGTCACGCTGCCCGGGGGCGTCGCGCTGTCCTACCTGGCTGGTGGCGCCGTCGTGCGGGTGCGCTTCACCACAGCGCGTGACCCGTCCCTGCTGGAGCCGCTCGTCCAGGCCGCGGACCTGGTCCTGGGTGAGTACGTCTGGGGCCACGACCGGCAGACGCTCGACGACATCGTGCACGAGGCGCTCGCGGCGGCGAGCCAGACCGTTGGAGTCGCGGAGTCGCTGACCGGTGGCCTGCTCGCGGCCGCCCTGTCGCGGCGACCGGGGGCCTCGACGACGTTCCGCGGTAGCGCCGTCGTCTACGCCACCGATCTCAAGGGCACGCTCGCAGGTGTACCCGCGCAGGTCCTTGCCGACCATGGTGCGGTGTCCACACAGACCGCCGCCGCGCTCGCGACCGGTGCTCGAGAGCGGCTCGGGTCGGACTGGGGGGTGGGGGTCACCGGCGTGGCCGGGCCGACCGAGCAGGAGGGCCATCCGGTCGGCACGGTGCACCTAGCCGTAGCCGGTCCCGACAGCGCCCCGGTCGTCCGCTCGTTGCGGCTGCCCGGTGACCGCGAGCATGTGCGGACACTGTCCGTCACGGCCGCCCTCGACCTGCTCCGCCGCCAGTTGACGTGACCTGCCCCGCCCAAGGCCGCCGACCCGGGACCGTTCCGCCAACAGCGAACGTGCGGGTCCCCGCTCGCCCCACCAGCGAATGCAGGTAGCGTGAACAGGACTGACGAGACGGAGGTGAAGGACGTGATGGTGCTCCGCAGATTGATGGGCGACGCCCTGCGTGAGACGCGTCTGCAGCAGCACCGCACCCTTCGTGAGGTGGCCAGCCAGGCGCGGGTCAGCCTGGGCTACCTCAGCGAGGTTGAGCGCGGTCAGAAGGAGGCATCCTCGGAGCTGCTCGCGAGTATCTGCCGTGCTCTGGGCGTCCGGTTGTCGGACCTGCTGCGGGAGGTCAGCGAGGAGCTGGCCGTCGTGGAGCCACACCCGCTGCCACTGCCGCAGGCGCTGCCACTGCAGCAGGCGCTGCCACTGCCGCAGGCACTCCTCGAGTCGGTCAAGCGTCCCGTCGCGAATGTCACCGTGCATGCGGTGCGCGATGTGGTCGCGGCGGCCTAGTCCGCCTGGTGGCCTCTGCAATGTCTGGCTACGCTCCGTGACGACCTCGACCAGTACCGCCTCGGACCAACCCGTCCGCGAGCCAGGCACCCGGACTCGCTCCGGAAACGCCATGGGGCGCACCCGCTCCGCCTTGCTGCACGCCACCGCCGAGTGCATCACCCGCTACGGCGTCCGCAAGACCACGATGGTCGACGTCGCCTCCAAGAGCGGCGTCGCGAAAGCCACTCTGTACAACCACTTCCGGACCAAGGGCGACGTGCTCGCAGGCCTGGTGGAGCAGCAGGTCGCGGACCTCGTCGCCGCCTGCACGGCCGTCGCCGCCTCCGACGGCCTGGTCGCGGCGCTGACGCTGGTGGGCGAATCCCTGGCCGGGAGCGCACCGCTGCGCAAGGCCGCTCAGGGGGAGCAGGCTCTGGTCGCGCCCTTGACCACGCCCGGTCAGGCGCGCGGCTGGCAGGTCGCCCGGGACGGCGTCACCGCCATTCTTGAGGCCGCTCGCGTCCCGCACGGTCCCGCCGAGGTGGAGCTGCTGCTTCGCTGGTGCGCCAGCCAGGTGCTGTGGCCGCTGGCTCCCGTGGCCCTCCAGGAGGCGGCTCAGGTGCTCGCCAGGGGGCTGGACGGCCAGCAGGTCGCCGCCACCCCGCCACCCACCTCGAGCGGGTCCGCGCCCGCTGA
>JAYUBO010000216.1:0-4795 GCA_043740815.1 Frankiales bacterium | reverse complement strand
TTTCCTGTACGACGTCCGGACCGGGGTCCTGCGCGAGGTGCTGTAGCCGGGCTAAAGCTGCAGGACGTGGCCGATGCGGGGGCGGGTCGCTCCCGCCAGCGTCTCGAGCCAGTCGGCCCGCAGGCCCTCAGGCCCGGTACCGACGACCACGTCCACCCATCCCTCGACGACCGGCACGAACTGCTTCCACGCCTTCGCGTGCGCGTCCTCGATGCCGGCGGGACCCCAGTCGTCGTTCCGCTTGCGCATCTGGTCGGGCGCGAAGAAGAACGTCGGCGGCGCACCTGGCAGCAGGCCGCCCAAGTCCGGGGCAGCGTCATGGTGGGCGGCCCCGACGACGGCGCTGTGCACGAGGTCGTCGCCGAGGTGCTCGTGGACGGTTCGGCGCAGGACCGCGTCCCTATACAGCCGGGTGCCGACGGCCACCTGCGCGACCGTGCTCGCCTCGACCTCCCCGAAACCCCACAGGGGTACCCGTCCCCACGGTGACTCGGCCGACAAGAAGTCCCAGTAGTGCCATGACGTCGCCGAACACCGCGTAGGTGACGTTGCTGGCGGTCATCCCGACCCGGTCCACCCGGACGAGCGCTTGACCCTGTCCGAGCTCAGGGGTCGGCACCGCACGATCGCGGTACGGGTGAGGTCGGCGCGGTCGATGAGCAGGTCCCAGGACATGCCCGCGAACCTACGCGGCACCCCTCAGACGGTCACGCCGAGCGGGATGGACACGCCTAGTCCGCCTCGGGTCTGACCGCCGTACCGCGCCTTCTCCTTCGCCAGGTCGAGCGGCTTCGGGCGAGGGTCGCCGTCGGCCTCGTCGCCGGTCAGCAGGTGCCTTGGGATCAGCCAGACGATCTCCATCTCGATGCCGTCCGGGTCCTTGGCGTAGAGCGACTTGGTGCTGCCGTGGTCGCTCATACCGACCAGCGCGTCGGCTGCCGTGAGCTTGTGGAGGTGCTCCTCGAGGTCGTCGAGGGTCTCGACCTCCCAGGCCAGGTGGTAGAGCCCGACGGCGCCCCGGCCGGCCCGACTGTCCTGCGCCTGCATCCCGGCCTCGAACAGGCCGAGGTCGTGGTCGTTGGTCGAGCCGGGGGCCTGCAGGAAGGCAGCGCCGGGGAGGGCCATCGTGGTCGTGAAGCCCAGGACGTCGCGGTAGAAGGCTTGCGTCCGCTCGACGTTGCGCACGTAGAGGACGGCGTGGTTAAGGCGGTGGATCGCCATGAGGTGCTCCTTGGGGTCGTGGTCTCACTCTGCCACAAGTAAGTTGAGCGTTCAAGCATTCCCCTTCGTTCGCTGCTGCGAACATTTGCCCGCGGGGGACGGCGTGCCGCATCATTGGCACTCGTACATCACGAGTGCCAGCCAGGAGGATCCGACGTGCCGACCTACCAGTACGCGTGCACGGCGTGCGGGGAAGAGCTTGAGGCCGTCCAGACGTTCAGCGACGCCTCGCTGACCGAGTGCCCGGCCTGCGGTGGGCTCCTGCGCAAGGTCTTCTCAGCTGTGGGCGTCGTCTTCAAGGGCTCCGGCTTCTACAAGAACGACAGCCGTCCCGCCAGCGCTACCTCGGACAAGCCGGCGGAGAAGACGTCGGATGCGAAGGCCGACTCCGGCGCCTCGAGCACCCCCGCGAAGTCCGACAGCTCCACCTCCTCGACCGGTTCCTCGACCTCGACCGGTTCCTCGTCCGGCTCGTCCGGGTCGTCCTCGTCCGGCTCGTCCGGGCCGTCCAGCAGCAGCCCCCCCGCCGCCAAGTCCGCCTGACCCGGACCCGGCCTGTGGACGGGACCGGGAGCTGTGGATGCGGCGCCGCCGCCGGCCGGCGACACCTCTACGTTGGCCGCTATGACCAGTGCAGACATCGGCGTCATCGGCGGCTCGGGTTTCTATGCTTTCCTCAAGCACGCCGAGCAGGTTCACATCACGACGCCGTATGGCGACCCGTCCGACCCGCTTGTCGTCGGCGACGTCGGCGGGCGACGGGTGGCGTTCCTCCCCCGGCACGGCAAGGACCACCGCTACCCGCCGCACCAGATCCCCTACCGCGCCAACCTGTGGGCGCTGCGCTCCCTGGGGGTCAGGCAGGTGCTCGCGCCCTGCGCCGTGGGGGGCCTGCGGGCGTCGCTCGGCCCAGGCTCCCTCGTCGTGCCGGACCAACTGGTTGACCGGACGAGCGGGCGGGCGCAGACCTTCCACGAGACCGGCGCCGTGCACGTGTCCTTCGCCGACCCCTACTGCCCTACCGGTCGTGCCACTGCTGTGGCGCAAGCCGGCCTGGCCGGATGGCCGGTCACCGACGGCGGCACGATGGTCGTTATCGAGGGACCGCGCTTCTCCACCCGCGCCGAGTCCCGGTGGTACGCCGCGCAGGACTGGTCCGTCATCAACATGACCGGGCATCCCGAGGCAATCCTGGCTCGCGAGCTGGCCTTGTGCTACACCGCGATCGCCCTCGTCACCGACCTCGACGCCGGGGTCGAGGGCGGCGAGCCGGTCACCCAGGAGGAGGTGTTTCGGGTCTTCGGCGCCAACACCGCACGCCTGCGCACCCTGCTGTATGACGTGGTGGGCGCCCTCCCCCTCCACCGGACCTGTCCGTGCCAGGACGCGCTCGACGGGATCGTCCACGACCTCGTCCTGCCGTGAGCAACGACCTGCGACAGTGGCTGCGGGAGCTGTCCAGGACCGTGCGCCGACATCGGGCACTGCTGGCCGCGGGGCTGGCCGCCGCGGCCGTCGCGACGGCCTTGCCGACCCTCGCGCCGACCCCGGTCGCGACTGTCTCCGTGGTCGCTGCCCTGCATGACCTGCTCCCTGGGTCCCCTTTGACAGCAGCCGACCTGACGGTCCTGTCCCTGCCGGCGGCGGCCGTGCCCAGCGGGGTGCTGACCACCGTGGGCAGTGCCGTCGGCCGTGCCGTCGCAGGTCCGGTACGCCGCGGCGAAACCCTCACCGACGTCCGCCTGCTCGGCGCCGGGCTCCTCACCGGAGGGGCTGGCCTGGTGGCCACACCGGTGCGCCTGGCCGACCCGGCGACGGCTTCGCTGCTGCACGCCGGTGACCGGGTGGACGTGCTCGCCGCTGCCACGGAGGCGACCGGGCCGGCCGGACCGGCGACCACGGTCGGGTCGGGGCTGACGGTGCTCGCCGTACCCGCTCCCGGTGAGGGCGACGGGGAGGGAGCGTTGGTCGTGCTGGCCGCCACGCCCGGTCTGGCGGCCCGGCTCGCAGCAGCGGCGGTCCGGAGCCGACTTTCGGTCACGCTGCTCGCCCGCTGACCCTGCCTCGCGGGTGTCCGTTGGCGGCGGTCCTTTCGAACCGGACCCGCGTGCGCCATGATCGCCACGCAGAGCTTCCCTCACTCCCGGAGGATTTCGTGAACGGATTCAAGAAGTTCATCCTGCGCGGCAACGTGGTCGACCTGGCAGTCGGTGTCGTGATCGGTGCGGCGTTCGGTGCCATCGTGACAGCGTTCGTCAACGGGATCATCACGCCCCTCGTCGGTCTGGCAGGAAGCCAGAACTTCGACAAGATGGTGGTCTGCCTCAAGGGCACCTGCCCGCTCGACAGCAAGACCGGCACCAAGTCGGGCCACGTCCTGCTCTACGGCTCGGTACTCACAGCCCTGCTCAGCTTCCTGATCATCGCCGCCGTCATCTACTTCCTGGTCGTCAAGCCGGTGCAACGCCTCATGGACCGGATGAAAACAGAGCCCGACGCGATCTCGGTCACCAAGGAGTGCCCGGAATGCCTGTCGAGCATCCCGGTCGCCGCGATCCGCTGCGCCTTCTGCACGGTGGAACAGCTGGAAGCCAGTCCCGCCTAGCCACTGCCGGCCGGCGGGACCGGCGCTGACTACACCGCTCCGTGATGTGGCGGGACGTCCGCACGTAGACGCGCGGTGTCGGCGTCCTCGCGAGCATCCCGACCGTCAGAACTCCCGCTCGATCGCTCGTCAAGCGGCTCCGGCCGTGGCTCGTTCCCGGCCGGGACCGCTCCGGGTGGGCCCACCGCACGTCGCCGCTTGCGGGGTCGCTCCGCCTCATCCACCCCTCTAGTGTGAGGGCCACCCGCTGCTCAGTCTGAGCAGCCACCTGAGAGAAGGTTCGTCATGGGTTTCCTGGACAACGCCAAGGACCTGGTCGGCAAGGCGGAGGAGCTGGCTGGTGAACACGCCGACCAGGTCAAGGACGGCATCAACAAGGCCGAGAACCTGGCAGACAACGCCACCGGCGGTGAGTTCACCGGCGCGATCGACGGAGCCGGGCAAAAGGCCGACGACTTCGTCGACGGGATCGACAAGAACAACTAAACGCGAGGCCCCTGCACGTCCCGGGCCGACGACCACCGCCCCGGTAGGCTGGGCCCTCGGCCGTCAGGCCGGCCAGCCTCCGTAGCTCAGTGGATAGAGCGCCTCCGTCCTAAGGAGGGCGTCGGGAGTTCGATTCTCTCCGGGGGCACCCGAACACTCGGTGCCGCTGCCTCCGCCTGGCGTGCCGACGGCCCTGGAGCGCCCTACCGTGAGGACGTGTGACGACCGCCTTGCTCTGGTTCCGTCGCGATTTGCGGATCGCCGACCACCCCGCGCTGCTCGCAGCCCGCGACGCGGCCGAGCAGGTGGTACCGGTCTTCGTCCTCGACGATGCGCTCCGGGGGCCGAGCGGCCCGGCCCGACTGGCGTTCCTCTACCGCGCGTTGCGCGACCTGCAGGACAGGACCGACGGAGCGCTACGGGTCGTTCACGGAAAGCCCGAGAGCACCCTGCCTCGGTTGGCTCAGGAGTGTGGCGCGGCGT
>JAYUBO010000215.1:0-2990 GCA_043740815.1 Frankiales bacterium | reverse complement strand
GGGAGCACCCGGTCAGCCTCGAGCTTGCTGGGCACGCGCACGTCGTCGACTACGAGCCGGGGGAGTCGACGACGTCGTTGTTCGGAGGCAACTCCAACTGGCGGGGTCCGGTGTGGCTGCCGATCAACTACCTCGTCGTGGAGAGCCTGCGCCGCCTGCACGCCTACCTCGGCGATGACTGGACGGTCGCGTTCCCCACCGGCTCGGACCGCCAGCTGCACCTCGGGGCCGTCGCGGAGGAGCTGTCGAGGCGGCTGGTCAGCGCGTTCCTCCCGGGCGCCGACGGGCAGCGTGCGGTCAACAGCGGCTACCCGCACCTGCACGCCGGACCTGCGTGGCAAGGCCTGCTGACCTTCCCCGAGTACCTCCACGGTGACACCGGAGCGGGGTTGGGCGCGAGCCACCAGACCGGGTGGACCGCGCTGGTCGCGTCCCTCATCGAGCAGACAGCCCGCAACGCCGTCGGACAGGGCAGGATGGCGCCATGACCGCTCCTGTTTCAGGCTGGTACCCCGATCCCACCGGCACCTTCGAGCAGCGCTGGTGGGACGGGGTGACCTGGACGGACAAGGTGATCCACGCCGGGCAGCAGACCGTGTCGCCGCTGCCCGACGGCGCGTCGCCGGTGCAGGCCTCGACCAGTGAGAAGGTGCAGCGCCAGCTCGCCGACCGGGCCGGCATCACCCCCGGCCAGGGCACCGGCGGCGGCAGTGTCTTCACCGAGTCCGTGCTGGTCGTCAACCAGAAGGCGAAGATCCTCGAGGTCACCAACCAGTACTCCGTCTACGACCAGAACGGCACCCAGATCGCGGCCGTCACCGAGGTCGGGCAGTCGACGTTGAAGAAGGCCGTGCGCCTGCTCAGCAGCTACGACCAGTACCTCACCCACCGGCTCGAGGTGCGGGACATGAGCGGTCGCCCGCAGCTGCTCGTGACCCGTCCCGCCAAGCTGCTCAAGAGCAAGGTCATTGTCGAGCGGCCGGGCGTCGGAGAGGTCGGCCGCTTGGTACAGCTCAACGCGATCGGCAAGATCCGCTTCGGCCTGATGGCCGGTGATCGCCAGGTAGGCGAGCTGCGGGCCGAGAACTGGCGGGCCTGGGACTTTGCCATCGTCGACGAGACGGGCACGGAGGTCGCCCGGATCAAGAAGACGTTCGAGGGCCTGGCCAAGACGATGTTCACCACGGCCGACAACTACGTGATCCGGATCCACCGCCCACTGGAGGACCCGCTGCTGTCGCTCGTCGTCGCCAGCGCCCTTACCGTCGACACCGCCCTCAAGCAGGACAGCCGCGGCCTGGGCTGACGGGTCGTAGGCTTCCGGGGTGACGACCGTGCAGGCCCGCTGGTCGCAAGCGGAGGCGGCCGCCGAGGCCCGCCGCCGTACGAAGGCCCGCCGGCAGCCGCTGATCTTGCTGGCACTGCTCAACGTCCTGGTCCTCGGCATCGGCGTCACGGCCTCGGTCGACCTGCGTCGTCTCAACACCCCAGGCGGTACGTCGCTTCGCTGGGTGCAGTCGGCCGTTTTCGGCAACTGCGAGGACTACCTGACCTACTCCGTCCCGGATGCCTCGGTCGTCGACGCGCGGTCCAGGGCGCAGCTTTGCCGCGACCTGCGGGCGGCGACGGTGGCCGCACGTGCGGACTCGTCCACGATCGGTCTGCGGCTGGGCAGGATCGTCCGCTCCGGGGACCGGGCGGAGGTCGAGATCACCTTGCTTCGCTCTGGCGCGCCGACCGTGGTGTCGTTGCGGACGACCCGCCTGGGTGGGCACTGGCGGGTCGTGCGGGACAGGCTCAGCTGCGCCTCCGTCGGCTGCCCCTGACCCGCCCGCGTGGCCGGTCAGGTGCCGCAGAAGGTCTGGTAGGCGACGAAGTCCGCTGACGCGGGGGCGGCGTGGGCCTCCAGTCCTGGGCGTGGCTCGAACGGTCGGGTCACCGCATCGAGCAGGGGCCCGAGGGGACCGAGGTCGCCGCGAGTGGCCGCCGCGAGGGCCTGCTCGAGCAGTTCGTTGCGGGGGATGTAGACCGGGTTGGCGCGGTCCATGGCGTCGGGGTCCGGAGTCAGCGACAGCCACCGCGCAGACCAGGCGTCGAACGCAGCCAGGTCCAGGAAGCGGCTCCGCACCGGCTCGGCGTCTGCGCGGGCGAGGGTGGCGAGGTCCCGGTAGAAGCTGGTGTGATCCACCTGGCTCTGGTGCATCAGGCGCAGCAGCTCCTCCACCAGGGAGGTGACGACATCGTCGGCGAGCGCGGCGGACAGGCCGAGCTTGGTGCGCATGCCCGCGTTCCACACCGCCAGGTACTGCCCGCGGAAACCGCCTAGCGTCTGGACCGCGAGGGTGACGGCCTGGTCCTCGTCCTCGTGCAGCAGCGGCAGCAGGGACTCGGCGAGGCGGGCGAGGTTCCACTCGCCGACAGCAGGCTGCTGACCGTAGGCGTAGCGGCCCTGCTGGTCGATCGAGCTGTAGACGGTCGCGGGGTCGTAGGCCTCCATGAACGCACACGGGCCGAAGTCGATCGTCTCGCCGGACAGGGTCATGTTGTCGGTGTTCATCACGCCGTGGACGAAGCCGACGAGCATCCACCGCGCGATCAGTGCCGCTTGGGCGTGTACAACGGCTTCGTAGAGCGCGAGGTGGGGCCGGGCGGCCCCAGCCGCGTCGGGGTAGTGGCGGCTGATCGCATGATCGGCGAGCCGGCGCAGCAGGTCGAGGTCGTCGGTCGCGCGCGCGAAGACCAAGCTGCCCACCCGCAGGTGGCTGGCGGCCACGCGGGCGAGGACCGCGCCGGGCAGCGGGGTCTCGCGCTGCACCGCCCGACCGGTGGCGACGACGGCCAGGGACCGCGTCGTGGGAATCCCCAGGGCGTGCATCGCCTCGCTGACGACGTACTCCCGCAGCATGGGTCCTACGGCCGCCAGGCCGTCACCGCCGCGGGCGAACGGGGTGCGACCCGAGCCCTTCAGGTGCAGGTCCCTCGGGTGGCCG
>JAYUBO010000214.1:0-9726 GCA_043740815.1 Frankiales bacterium | reverse complement strand
GAACCGGTGACGGATGTTCTTCGCCGACAGCCACGACGCGTAGCCGGCGCCGGCCCCTGCCGCTGCACCCGCGATCAGTAGCGCCATCGACAGCATCGGCCGGGCCCCGCTGACGGCGCCTCGCAGTGGCGCCGCACCGCGCGGGCTGGACGCGTTCTCCAGCAGCGACTCGAGCAGGCCGTCCGGTGGGGGGTCCGCGCTCGCGGTCAAGGACGCGAGACCGTCGTGCACCTCGCGCTGGATCGAGAACTCCGCCTGGCACGCTGCGCAGCGGCGCACATGCAGAGCGATCAGCCGTCGCCGTCCCGGGTCCAGGGTGCGGGCGACATACGACGGCAGCCTGGCGCGGACCTCGGTGCACACCAACTCGTTCATCCCACCAGCTCCCTGAGCCGCACGTGCGCCCGGTGCAACCGGACCTTGACGGCACCCTCGGTGACACCCAACAGCTCAGCCGTCTCCCGCGTCGACAACCCCCGTACATCCCTGAGCACCACGACCTCACGGGCCTCCTCCGGGAGCTCAGCCAACGCCTTAGCCGTACGACGGGCAAGGTCGGCATGGCTGACTCGCTCCTCGGGGGAGGCGTCAGCGCTGGCGAGGTCGTCGAAGGACGCGTCGAGTAGTCCGGCGCTCTGGCCGCGTGCGCGCACGTCACCGCGTGCGCGCAAGGCCGTCATGCAGACGTTGACCGTGACCCGGTGCAGCCAGGTGCCGAACGCCGAGTCACCCCGGAAGCCGAGGACGGAGCGGACGACCCTGAGGTACACCTCCTGCGTCGCGTCGGCCGCGTCGCTCGGGTCGCCCAGCAGCCGGCGACACTGCGCGTAGACGTCCGCGTAGGTCCCGCGGATCAGGTCGTCCATCGCATCGGCCTCGCCGCGCTGGACGGCGCGCACCAAAGCCGGGTCGACCTGCACAGGGCAAAGATTTGCAGAAAACCGTGTAACCAAGGGGGATCTCAGCAGTCCAACCTGGTGAGCTGGGCAGATCGTCCAGCCGACCTCACCACCACCCCTGGTGGAAAGGACTGGCGCCACATGTACGCCTTCGTCGTCTTCCTCGGACTTGCTCTCGGCCTCACTGTGGTCATGCAGGTCATCGACGAGCTGCTGCCCGTCAAGGCCCCTGCAGCCCTGTCCCGCACCATCGCCGTCACCCTGGCCTGCGGCTTCGCCTGGGCTCTGGACTACTCGGTCTTCACGTCCTTCGGGCAGGACTTCCGGGAGAGCTGGATGCACCCGGTCATGACCGGTCTGGCCCTCGTCGGCGGTGGTGAGTTCGTGCGCTCGCTGGTCCTGGCCGTCAGCCACCGCAGCGGCGACGCACCGGTCGAGGTCGCCCCGGCCAGGCAGATACGTGCCGCGTAGCCCGGAGCCACCACCTCGTTGAGTGCTCGTGGGTCGATTGCTCGTAGATTGAGGGCATGGACGACACCGCCCGCAAGGCCCTCGCCGGCAAGCACCTCCACCCGGATCACCCGCCGTCGACCGCCCGCGGGCTGCACCATATGGCCCTGCTGTCGAGCGACGTCGAGCAGACGATCGCGTTCTACCAGGGCATCCTGGGATTCCCGCTCACCGAGGTCATGGAGAACCGCGACTACCCCGGCTCCACGCACTTCTTCTTCGACATCGGCAACGGCAACGCGCTGGCCTTCTTCGACTTCCCGGGCCTGGACCTCGGCCCCTACGCGGAGGTCCTCGGCGGCCTGCACCACGTCGCGATCAGCATCACCCGCGAGAACTGGGAGGCCGCCCACGCCCGGCTGCGCGAGGCGGGCGTAGCGGTGGCGCTCGAGAGCGGGACGTCGCTGTACTTCCGTGACCCCGACGGTGCCCGCCTCGAGCTGCTCGCCGAACCCCTCGGCACGATGTACGGCGCCAAGGTCGTCTGAGACGGGCGCCGGACTGCAGCGTTACTTGTGGTCGGGGTCGCCTACGTGGTCGACGGCATGCGGGTTGTCGCGGTAGCGCTTCTGGGAGTTGACGACCTCCGCCTCGGCCTCGGTACGACCAACCCACGCGGCACCCTCGACGGACTTGCCGGGCTCGAGGTCCTTGTAGACCTCGAAGAAGTGCTGGATCTCCAGCCGGTCGAACTCCGGCACGTGGAAGATGTCCTGCAGGTGGCTCTGGCGCGGGTCGCCGACGGGGACGCAGAGCAGCTTCTCGTCCGGCCCGGCCTCGTCGGACATCCGAAACATCCCGATCGTGCGGCACCGGATGAGGCAGCCGGGGAAGGTCGGCTCGTCGAGCAGGACCAGCGCATCGAGCGGGTCGCCGTCACCGCCCAAGGTGTCCTCGACGAAGCCGTAGTCGCTCGGGTACCGCGTCGAGGTGAACAACATCCGGTCGAGGCGGATCCGGCCCGTCGTGTGGTCCACCTCGTACTTGTTGCGGTGACCCTTGGGGATCTCGATGGTGACGTCGAACTCCACGCTGCTGCTCCTCCGGTACACCCCGATGATGGGACCCAGTGTCCCGTACGACGGGCTCGACGCCGTCCTCGGCCCAGGCACCGGCCTACGCTGAGTGTCGGAGTTGCACGTTCGAGGAGGCCCGTCGGTGCGCACGTCCTGGGTTGCGGGGCTCGCGCTCCTGGTGGTCGGTGCGGCGGCCGGCGGCTACACGCTGCTCGCCGAGGACCCGAAGGGCGTCGTACGGGTTGCACCGAGCCCGTCGGCGAGCCCTGACCCGAGCCGCATGCCGCTGCTGCTGACGAGCAACGGGGCCGGACCCGCGCCGAGCGCGGTGGGGGTGCGGCGCGCGCTCGCCGGTGCGCTGAAGGACCCGGGCCTGGGGACTCGCCTCGCTGCCTCGGTCGTCGATGCCGCGACCGGTGCGCCGCTGCTGCAGCTCGGAGCGACCGGTCCGGTCACGCCAGCCTCCACCGCCAAGATCGCGACGGCCGTGGCCGTGCTGAGCGTCCTTGCGCCCGACCAGCGGATCACCACGCGGGTTGTGCAGGGCGCTCCCGGTGACGTCGTGCTCGTCGGTGCGGGTGACCCGACCCTTTCCGGCGCCAACGCCGCTCACGGCTTCCCCACGTCCGCCCGGCTGTCCGACCTGGCGGCCCAGCTCCGGGCCGCAGACGTCCGCCGGGTGGTGGTCGACGACGGGCTGTTCACCGGGCCGCGACTCGGACCGGGCTGGAAGCCCGGTTACGTCACATCGGGAGACGTCGCTCCGGTGAGCGCGCTCGCCGTCGACGGGGGGCGCCAGTCGCTGACCAAAAACCAGCCGCGGGTGGCCGACCCCGCCCTGGAGGCCGGTCGTCAGCTTGCTGCCCTGCTGCGCGTAAAGCCGGTGGTCCGCGGCGTCGCGCCGGCCGGCGCTGTGGTGTTGGCGCACGTGGACTCCCCGATGATGAGTGAGCTGGTCGAGTCGATGCTGACCCGCAGCGACAACGACCTGGCCGAGGCGCTGGGCCGGCAGCTGGCGTTGGCGAGCAACCAGCCGGCGTCGTTCGTTGGTGAGGCCGCGGCCACGCGGACCGTGCTGACCCCGCTGCTCGGTGGCCTGAGCGTGGATCTGCGGGACGCCAGCGGGCTGTCGCCACTGGACCGAGTCGCCCCCGCCGCGCTGACCCGGCTGCTGGCAGCCGTCGGTCGGGACCCCCGCTTCGCACCGGTGCTGAGCGGCCTGCCGGTGGCCGGCTTCGACGGGACCCTCGCCCAGCGCTTCCGGACTGCTCCGACGTCGTCGGCCGCCGGACAGGTGCGGGCCAAGACCGGCACCCTTGACGGTGTCAGCGCACTCGCCGGGCTGGTCCGGACCCGGTCCGGTCACCTGCTGGCCTTCGACCTGACGGCTGACGGCGTTCCGGTCACCGGCACCGCGACGGCGCAGGCGGCCCTGGACCGACTCGCAGCCGCGCTCGCCGCCTGCGGCTGCGCCTGACCCCACGTACCGTGACTGACATGGGAGTCGTCGACACCGACCTGGCCGCCACGGTTGCTGCGCGCCTGGCGCCGGCTGGACCGCGGCTCAGCCTCACCGAAGCGGCCGACGTGGTGCACATGCTGCGTGACCTGACCGACCAGGCCGAGCAGCACGTCCGCGACGTGACCGGCCTGCACGGGGTCGTCGGCCCCGCGACCGTGGTCGACCGCGCCGGCTGGTCCCGTGCCAACGCGGAGGGGTTCAACGTCGTCCTGGAGCCGCTGTCACAGACGTTGCTCGCCAAGCAGAACAAGCTCGCCGTCGGCGTCACCGCGAAGGTCACCGCTGTGCAGATGGGCACGATGCTGTCGTGGCTGTCGAGCAAGGTCCTGGGGCAGTACGAGGCGTTCCAGCCCGTGGGGCAGGCCGGTCGGCTGCTGCTTGTCGCGCCCAACATCATCGAGACCGAACGCAAGCTGGGCGTCGACCCGCACGACTTCCGACTCTGGGTGGCGCTGCACGAGGTCACCCACCGCACCCAGTTCACCGCCGTCAGCTGGCTCCACGACCACGTCCGGTCCGAGATCCTCGCGCTGCTGAAGGCCGCCAACCTCGACGACCCGGAGGCGCTGAGGAAGCGCCTGCGGGCCCTCGCGTCGGCTCCTCGCGGTGGCTCGCTCGTGGAGCTGCTCCAGACCCCCGAGCAGAAGCTGGTGATGGACCGGGTGACGGGCTTCATGAGCCTGCTCGAGGGGCACGCGGAGCACGTCATGGACGGGGTGGGACCGTCGGTCGTACCGAGCGTGCAGGACATCCGGGACCGCTTCGAGCAGCGTCGCCGGCAGCGCGGCAATCCGCTCGAGCGGCTGCTGCGGCGACTGCTCGGGCTCGATCTGAAGGCCAGGCAGTACGCCGAGGGCTCCGTCTTCGTCCGGGACGCCGTCGCCGCGGTCGGGATGGCCGGCTTCAACCGGGTCTGGGAGTCGCCCGAGTCGCTGCCGACGCGCACCGAGATCCTCGCCCCCAAGGACTGGGTCGCGCGGATCCACGGGACCGCCGCCCTCGCGTGAGCGTGGCATGACCGGCCCGCCGCCCGCGGTCGCTGCCACCCGGCTGGCCGTACGTCGATGCCTGGTCGGCGTCACAGGGCCGGTGACCGCAGCCGTCAGCGGGGGGGCCGACTCGCTGGCACTGGCCTGTGCGCTGGCTTTCGAGCGCCCCGGGTCGGCGGCCGTCGTCGTGGACCACCGCCTGCAGGCCGGCTCGGCCGACGTCGCGGCCCGGGCCGCCGCCGCCTGCGTGGACCTCGGCCTGTCCGCCCGGATCCTGTCCGCCGCCCCCCTGCAGAAGGGGCAGGCGCCGGTGCGGAAGGGCCCGGAAGGGCAGGCGCGCGCCACCCGCTACGCCCTGCTCGACGCCCTCGAAGGGACCGTCCTGCTCGGCCACACCCGCGACGACCAGGCCGAGACGGTCCTGCTCGGTCTGCTCAGGGGGTCTGGCACGCGGGCCGCCAGCGGGATGGCGGTGGTGCGCGGTGCCTACCGCAGGCCCTTCCTGGACCTGGGCCGGGCGACGACGAGGCAGGCCTGCGCCGAGGTGGGCCTGACGCCGTGGGAGGACCCACACAACGACGACGAGGCCTACTCCCGGGTGCGGGTACGCCAGCTGCTGGGCGCGTCAAAGGGCGAGGGCCTGGACCTCACCGACGGGCTGGCCCGCTCCGCGCGGCTGCTCCGGGAGGACGCCGACGCCCTCGACGCGCTGACGACTCCGACCGACGAGGTGGCTGACCTGCTCGCGATGGCGCCGGCCCTGCGGAGCCGGGCGCTCAAGGCGTGGGCCGAGCAGCAGAGCGGCCAGGCGCTTGCCTCGGCACACGTCTACGCCCTGAGGACGCTTGTCGAGGACTGGCGCGGGCAGGGGCCGGTGGCGCTTCCCGGGGGAGGCCGCGTCGCCCGCGAAGGCGGAAGGCTAGCCTTCCAGATGTGAGCCGCGCCGTACCTCCGGAGGTCGAGCAGGTCCTGATCACCGAGCAGCAGATCCAGGCCAAGGTCGCGGAGCTCGCTCGGCAGGTCGACGCCGACTACGTCGGCAAGGAGATCCTGCTCGTCGGGGTCCTGAAGGGGGCCGTGATGGTGATGGCGGATCTCGCGCGCGCGCTCGAGACGCCGGTGAGCATGGAGTTCATGGCCGTCTCCTCCTACGGGTCGAGCACGTCCAGCAGTGGGGTCGTCCGGATCCTGAAGGACCTCGACCGCGAGATCGAGGGCAAGCACGTCTTGGTCGTCGAGGACATCATCGACTCGGGCCTGACGCTGAAGTGGCTGCTGCGCAACATGCGTTCCCGGGGGCCGGCGAGCGTCGAGGTGTGCGCGCTGCTCCGTAAGCCTGAGGCAGCGAAGGTGGATGTGCCCGTGAAGTACGTGGGGTTCGACATCCCCAGCGCGTTCGTGGTCGGCTACGGCCTGGACTACGCCGAGCGTTACCGCGACCTGCCGTTCGTGGGTCGGCTCAGGCCCGAGGTCTACACCGGCTGACGGGCCGTGTTGCGTGGCTCACGTCGGGTGGCGGAACGCCCTGGACCAGGGCACCGTTGTCACCTGTGTAGGCGCACCTCACCGGTGTACCTTCATAGGCACGACGTCCTTGGTCTTTTCGCCGTCAGGAGGGACGGGGCACCTCGCCCCGCGTTCATGAACCTCAAGCGCTACGCCCGCGGGCCTGCCCTGTACATCGTGCTCGCCTTGATCGTCGTCATCGCTGTGAGCAGCGGCTTGCGCGGAAGCGGCGGCTACAAGGCCTCCGACACCGCCACCGTGCTGACCGCGATCCAAAGCGGCGACGTCATCAGCTCGGCCAAGTCCAACAAGCTGCTCGACAAGGAGCAGCAGGTCCGGGTGGAGCTGCGCAGCGGCCAGAAGCTGCAGGCGTCGTTCCTCGTCGGTCAGGGGCGCGACTTCGCCGCCGCGTTCAAGGACAAGGACCTCAAGTACGACGTGACCGTCAGCCACGACAACGTGTTCGTGAGCCTGCTCCTGTCGTTCCTGCCGTTCCTGATCATCTTGGGCCTGCTGTTCTTCTTCATGAACCAGATGCAGGGCGGTGGATCCCGCGTCATGCAGTTCGGCAAGTCCAAAGCCAAGCTCGTCAGCAAGGACACCCCGAAGACGACGTTCTCCGACGTCGCCGGGGCCGATGAGGCGATCGAGGAGCTCCTGGAGATCAAGGAGTTTCTGGAGACGCCCGCCAAGTTCCAGGCGATGGGTGCCAAGATCCCCAAGGGCGTGCTGCTGTACGGCCCCCCCGGGACCGGCAAGACGCTGCTGGCCCGCGCCGTCGCCGGTGAGGCCGGCGTGCCGTTCTACTCGATCTCCGGTTCGGACTTCGTGGAGATGTTCGTCGGTGTCGGAGCCTCCCGCGTCCGTGACCTGTTCGAGCAGGCGAAGGCCAATGCCCCGTCGATCATCTTCATCGATGAGATCGACGCTGTCGGCCGGCACCGCGGTGCCGGCATGGGCGGCGGCCACGACGAGCGCGAGCAGACCCTGAACCAGATGCTGGTCGAGATGGACGGCTTCGACGTCCGGGGCGGCGTGATCATGATTGCCGCCACTAACCGGCCCGACATCCTGGATCCGGCGCTGCTGCGTCCGGGCCGGTTCGACCGGCAGATCGCCGTCGACCGCCCCGACATGCAGGGCCGTCGCCAGATCCTCGAGGTGCACGCCAAGGGCAAGCCGTTCGAGCCCGGAGTCGACCTGCAAGTCATCGCCCGCCGCACCCCCGGCTTCACCGGCGCCGACCTGGCCAACGTCGTCAACGAGGCGGCGCTGCTCACGGCCCGCATCGGCGGCAAGCAGATCAGCCTGACGACCCTTGAGGAGTCGATCGACCGCGTCATGGCCGGGCCTCAGCGCAAGACCCGGCTGATGAACGACAAGGAGAAGAAGGTCACCGCCTACCACGAGGCTGGTCACGCGCTTGTCGCCCACGCGCTGCCCAACACCGACCCGGTGCACAAGATCACGATCCTTCCGCGCGGGCGGGCCCTGGGCTACACGATGGTGCTTCCGACAGAGGACAAGTACTCCCAGTCGCGCGCCGAGTTGCTCGACATGCTCGCCTACGCGATGGGTGGCCGGGCCGCTGAGGAGCTCGTCTTTCACGACCCGACGACCGGCGCCAGCAACGACATCGAGAAGGCCACCGCCACCGCACGGGCCATGGTCACGCAGTACGGCATGAGCGAGCGCCTCGGCGCGGTCAAGTTCGGCCAGGAGTCCGGCGAGGTGTTCATGGGTCGCGACATGGGCCACGGGCGCGACTACTCCGAGGAGATCGCCGCAGTCGTCGACACCGAGGTGCGAACCCTGATCGAGAACGCCCACCACGAAGCGTGGGAGATCCTGGTCGAGCACCGCGACGTCCTCGACGAGATGGTGCTGCGGCTGCTCGACAAGGAGACGCTGAACAAGGAGGAGGTGGCGGAGGTCTTCGCCTCCGTCCCCAAGCGTCCCGTGCGTGAGCACCCGACCGGCAACGGCCGTCGACCGCTGTCCACCATCCCGCCCGTCCTCACGCCGGCCGAGCTGGCTGTGATGGGCCCGGCCGACTTGGACGAGCTTGCTCGTGGCCGTAAGCCGCGGACGATCAGCACCCGGAAGCCGACCCGTGTGCGGGCCGCAACGGTCAACCGCGAGGCGGTGTCCGAGGAGCCCAAGGCCCGTCAGCCACGCACCTCGCGGCGCCGCGCGGCCGGCACCGACCCGGCCAGCTGACCCTGCTCCCGGTCCTTCTGCGGACCCTCGTCCTGGGGGTCGTCAACGTCACTCCGGACAGCTTCAGTGATGGTGGCGAGCACGACACTGTGGAGACGGCGATCGCCTACGGGCGGCGGCTCGCCGGCATGGGTGCCGACCTGGTCGACGTCGGCGGCGAGTCGACCCGCCCGGGGGCGGTGCGCGTCTGCGAAAGCGTCGAGGCGGCCCGGGTCGTCCCCGTCATCGAAGCCCTGACAGCCGTCGGCGTCCGCTGCTCGGTCGACACGATGCGGTCCGGGGTCGCCGTCGCCGCGGTGCGCGCCGGTGCCGTGCTGGTCAACGACGTGAGCGGCGGGCTTGCCGACCCCCAGATGCTCGACGCCGTGGCGGCCACCGGGACGCCGTACGTCGTGATGCACTGGCGCGGTCACAGCAGCGACATGCAGTCCCGGGCCGTGTACGACGACGTCGTGGCTGAGGTCTGCGGCGAGCTGGCGGGTCGGCTCGCGGCCTGTGCGGCAGCCGGCATCGCGTCGGTCGTCGTCGATCCGGGGATCGGCTTCGCCAAGACCGCCGATCACAACTGGGCCCTGCTGCGGGCTCTGCCCCGGTTGCAGGCACTCGGTCCGGTGCTGCTGGGATCGTCCCGGAAGGCTTTCCTCGGGGCGTTGCTCGACGGCCGACCACCCCAGGGCCGGGACGCTGCCACGACGGCCCTGAGCCTGCTGGCCGCTGAGCAGGGCGTGTGGGGGGTGCGCGTGCACGACGTCGTCGGTACCTGCGACGCGCTGCGCGTCCTCGCCCGCTTGAGGGTGGCTGACGGTGACTGACCTGCTCGCGGTCGAGGCGGCCAACGCAGCGCTTTACGCAGCGTTCGAGGCCGGCGACGTCGACCTCATGGAGTCGGTCTGGGACGTCGTGGACCCCGACCAACTGGTCTGTGTCCACCCCGGCTGGCAAATGCTGCGCGGCCGGGGCGCAGTGCTCCGCTCGTGGTCGGCCGTAATGGCCGGCACCGACTACATCCAGTTCTTCCTCACCGACGTGCAGGTCGACCTGCAAGCTGCCGTCGCGATCGTCAC
>JAYUBO010000213.1:0-4986 GCA_043740815.1 Frankiales bacterium | reverse complement strand
GCCCGTTGGACTGCCGACGCGCGGGTGGCGTACGCTGACGTGTCGGTTCGTGACCGACACCCTTCGGTATGCCCTCGGCATGCCTTCGCTGGCTGCGATGTCTGGCGGTGGGGACAACGAACACATCATGAACGACGGCCACGACAGATCGCGGAGGACATGCCGAAGAAAGACGGAGCCATTGAGATCGAGGGCCGAGTCGTTGAGCCGCTCCCCAACGCAATGTTCCGGGTGGAGTTGCAAAACGGCCACAAGGTCTTGGCTCACATCAGCGGCAAGATGCGGCAGCACTACATCCGCATCCTCCCCGAGGACCGGGTCGTCGTGGAGCTCTCGCCCTACGACCTGACCCGCGGACGCATCGTCTACCGCTACAAGTAAGTCCACTGTCCCCGTGCCTGCACGGGGCTGACTGCTCCCCCTCAGGGGGGTCGAAGGAACGAGAACAGTGAAGGTCAAGCCAAGCGTCAAGCCGATCTGCGACAAGTGCCGCGTCATTCGTCGTCACGGCCGCGTCATGGTGATCTGCTCCTCGACGGCGCGTCACAAGCAGCGTCAGGGCTAACGCCTGCAAGAAGCAGCAACCAGCACCAGCAGCACCACCACCAGCACCACCAGCACCAGCCAGCACCACAACAGCACAGCGCGCCCAACGCCTTCTTCAGAAGGTGACCCCCGGTCGGAGGCCGGGGCTTCTCCCGGGCGGGAGAGGACGGGACGCGCACGACCTCCGCGCCAAGCCCCCCAGGGGCAGAAAGCAGGACCCGCCCGATGGCCCGCCTTGCCGGCGTCGATCTCCCCCGTGAAAAGCGGTTGGAGATCGCGCTCACCTACATCTATGGGATCGGTCGCACCCGCGCCCAGCAGACCCTGTCCGAGACCGGGGTGTCCCCGGACGTGCGCGTCAAGGACCTCGCCGAGGACGACCTGGTCAAGCTGCGCGACTGGATCGACCAGAACTACAAGGTCGAGGGTGACCTCCGCCGCGAGGTCGCCTCCGACATCCGGCGCAAGGTCGAGATCGGTTGCTACCAGGGCATCCGGCACCGCCGCGGTCTGCCCGTCCACGGCCAGCGCACCCACACCAACGCCCGGACCCGCAAGGGCCCGAAGAAGACCGTCGCTGGCAAGAAGAAGCCGAAGAAGTAGTGGCCATGTTGCAGCAGCACGTGGAAGCCACCGACCACCTCAGCCAGGAGAAGTAGATGCCTCCCAAGACTCGCACCGGCGCCGGGGTCAAGAAGATCCGGCGCAAGGAGAAGAAGAACATCGCCCACGGGCACGCGCACATCAAGAGCACGTTCAACAACACGATCGTGTCGATCTGCGACCCGCAAGGCAACGTCATCAGCTGGGCCTCCGCCGGTCACGTCGGCTTCAAGGGCTCCCGCAAGTCCACGCCGTTCGCCGCGCAGATGGCCGCTGAGAATGCCGCCCGCAAGGCGCAGGAGCACGGCATGAAGAAGGTCGACGTCTTCGTCAAGGGCCCTGGCTCGGGCCGCGAGACGGCGATCCGCTCCTTGCAGGCCGCCGGCCTCGAGGTCGGCTCCATCAGCGACGTGACCCCCGTTCCGCACAATGGCTGCCGCCCGTCCAAGCGGCGCCGAGTCTGACACCCGTGTCGAAAGAGAGCTTCTGACTATGGCCCGTTACACCGGTGCGGACTGCAAGCGCTGCCGCCGCGAGAAGATGAAGCTGTTCCTGAAGGGCAGCAAGTGCGAGTCCCCCAAGTGCCCGATCGAGATCCGCCCGTACCCTCCGGGTGACCATGGTCGCGGTCGCACCAAGGACTCCGAGTACCTGCTGCAGATGCGTGAGAAGCAGAAATGCGCCCGCATCTACGGCATCCTCGCCAAGCAGTTCCGTGGCTACTACGAGGAAGCCAACAAAAAGACCGGCAAGACCGGTGAGAACCTGTTGATCATCCTCGAGTCGCGCCTGGACAACGTCGTCTATCGCGCTGGGTTCACCACCAGCCGGGACCACGCCCGTCAGGCAGTACGGCACGGTCACGTGCTCGTCAACGGCAAGAAGGTCGATATCCCGTCGTACCGCGTCTCGGCAAACGACATCGTCGAGGTCCGCGCCAAGTCCCGCGAGCTGACGCCGTACGTGATCGCTCGCGAGACAGCTGGCGACCGTCAGTCGCCGCCGTGGATGGAGGTCATCTCTTCCCAGATGCGCGTCCTCGTGCACAGCCTCCCGAGCCGACAGGTCATCGACACCCCGGTCCAGGAGCAGCTCATCGTCGAGCTCTACTCGAAGTAGTCACCGGCCGCCCGAGCCCCTCGTGGCCCGGGCGGCTTCGGTACGTCCGCAAGCCACAACTCCACATCCGCGCGGGACCCGCCACCCCGTGCACCCCTCGTGACGACATATGGCGGTCGTCTCGAAGACAAGTCCCGAAAGGACACTCAGCGTGCTCATCGCACAGCGCCCGACCCTCACCGAAGAGGTCGTCACCGACCGCCGCTCGCGCTTCGTCCTCGAGCCGCTCGAGCCCGGCTTCGGCTACACCCTCGGCAACTCGATCCGCCGTACCCTGCTGTCCTCGATTCCCGGCGCCGCGGTCACCTCGATCCGCATCGACGGCGTCCTGCACGAGTTCACCACCGTCCCGGGGGTGAAGGAGGACGTCACCGACCTCATCCTGAACCTCAAGGAGGTCGTCGTCTCCTCCGAGAGCGACGAGCCGGTCGTCATGTACCTGCGCAAGCAGGGCCCGGGACCGGTCACCGCAGCCGACATCGCGCCTCCCGCCGGCGTCGAGGTCCACAACCCCGAGCTGCACATCGCGACCCTGAACGGCAAGGGCCGGCTCGAGATCGAGCTGACCGTCGAGCGCGGTCGTGGCTACGTCTCCGCCGTGCAAAACAAGCAGGCCGGCCAGGAGATCGGTCGCATCCCGGTCGACTCCATCTACAGCCCGGTGCTCAAGGTCACCTACAAGGTCGAGGCGACCCGCGTCGAGCAGCGCACCGACTTCGACAAGCTCGTCATCGACGTCGAGACCAAGAACAGCATGACCCCGCGGGACGCCGTTGCCAGCGCCGGCAAGACCCTGGTCGGGCTGTTCGGCCTCGCGCAGGAGCTCAACGATGAGGCAGAGGGCATCGACATCGGCCCGTCACCGACGGACGCGGCCCTGGCCGCCGACCTGGCCCTGCCGATCGAGGAGATGGACTTGACCGTCCGCTCCTACAACTGCCTCAAGCGCGAAGGCATCCACACGGTCGGCGAGCTCGTCTCCCGCTCCGAGGCGGACCTGCTCGACATCCGCAACTTTGGCAGCAAGTCCATCGATGAGGTGAAGGTCAAGCTTCACCAGATGGGACTCGGCCTGAAGGACTCACCTCCCGGCTTCGACCCCTCGCAGGTCGCTCAGTCCTATGGGACCGATGACTACTCGCCGTTCTCCGACGGCGAGGGTGACGACGACGGCGGCTCGTTCGCCGAGACCGAGCAGCTCTAGCCCCACCGGGTACGGCGACCCTTCGTGGGACGCCGTACCCGTGCAGGACCGCACGACAGCCCGGCCCGCATGACAGACAGGGACACCGCGACCGCGGTAGCGCCCCCACGGAGCAGCCCGCAAGCGGGACGCTCCCGCCTCTGACAGGAGTACGCAGATGCCCACGCCTTCCAAAGGTCCGCGGATGGGTGGTAGCCCGGCGCACGAGCGCCACATGCTCGCCAACCTCGCGACCCAGCTGTTCACCTACGGCCGCATCACCACCACCGAGGCCAAAGCCAAACGCCTGCGTCCGTACGCAGAGCACCTGATCACCTTCGCCAAGCGCGGCGACCTGCATGCCCGTCGCCAGGTCCTGAAGCGCCTGCACAACAACAGCCTCATGGATGACGGCTCGGGCAACACGGTCGTGCACGCGCTGTTCGACGAGATCGGCCCGCGCTTCGCGACCCGCCCGGGTGGCTACACCCGCATCGTGAAGCTCGGCCCCCGCAAGGGTGACAACGCCCCGATGGCCATCATCGAGCTGGTCGAAGCCCTCACGGTCGCGCAGCGGGCCGTCGGTGAGGCCGAGCGCGCCCGTGGAACGCAGTTCGCCAAGAGCAAGGCCCCGACGGGCGCAACGCGCGAGGCTGCTCAGGAGCTCGCCGCCGAGTCCCCGACCGCTGCCGCCGTCGCTGCCGACGCCGAGGCCGCCGAGGCTGCTGACAGCGAGGCTGCCGACGGCGCGACTGCTGAGGCTGAGACACCGGAGGCCGAGACACCGGAGGCCGAGACACCGGAGGCCGAGACACCGGAGGCTGAGACACCGGAGGCCGAGACGGCTGACGCCGCGGTCGAGACCGCCGGGGCCGACGGTGTCGCTGAGGAGCCAAGGCCCAAGACACCGGCTGACGTCGCTGTCGCCGAGGCCCCTGCGGCGAAGGACCCCGCCGAGGTCTCCGCCGAGGACGACAAGTAGCCCTCGCGCCGTTGCAGGTACAAGCAGCGGACGACGAGGTGGCAGGTGAGGCCCCCGTCGTCAGGATCCGGATCGACCTGTCCTACGACGGCACCGACTTCGCGGGCTGGGCAGCGCAGAACGACCAGCGAACCGTGCAGGGGGAGCTCGAGAGTGCCTTCGCGACGGTCGCCCGGCGGGGCGACCTGCCGCGACTGACGGTCGCGGGGCGCACCGACGCCGGCGTGCACGCGCGCGGCCAGGTCGCGCACCTCGACGTGCCGCCCGCCTTGGCCGACGACCGGCTCTTACTACGCCGCCTCAACGGCCGGCTGCCCCGTGACATCCAGGTACGCCGCGTGGCGCGCGCCGCCGACGGCTTTGACGCCCGGTTCTGTGGGCTGTCGCGGACCTACACCTACCGGGTTGCCGACAGCCCGGCCCACGTCGACCCGCTGCGGCGGCGGGACACCCTCGAGTGGCCGCGGCCGCTGGGGCTCGACGTTTTGCGTGCGGCGTCCACGGGCCTGGTCGGGCTGCACGACTTCGCGGCGTACTGCAAGCGGCGCGAGGG
>JAYUBO010000212.1:0-1742 GCA_043740815.1 Frankiales bacterium | reverse complement strand
GGCGCGCGGACCGGCCGGCGGCTGGTCATCGTTGAGTCCCCGGCCAAGGCGAAGACGATCGCCGGCTACCTCGGTGCCGGGTACGTCGTCGAGAGCTCGATCGGGCACATCCGGGACCTGCCGCGCAACGCCGCCGACGTCCCGGCCAGCCACAAGCACCTGGCCTGGGCCAAGACCGGCGTCGACGTCGACCACGACTTCGAGACGCTCTACGTCGTCAGTCCGGACAAGAAGCAGCAGGTCGCCAAGCTCAAGGCCCTGCTCAAGGACGCCGACGAGCTGTTCCTCGCCACCGACGAGGACCGCGAGGGTGAGGCCATCGCCTGGCACCTGCTCGAGACGCTCAAGCCCAAGGTGCCGGTCCACCGGATGGTCTTCCACGAGATCACCAAGTCGGCGATCCAAGCCGCAGTCGACAGCCCGCGTGAGCTCGATCGGGCCCTGGTCGACGCGCAGGAGACCCGCCGGGTGCTCGACCGGCTCTACGGCTACTCGGTCAGCCCGGTCCTGTGGAAGAAGATCCTCGGTGGCCTGTCGGCCGGGCGGGTGCAGTCGGTCGCCACCCGCATCGTCGTGGAGCGCGAGCGGGCCCGGATGCGATTCCGCAACGCGGCGTACTGGGACATCGAGGCCCAGTTGCTCGCAGGTCAGCAGGACGATCCGTCGGCGCCGCGCAACCTCACCGCGACCCTGGTGGCGGTGAACGGCCAGCGGCTGGCCACCGGCCGGGACTTCGAAGCCGAGACGGGCCAGCTCAAGGGCGACACGGTCCTGCAGCTCGACGAGCCTGGCGCCCGCGACCTCGCCGAGCGGCTCGCCGACGTTTCCTTCGAGGTCCGCTCGGTCGAGGACAAGCCCTACACGCGCAAGCCCTACCCGCCGTTCATGACAAGCACGCTGCAGCAGGAGGGCGGCCGCAAGCTGCGGTTCTCGGCGCAGCGGGTGATGCAGACCGCTCAGCGGCTGTACGAGAACGGCCACATCACCTACATGCGGACCGACAGCAGCAACCTGTCGGAGACAGCGGTCGCCGCGGCCCGCCAGCAGGCCCGCGAGCTGTACGGCCCGGAGTACGTCCCGGACGCCCCCCGCCGCTACGCCTCGAAGATCAAGAACGCCCAGGAGGCGCACGAGGCGATCCGTCCGTCCGGCGATGTCTTCCGTACGCCGGGGGAGCTGGCGCGCGAGGTCAGTGGCGACGAGCTGCGCCTCTACGAACTGATCTGGCAGCGAACCGTGGCCTCGCAGATGGCCGACGCCCGCGGGATGAGCGCGTCGGTCCGGCTGGGCGCGCGGACCGCCGACGGCACCGACACCGAGTTCGCGGCGTCCGGCAAGGTCATCACGTTCCCGGGCTTCCTGCGGGCCTACGTCGAGGGTTCCGACGACCCGGACGCCGAGCTCGAGTCGACCGAGCGCCGGCTGCCGAAGGTCGCGGTCGGCGACGGCCTGACCGCCGGGTCCCTCGAGCCGCAGGGCCACACCACATCGCCGCCGGCCCGCTACACCGAGGCCTCGCTGGTCAAGCAGCTCGAAGAGCTCGGCATCGGCCGGCCGTCGACGTACGCGTCGATCATCACGACGGTCCAAGACCGCGGTTACGTCTGGAAGAAGGGTTCGGCGCTCGTCCCGACCTGGCTCGCCTTCGCGGTCGTCGGGCTGTTGGAGCAGCATTTCGGCCGGCTCGTCGACTACGGCTTCACCGCCTCGATGGAGGACGACCTCGATGTCATCGCCGGTGG
>JAYUBO010000211.1:0-7848 GCA_043740815.1 Frankiales bacterium | reverse complement strand
CCAGGGGGAGGGCTCGCCCAAAAGGTCGATGGCGGCGGTCTTGAGCGCAAGCTGCCCCCCGAGCGTGGACGCTGCTGCTCGTGAACCATCGAGGGTCTTTCTGCGTCCTAGGTGCTCCTCGACGAACGGTGGCGATGACGTGGTGCGACGACGCATGGCCGTAATGGTCTCGGTGATCCTGATGTCAGGTTGTTCCGCCGCCCGGCCCAGTGCCCACGGGCTCGACGCCAGCCCGACGGTCAAGCCCTCTCCCAGCTCGTCGACCCGCTGCACCGCGCGGGGTCAGCGCGCTGTCGACGTCTACTCCGCGATGCTGGAGTCCCAGTCGCGTGACCTGCCGACATCCGACACGGCTTACGTCGTCGACTCGGCAGTCCTAGGTCTGCCCGCAGCCTCCCGTCAGGGGCCGAAGTTCACTGCCGACGTTGCCCAATGCATCGGTCTAGGTCTAGGCCGTTTTGGTCATGTGGCACTGGTGACCTCTGACAACGATGTCCGCATCCCCGTCCGGAAGTCCAGCGGTCCCATCGGCATCGTCGTGAAGGGGTTCGTCGTCACCTTCGGCCAAGTGCCCGCCAACCGCGGTCGCACTCAGGTGAGCATCAACACCGGTGGCGGCTTCGGGTTCCGAGGTGGCGAGTACTGCGTGAGCCCGGCGCACGAGGTGAAGGTCGTCGTGGTGTCGTGCGGATCTGCCTGGATCTCCTAATCCCCTTCATCGGGCTGGAGAAAGTAGTGTCGTGCTCGGTCTGGAGGGTTCGCATAGTGGACTAGTGCAGCCGCCTTGAAAGCGGCCAGGCGGTTGATCCCGTCTCGTGGGTTCGAACCCCACACCCTCCGCTCTTTCTGCCCGCGTCGGGGTCGCGCGTCCCTCGCACTCCGACGCTTCATCGAAACGCGCTTATGAACCGCTACAAGGGGTAGGTGCGAAGTACTAACCAGACGGCCGCCTTTAGTGGCTGTCATGTCACCAACTTGGAGCACAGATGCGCCGCTCGATGAGACTTGCCCCGCTCGTCCTCGCACTTCCGCTGGCCTTGCCCTTCATCGGTGCTGGCACCGCGTGGGCCGGTGGCAGCGCTTCCGCGAACCTGACACCCGTCGTCGAGAACGGATCCACCGGCAGTGGCACGGCAATGGTCACCGTGACCGGCAACACGATCGAGTTCACGCTGGCCGCCTCAGGCCTGGCGAGTGGTCCGCACGCCGCCCACATCCACTTCGGTGCGAGTGCTCGGCACGAGTGCCCGGCCTTGTCCGATGAGAAGAATAACGATGGTCGCCTCAGCACGACCGAGGGTGGCCCGGCGTACGGTGCCGTCGTCGTGTCGCTGACCAAGAGCGGTGACACGAGCCCGGCGAGCGGGCTGGCTGTGGACCGCTTCGGTTCCGGCACCAGCATCCAGTACATGCGCGGCGGAGTGACGGTTGCTCCTGAGATCGCCACCGCCATCCAGAATGGTCAGGCTGTCGTCGTCGTCCACGGCGTCTCCTACACCGGTGCCAGGGCGCAGGCCAAGAGCGACCTCAACCCGGCGTTGCCGGCCTCCGCCTCCGACCCGGCGATCTGCGGCGTTCTGTCCGCCTCCCCGGCCGGTGGCGCAGCCACCGGAGCTGGCGGCACCGCCCCGACTCAGAATGAGGGCCTGCTCGTCCTCGGTGGCGTGGGGCTGCTTGCTGCGGCCGGCACCGGTGCGTTCGCTGCACGCCGCGCCCGGAGCTAGTGAGCAACACCTCTGACGCACACGGCCGTCGCGGCGTACTTGCCGCGGCGGCCGTGACGGTCGCGCTCGGGGTCGCCGGCACGACTGCGGTCGTTGTGGGGCTGCAGCCCAGTGGCGGTCCGCCGCAACCACCGGTCTCGGCTGCGGCCAGTACACCCAGCCCGAGCTCCGCACTCACGTCGGGGGCCGCCGGCGACGCCGTCGTCTTCTCGGCCAAGACCTTGAGCCGGTCCCGCCCGGTCAGCATCGCTATCGCTTCGATCGGTGTGGACAGTAAGACGCTCGTCAATCTCGGGAAACTGCCAGACGGCAGCCTGCAGGTCCCCACCGATTTCGGCAAGGCCGGCTGGTACACCGAGGGACCGGCGCCTGGCCAGTTCGGGCCTGCGGTCATCGTCGGACACGTCGACAGCACTAACGGCCCCGGGATCTTCTACAAGCTCGGGGCGTTACGCCCCGGGGCGACGGTCACCGTCCGACGCGCCGACGGCAGTACAGCGCGGTTCAGGGTGGACATGGTCGCCCGCTACCCCAAAGACCGCTTTCCGACCAGCACGATCTACGGCGACACCACTCAACGCGCGGAGCTCCGGCTGATCACCTGCGGCGGCGGCTTCGACAGAAAGACCGGTCACTATCTCGACAACGTGGTCGCCTTCGCGCACCTGCTCTGACCCCCCACCGAAAAGGCCCCCCATGACCCCCCGTCAGCTCAGCTCGCTCCTGCTCCCCCTCGCCGTGGCCACCCTGCTAGCCGGGTGCTCCGGCACGAAGACCGTCGGCTCACCCACGGCGAGCAACCCGACATCGGCCGCCACCAGCACACCCGGTAGCACACCGGGAGCCGCAACGAAGGCACCTGCCGCCGTCTCGGCTGCCCTGATCACCATCAAGAACTTCGCGTACACCGTGCCCGCCTCGGTGAAGGCCGGCAGCACCGTCATGGTCAAGAACGCCGACGGCACCGCGCACACGGTCACCCTCAAGGGCCTCCCGGGCCTCGTCGTCCAACCCGGAGCCACTGCCACCTTGACCGCGCCCGCCAAGCCAGGCACGTACGCGATCACCTGTGACTTCCACGGCAACATGAAGGCGGACCTGGTCGTCGCCTGACCCTCGGTGGCCACCACCGACGACAGGCTCGACCTGGCAGACTGCCGCGGCATGGCTGTGCCCCACGACCTCGACGACCGGCCCGGCGACGAGGTCGTGACCGAGCAGTGGCTGGGTGCGCCCGCCTTGTCCTACGCTCGACGCCCGGCGACGGTCATCGACGCCCTGGACCGGGCGGTGCAGCGCTACGGTGACCGCCCGGGCTGGACCGACGGGGACCTGCACCTGAGCTGGCAGCAGTTCGCCGACAGGGTCGAACGCGCGGCGGACTCCCTACGCGCCAGGGGTCTTGGCCCCGGTGAGACCGTCGCCGTAGCGAGCGGCAACACCCTGGACCTCGCTGTCCTGCTGTTTGCCTGCGCGAGGTCGGGCCTTGTCATGGTGGGCCTGAACACTCGGCTCGCGCCGCCCCAGTGGGCCTACATGGTCGAATTGATGCAGACCCGGTTGCGGCTCGCTTCCAGCCCCTTCCTCGACCAGCTCGACGGTGCCGAGCCGCTGGGGGACGTCCTTCGGGAGGCGCCCGAGCGGTTGTGGGCCGCAGGCCCGTCCGGCCTCGCGGAGGAGGCGACGTACCAGGTGGTCTTCACCTCGGGGACCACCGGCCGGCCCAAGGCGTCCCAGGTCGTGCATCGAGCCTCGGTGCACTCCGGGATGAGCTACCAGCGGGTGCTGTCACTCGGCCCGGAGGACGTCACCGCCGTGCTGTTCCCCATGTACTACATCTCGGCAATGCATGCACACGTGCTCCCGGCGATGCTTGCCGGGGCGCGGCTGGTGCTCGTCGACTCGCAGAGCCCACGCGACTACGTGGAGTTGCTGCGGCGGGAGGGCGTCACCTGGGCCTACGCGGTGCCGAGCTGGTGGCGGCTCGCCCTGCGGGCCGGCCTGGAGGACCTCCCGCGCCTGTCCCGGGTCGCTGCCGGAGGCGCGCCGTTCCCGCTGGACCTGCAGGACGGGCTACGGGCGGCCCTACCGGGCGTGCGCCTGCACGACGTCTACGGCTTGTCCGAGACGCACTCGCCGGGCTGCATCCTGCACGACGAGGACTTCGCCGAGCACGCGGGGACGGTCGGTAGGCCCCTTGACTGCATGCAGGCCGAGGTCCGCGACGAGGGGGGCAAGCTCTGCCGGGACGGCGAAGCAGGGGAACTGTGGCTGCGTGGCTCGCTGGTGACGACGGGCTACGCGGGAGACGCCGAGGCCACCGCCGCGGCGATCGTCGACGGCTGGTTCGACACCGGCGACATCGTGCGAGTCTGTGAGCACGGTTTCGTGACGGTCCTGGACCGCAGCAAGGACATGATCAACCGTGGTGGGACGAAGGTGTTCTCCGCAGAGCTCGAGGAGCTCCTGCGACGACATCCCCTGATCGAGGACGCGGCCGTCGTCGGGATCCCCGACGTGCTGGGGGGAGAGGCCATCGCGGCCTACCTTGTCGTGCGCGCGCCCGTGACCCCCGCCGAGGTGCGGGCGTGGGTCCGGGAGGGGATGGCCGACTACGCGGCGCCCAAGGTCGTCGAGCTGGTCGAGGCCCTGCCGCGCAACGCGGTGGGCAAGACCGACAAGCAGGCCCTGCGGGCTCGCACCTAGAGTCGGCTCGTGCTCCATCACTTCTACGGCGGCGCCCGCCGGTCCCCTCTCGCCGCTCAGACCACCGCGATCCTCGACCCCGCGACCGGCCTGGGCTACGACGTCGCTCCGGTGGCGGGCCTGGAGGACCTTGACGCGGCCTTCGCCGCCGCCGCCGCTGCCTTCCCCGGCTGGCGGGACACGCCGCCCTCGGCGCGAATGCTGGCCCTGCTCCGGCTGGCGCAGGCCCTGGAGGACCGGGCCGAGGAGTTCGTCGACGCCGAGTGCCGCAACACCGGGAAGCCTCGGGACGCGATGCGGGCCGAGATGCCGCATGTCCTGGACGTGATCCGGTCCGCCGCCGGGCAGTCCAGGGCGCCGGAGGGAATCGCGAGCGGCGAGTACGTCGTCGGCTTCACCAGCGTGATGCGCCGTGAACCGGTGGGGGTGGTCGCGCAGATCACGCCCTGGAACTACCCGCTCATGATGGCGACCTGGAAGTGGGCCCCCGCCGTGGCCGCCGGCAACACCGTGGTCCTCAAGAGCGCCGAGACGACCCCGGTCACGCCGCTCATGCTGGCCGAGCTGGCCGCCGAGCACTTGCCTCCCGGCGTCCTCAACGTCGTCTGCGGCGACCGTGCCACCGGTGAGGCGATGGTCCGCCACCCGGTGCCGGCGATGGTCGCCCTGACCGGGTCGGTACGCGCCGGCCGGGAGGTCGTGGCTGCCTCGGCCGTCGGGCTCAAGCGGCTGCACCTCGAGCTCGGGGGCAAGGCCCCGGTGGTCGTGCTCGACGACGCCGACCTCGACCTGACGGTCCAGGGGATCCTCGACATCGGCTACTACAACGCAGGTCAGTCCTGCACGGCAGCGACAAAGGTCATAGCTACCCGAGGAATCCACGACGCTCTTGTCGAGCGGCTGGCCGCCGGGGCGCAAGCGATGCGGACCGGCGGACCGGACGAGGGCGGCTACTACGGAGCGCTCAACAACGCGAGCCAGCTGGCTAGGGTCGCCGGACTTGTCGACCGTCGCCCCGCGCATGCAGAGGTCGTCGCGGGTGGTGCGCCGCTCGACCGGGCCGGGTTCTTCTATCCCCCGACGGTCGTCGTCGGGGTGCGGCCCGAGGACGAGCTCGCGCGCGAGGAGGTCTTCGGTCCCGTGGTGTCGGTGACGCGGGTGGCCGACGAGGCCGACGCCCTCGGTACGGCGGCAGCGACCGACTACGGCCTGGCGGCGTCGGTGTGGACGACCTCGGCGAGCGCTGCGGCCCGCTGTGCAAAGGCGCTCGACTTCGGGGCGGTCTGGGTCAACTGCCACTCCGTGCTCGCCTGCGAGATGCCCCACGGGGGCTACGCGAGCAGCGGTTGGGGCAGCGACCTGTCGGCGTACAGCCTGCGGGACTACACCCGGGTCAAGCACGTCGTGACGCGTCTCGGAGGCTAGCCCGTGACCTGCCTCGCCGTCTGCGCCATGCTGCCCGCAGCTCAGCCCGAGCGGCTGCGCGCATGACCGACTGGGCCGGTTACGTGGCGGGCTTCCACGCGGAGCGGCCCGGCATCACCGAGGACGTGCTCGCCCTCTCCGAGCTGGAGGGGCTCACGCCCTACTCCTGGGCTGGGCAGGCCGTGCCTGCCGGGGGAAGGGTCCTTGACCTGTGCTGTGGCAGCGCCCCGCTGCGTAACCATCTCACCCCCACCTCCTACGTCGGGATGGACCTGGCCGCGGCGGAGCTGGCGCGCGCGGCAGCCCGCGGCGTCCCGGTCGTCCAGGCTGACGCGACGCGACTGCCGCTGCCCGACGGCTGCGTCGACGCGGTCGTCGTGTCGATGGCTCTGATGCTGGTGCCCCTGCGCGAGACCCTGGCGGAGATCGCCCGGGTCCTGCGCCCGGGCGGTGTGGTTGTCGCGACCCTGCCCGCAAGGGGACCGCTGCCGTTCAGTGACCTGCTGCGTTACGGGAGGCTCTCCCTGGCCCTTCGGGTGCGCGGGATCAGCTACCCCAACGACGCCGAGCTGGCCGACTTTCCCTCTGTGGCAGGCCTTCGCGTCGTCGAGGACAGCGCCCGCGCCTTCCTGTTCGACATCGACTCGGTCGCCCGCGCTGACCTCCTGCTGGATGCGCTGTACCTGCCCGAGGTCGCACCGGAGCGGCTGCCCGTGGCCCGCCGGGTGGTCGCAAAGTGGGTCGGCCACCGCGTCGCCATCCCCATCCGCCGGATCGTGCTGAGTCGCTGACCCGCGGTCCTATGCCTGCTGGGGCTGGTGCGGTGGCCTAGCAGGGCTTGATCTTGGCGATCTCGGCGGCGTTGTCCGCCATGAGCTGCAAACGATTGGCCAGCGCGGACAGCGAGCTAGGCCGCAGGATGTACACGGTCACCCGCTCGCACACGGTCGAGGTGACGAGGCCGGCGTCGCGCAGCACCTTCAGGTGATGGGAGACCAGGGGCTGCGACATGTCGAGCTGCTCGGACAGGTTGCGCTGGGACCGGTAGCCAACCTCGAGCAGGCGCACCATGTCGGCCCGACGTGGTTCGGCAAGCGCGGCGAGAACCGCTGCGGAGTCGAGCCTCCTGGTTTCCATCAGCAGCACTCCGGGTCCATCACGCGGCACAGCGCGGCGAGGGAGGTCAGGACCGGTCGGTAGTAGACGTTCATGCCTGACCGGGTGCCTTCGATGAGACCGGCGTCGCGGAGCTTGCTGAGGTGGTGGCTGACGGTGCTCTCGGTCAGTGCGACCACGGGGGCCAGGTCGCGGGTGCAGATCCCGCCCTCGCCGGCGGCCAGCACGAGCGACAGCAGGCGGACGCGGACCGGCTCGCCGAGGGCTCGCATCCGCAGGGCCACCTGAAGGGACGTGGCCATGGTCATGGTGCCGGCGGCCAGGGGTGCGCACCTCACCGGACTACTTACGTTGAGGACCGGCAGGGCTTTGGGCACAGGTCCACTCTGGCGACCTTTGCGACGTACGTCAAAGAGGCTGTTTCCGTGAGCTGCAAGCAGGGCAGTCGCCAGCCTCGACGGCGTTCGGGCGCTGGCCAGGCGTGCCACAGTAGTTTGGGCTTGTGGACCGCAGCGGATGGCTGAGCCTGCTCGGGCTCGGCGAGGACGAGGTGCCGGAGCTGCTGGTGTGCGAGGGCACGTGGTGGCGTGCGAAGGCGCTCGCCTCACGGCTGCCCTACCTGACGGACGTCCGAGAGACGGGGATGCCCGACCTGTGGTGGGGGCGTCTGGATGGGGTGCCGGTGGCCTACTGCCCGGCTTACGGGGCAGCCCGCGTGGTCGAGCCGGTACACGTGCTCGCGACGTGCGGTACCCCCCGGGTGGTGCAGATCGGCTCGTGCGGCGGGTTCGGGATCCCCACCGGAGAGGTGGTGGTCTCTTCGCGCGCCACGATCGGTGAAGGAGCGTCCCAGTACTACGGGGCCACCGGTTCGTCG
>JAYUBO010000210.1:0-21979 GCA_043740815.1 Frankiales bacterium | reverse complement strand
CAGCCGCTGCGCCGGGTGGCCGCGGGAGATGGCGCTGCCTCCGGTGGCGATGACCAGGGCGCTCGCGGAGCGCAGGCAGAGCTCGAGCGAGGCGGCCCTCAGTGCGAGGCGTTCGGGGACGCGTCCGGGTCCGCCCACGAGGGCATACGCCTGGCTGCGCAAGCGATCTGACTCCCCCGTCAACTTCTGCGCCAGCGCCGGCTCACGGTCGGCGAGTCGGCGTACCGCTTCGCGCTGGACCCCGAAGACAGCCGCCGTCACGTCGGCGGTGCGGTCGCGATCGGCCTCCGCCCAGCTGTCGTAGGGCTGTACGTCGACCACGTCCGCATCGGGCACGACGTAGCCGGAAAGCTCGAGGGTGACCGTCGAGGTGGCCTGCATCGCAAGCAGCTCCATCGGCTCGCTGGCGACCAGCCCTGGAGCCGCACTGGCCCGCACGAGCGTGAAGACCGCCTCGGTCCGGTCCGCGGTGAGGCCGCAGAGCAGGAAGACGTCGCAGATCCCCCAGGCGGTCATCCACCCCACATGCCCGTCAAAAACCCATGCGCCGTCGATCCGGCTCACCGTCACCGCCGGGCGCCCGGGACGACGTAGGTGGGCGATCGCGATGCCGGACAGCACCTCACCGCGGCACAGCGGCGCGAGTAGACGCTCCCGGAGGCCGGTGTTCGCGGAGGCGTTCAGCATCGCGACGGGGGTCTGGTGCTGGGTCATCACGAACCAGGTCGACGCGCAGGCCCCGGAGACCAGCTCGACGACCTCGCGCGCCGGTCCGGGACCTAGGCCACCGAGCTCTGGCGGTGCTGCCATCCCCAGTAGCCCCGCGGCGCCGAGAGCATCGAGATGGCTGCGTGGGACGCGAGTGTGGTCGACGTCTTCGGCGGCAGGTCGCAGCAGGTCATCCGCGAGCGAGCGAGCCCGCGCAACCGCCGTCACAGCTCAGCCGTAGACGAGCCGCGTGACCCACTCGGCGACCAGCGCCGGCTTGGTCTCACCCTCTATCTCGACCGTGACCGTGCGGGTCACCTGAACAGTGTTGGGATCCTTCTGGCCCACGGCCGACACGACGCTGGTTGCCCGGATCTTGGAGTTGACCTTGACCGGGTTGACGAAACGGACCTTGTCGAAGCCGTAGTTGACCCCCATCAGGATCCCCTCGAGCACCTTGGGGTCCTGCGGCACCGACGAGACGAGCGGCGTCAGCAAGGACAACGTCAGGAACCCGTGTGCGATCGGAACGCCCCACGGCGACAACGCGGCGCACTTGTCCGGGTCGATGTGGATGAACTGCCGGTCCTCGGTCACCTCCGCGAACGCGTTGATCCGGTCCTGGTCGACCAGGAACCACTCACCGGTCCCCTCCTGCCTGCCCAGGGAGGCCTGCAGGAAGGCGTACGCGTTTTCACCGTTCGTGGTCATGGGGTCATAGTCCCAGACGCCTGCAGGGCACCGTCGCCCGAGGTACGCACCGGACTGGTCGACGACCCGCGCACTGCCTGACGCGGCTGCTTCCAGGGTCTGCGACGGTGCCTCGCCTCCTAGGCTGCTCCGGGTGACCGACACCGCGGACCTCGCCCTCGCCCATCGGCTTGCCGACGAGGCCGACCTGATCACGATGGCCCGGTTCCGCGCGCACGACCTGCAGGTCGCCGCCAAGCCTGACCTGACCCCCGTCAGCGACGCCGATCTCGCTGTCGAGCGGGTGGTGCGCGACGTGCTCGCCGTCGAGCGCCCTGATGACTCGGTCCTCGGCGAGGAGCACGGCACGACCGGCACCGGCCCGCGGCAGTGGGTACTCGACCCGATCGACGGGACCAAGAACTTCGTCCGTGGCGTGCCGGTCTGGGCGTCGCTGATCGCTTTGCTGGTCGACGGGCGGGTCGAGGTCGGTGTCGTCAGCGCGCCAGCGCTGGGGCGTCGATGGTGGGCTGCCCGCGGGCAGGGCGCCTGGGCCGGGTCGCTCGCCGAACCCGAGCGGCTCCACGTCTCGGCCGTCAATGCGCTGTCCGACGCGCAGCTGTCGTACTCGTCGCTGAGCGGATGGGAGCAGCAGGGACGGATCGAGGGGCTTCTGCAACTGTCCCGGGACTGCTGGCGCACCCGTGCCTTCGGCGACTTCTGGTCGCACGTGCTGGTGGCCGAAGGCGCGGTTGACGCCTCCTTCGAGCCGGAGGTCTCGCTCTGGGACCTCGCCGCGCTGCAGGTCATCGTGGAAGAGGCCGGCGGCATGTTCACGACCCTCGACGGGCAAGCTCGAGCCGACGGCGGCAGCTGCGTCTGCAGCAACGGACTGCTCCACCAGAGCGTCTTGGAAGCCTTGCGAGTCAGGTGAACGGCGGCGTGGCAGGGCTGGCGTGCGCACCGTCGTACTCACTCGACGACCTACTCGAGGGCCTGGCATCCCACCAGCGCAGGATCCGGGGGGTCAGGGCGAGGCCTGCCGCGTCGAACCAGGCGTAGCCCCCGGCGATCCCACTGGGCGGGTTGCCGATCGCGACCAGCCCGGTCGGGTCGTGCGGCTGCCAGGCCCAGGTGCCCAGCGAGGTCCCGAGGATCTCCAGATAGGACACGACCAGGAACGCGCCGGCGTAGACGAGCGGGCTCCTTCCGTAGCGGGCGAACAGCAACAGGCAGCAAAACCAGAAGGCCCCCAGCACGTCCAGCGTGGGCGACAGGGTCAGACCCCACAGCGCCCAGGCACCGCAAGCGGTCAGCGCCGCCGGCAGCAGCAGCTGGGTGCGCTGCGCCCACGCCGAGCGACCGATCGCGAGCGCCGCAAGGTAGACCAGGCCGTGGCCCGGGGGCACGAAGGACGGCACGTTGTGCAGCCGGTACACATAGACCCCGAGCCAGCCGGCGAAGACATACTCGACCAGCGAGGCGTAGGCCACCACGACCGCGACCTGCACGCGCGTCTCGCGCGACTCGCGCGACAGCATCCCGAGGAGCAGGGCCCAGGTGAACAGTCCCAGGAGTCGCTGCTCGGTCAACGAGGCTCCGGTGTCGAGCCCCAGGACGGCGGCCACCCAGACCGCGACGACGACAGGGATCGGTAGGCGCACCGGACCAGCGTCGCAGACGTGGCGCCCGGCACCACTCAGACGGTTCGCGGTCCCTGCGCCTAGCTCGGCTGGCTTCCCGGCGCCAGCACGTCGATCTGCGCGGGCACGTCCAGCCCGATCGGGCAGCTGACCCCGTTGAAGCCGTGGTTGCAGTAGCCACCAGGGTTCTTGTCGAGGTACTGCTGGTGGTAGGGCTCGGCGTAGTAGAACGGCCCGGCGGGCAGGATCTCGGTGCTGATCGATCCCTTGCCCGCTTTCGTCAGCGCCTGCTGGTAGGCATCGCGCGAAGCCTTGGCAACGGCGAGCTGCTCCTCGGTGGTGGTGTAGACCGCCGAGCGGTACTGCGTCCCGACGTCGTTGCCCTGGCGCATCCCCTGCGTCGGGTCATGGTTCTCCCAGAACGCCCTCAGCAGCTCCTGCAACGACACGACGGCCGGGTCGTAGACAACCTGGACAGCCTCGGTGTGCCCGGTCCGTCCGGAGCAGGTCTGCTCGTACGTCGGGTTGACCGTGTGTCCGCCCTGGTAGCCCGCGGCGGTGGTGTAGACACCGGCCAGCCGCCAGAAGATCCGCTCCGCGCCCCAGAAGCAGCCCATCCCGAACGAGGCCACCTCCAGGCCCTGCGGCCAGGGGCCGACGAGCGGCGTGCCGAGCACGGTGTGCTCAGCCGGCACGGTCGTCGGGACCGCACGGCCCTTGACGGCCTCATCCGGCGTGGGCAGGTCCAGCTTCTTGCCAAAGGTCCACATGACCTGTGCAACCGAGTTCTGGGCGCGGTCGTTCCCGCGTCACCGCTTCGTCACACGCTCGCTCAGGTGGGCGGCAGCGGATAGGTGTGCATGGCCCACAGGATGACGACGATGAGCCCGACGTAGGACAGCCCGATCGTCCGGCGTTGCGCAAAGGTGAGCGCGTAGTAAGCCCGGCTCGCCTCGGTGTCGCGGCCCTTCCAACGGCGGTAGAGCTCGTAGCCGCCGATCAGCAGGATGAAGGGGATGATCGGGCTCGGCCGCCACACCTCGTAGGCCAGCAGGCCCAGCAGCCCGAGACCCCAGATTTTGGGGCTCAGGGCAGCGACGGTCCGGCCTCCGTCGAGCGGCAGCACCGGGAACAGGTTGAACAGGTTCAGGAAGAACCCGACGTAGGCCAGCACCCGAAGCAGCGGGCTGTCGAGCCCCTGCGCCACCAGCAGCGTGACGAACGCGCCGACCGTGCCGAACACCGGGCCGGCGATGCCCGACAGCGCTTCGTCGTACGCCGACTTGGGCGCGGACTTCATCGACACGAAAGCGCCCATGAACGGGATCAGGACCGGCCAGCCGGCGTCAATACCCCGTGCCCGCAGCAGCACGACGTGACCCACCTCGTGCACCAGCAGTAGAACCACGAAACCCAGCGCAAACTGCCAACCGAAACGCTGCGCATAGACGAACAGGGACAGCAGCACACTGCCCACCAGCGTGAACGCCTTGAGCTTGAGCAGGATCGCCCCGAACTTCAGGACGGCCGCACCCACCGCCACGACCGGGGCGAAGGCCTTCTTCAACCACTCCGCCACCGTCGGCGACGGCTCCGGCTGCATCGGGTGCGGCAGGCCTGGGTCGGGTGGTGGGTAAGGCGGACCTTCTGCGGTGCTCACCCCTTGACTCTAAGGCTCGAAGCGGTTCCCACGCCGACCTCGGTGAACGTCTTGACGCTCCTGTGGGCAGTCTTTACGCCGCCCTGACACCCGGGCCGTCAGGCCAGCAGGACACCGGGGTTGAGCGTGCCGGAAGGGTCGAAGGCGGCCTTCACCGACCGCATCGCGGCGATCTCGGTCGCCGACCTCGACAGCGGCAGCCACGGGACCTTTGCACGACCCACCCCGTGCTCGGAGCTGATCGACCCCTCGAGCGAGGCGACCAGCTGCAGAACCGCATCGGTGACCTCCTCGTGCTGGTCACCGGTGTCGAGCACGTTGACGTGCAGGTTGCCCTCGTTGACGTGCCCAAAAACGATGGGTCGGGCAGCAGGGCAGACAGCCTTGATGGTGGCGGCCAGCGCGGCGACCAGCTCCGGCAGCCTGGCTGTGGGGACGGACACGTCGAGCTTTACCGGGACACCTTCGGCACTGATCGACTCGGTGTGCGTCTCGCGGTAAGCCCACAGCGCCCGCTGCCCGGCGGCATCGGTGGCGACGGTCGCATCCACCAGACCCGGCGCCTCGCCGACAGCGGCAGCCAGCTGGTCGATCGGGTCGGTCAGGTCTGCACACTCCAACAGCAGGTACGCCTCGTGTTCCGTCGGGAAAGGCGCCGGCAGGCCAGAGTGCTTGCGCACCAAAGCAAGCCCACTTCCATAGAACAGCTCGGCAGCACTCAGGGACGGCAGGGACGCCCGCAGACCCGGCAGGAGCGCGACGGCGGCCTGCGTCGAGTCCATCGCCAGCAGTGCAACGGCCCGGGCGCGCAGCCGAGGCCACAACCTCACGCGCACCGCGGTGATGACCGCGAGCGTCCCCTCCGAGCCCGCGATGAGCCCCGCGAGGTCGTAACCGGTGCCGTCCTTCGACAGCCCGGCCATCCGGGACATCACCGAGCCGTTCGCGAAGACGGCCTCGAGGCCCACGACCTGCGCCCGCATCGAGCCGTACCGAAGCACCCGGATCCCACCGGCGTTCGTCGCGACCAACCCCCCGACCGTTGCGCTGTCGCGTGCAGCGAGGTCGACGCCTACGTCGAGATCGCTTGCTCTTGCGTGGTTCTGCAGGTCAGCAAGGGTGACGCCGGCACCGGCTGTGACCTGGGCTGAGGCAGTGTCGACGTCGCCCAGCGTCGTCAGCCGGAGCAGGGACAGCAGCACTTCACCACCGGCGGGAGTGCCCCCGCCGACCAGACCGGTGTTGCCACCCTGCACGACGACCTTGGCCCCCGCGGCCGTGCACAGCCGCAGCACGGCAGCCACCTGATCCGTCGTCGCCGGTCGTACGACGCACAGCGCCCGTCCGGTGAAGCGGCCGGTCCAGTCGGTCTCGTACGACGCCTTCACGTCGTCGTCGACGAGCACGTGCTCAGCACCGACAACCGCCTCGAGGTCGGCGATCACCTCAGAACCCGCAGGCGCACCGTCTCGGGTAGGGCACGCAAGTCGTCCACCATGTCGTCAGTCGGGTCGTCGGCGATGTCGGTCACGACGTAGCCCAGGGTGCCGCGGGTCGACAGCAGCTGGCCATCGATGTTGACGCCATGCTCAGCGAGCAGGCTGTTGACGGTGGCGAGCACACCCGGAGTGTTGAGGTGCAGGTGCAACAGGCGGGTCTTGCCGGGCTCACGCGGCAGCGTCACCGGGGGCAGGTTGACCGAAAGCGAGGTGCCCCCGTCGGCGACATAGTCACGTAGCTTGCCGGCGACGAAGTGGCCGATGTCCTGCTGCGCCTCCTCCGTCGAGCCTCCGACGTGCGGCGTGAGGATGACGTTGGATAGACCCCGCAGGACGCTGACGAACTCCTCCCCCTTGGTCTTGGGTTCCACCGGGAACACGTCGACCGCCGCGCCGGCGAGGTGACCGCTCTGGATGCAGTCGCGCAGGGCCTCGTGGGAGACGACGAACCCGCGGGAAAGGTTGAGAAAGATCGAGCCGCGCCGCATTCTGGCGAACTGCTCCGCGCCGAAGATGCCGCTGTTGGAGGAGCGGCCGTCGACATGGAGCGAGACGACATCTGACTCCTGAAGCAGCTCATCGAGGGTGCCGCAACGGCGGGCGTTGCCCAGCGCCAAGCGGTCGGTGGTGTCGAAGAACAGCACCCGCATGCCGAGGGCCTCGGCGAGCACGGACAGCTGCGACCCGATGTTGCCGTAGCCCACGATTCCAAGCCGGCGCCCCCGCACCTCATGGCTGCCGACAGCACTCTTGTCCCAGACCCCCGCGTGCATGTCGGCGTTCTTGTCGGTCAGCCGGCGGGTCAGGGCGATCAGCTCCGACAGGGCGAGCTCGACGACACTGCGGGTGTTGGAGAAGGGCGCATTGAAGACCGCGACTCCCCGCTCGAGCGTGGCGGGCAGGTCGATCTGGTTTGTCCCGATACAGAAGGCACCCACGGCGAGCAGGTCGTGCGCGGCATCGAGGGCGCGCGCGGTGAGCGTCGTGTTGGAGCGCAGGCCGAGCACGTGCACGCCAGCGAGCGCGGCCACCAGGTCGTCTTCCCCCAGCGCGTGGTCACGCCGCAGCACGTCGAAACCGGCGTCGCGCAGCGCGAAGGCGGCGTCGTCATGCACGTTCTCGAGCAGCAGCGCACGCATGCTGACCCTTCCTCGATGTCACCGGACCGTTTCCCAGACCACTGAAGGCCCGGTCACGCTGCGAAGCGCCCGGGCCTGTCAGGGGTCATCGGACCCTTGCCCAGGCTACCGGGCCAGCCATCAGCTCAGCATCGCCACCAGCCGCCGGAGCGTTCCCAGGCAGGTCCGACCTCGTTCACAGCAAACCCTCAGGAAGCAGGAGAGACTGAGAGCATGACCGAATCACCGCAGATGCCCAACCCGCCCTGGTGGTCGCAGCCCGGTGCGACCGCGGTGCTCCCGCAAGAGCCGCCGCCGACACCACCGACCCTGCCTGTGAGCGGTCCGACCGGCCCGCGTCGCAAGCGACCCATCACGCCCTGGCTGCTCGCGCTGGCGCTCGTCGTCGGCGGTGGCGCCGGTGGGGCCGTGGCCACCGCCTTGAACGACAACGGCTCGAGCTCCGGGACTGTCGTGGCCGGGACCGGCCTGTCCAGGAGCGGCGTCCAGGACCTGCCGAGCAGCACGGTCAAGGGCACGCCTGAGTCGGCAGCGTCGATCATCAGCCCCAGTGTCGTGACCGTCGAGGTCACCGGCCAGGCGAGCAACCAGTTCGGAGCCACGTCGGCGCAGTCCGATACCGGCTCGGGGATCATCATCCGGTCCGAGGGTTACGTCCTCACCAACAACCACGTCGTGGCTGCAGCCGTCAGTGGCGGCTCAGTGCACATCACCCTCAGCGACGGTAAGACGGTGCCCGCGACGATCGTCGGGACCGATCCCTCGGCCGACCTTGCTGTGCTGAAGGTCAACGGTGTGACGGACCTCAAGGCGGCAACCTTCGCCAGTGCCGACAGCCTCAAGGTCGGCCAGGCCGTCCTCGCGGTCGGTGCTCCCCTCGGCCTGTCGAACACGGTCACGCAGGGCATCGTGTCCACCCTGCACCGCCCGGTGCGCACCGGTGACAGCACTTCCTCACAAGCAGTCTTCGACGCCGTCCAGACCGACGCTGCGATCAACCCCGGCAACTCTGGTGGCGCCCTCGTCAACCTTGCCGGCGCCGTCGTCGGGATCAACAGCGCCATCGCGACCACCGGCGGCAGTTCCTCCAGCGGCTCGCAGAGCGGCAATATCGGGGTCGGCTTCGCCATCCCGTCCAACGCCGCAGTAAAGATCGCCGACCAGCTCATCAGCACCGGCCACGGCGTCCACTCCCAGATCGGCGTATCGGTGCAGGACGCCCGCGGCACGACCGACGGGGCGCCCGGCCTCGGGGCGACCATCACCGGTGTCACCGGCAACGGCCCCGCCTCCAAGGCCGGCATCCAGACCGGCGACGTGGTCACCAAGGTCGACGACCGGCGCATCCCCGACGCGGACACCCTGATCGTCGCGATCCGCTCAAACGACCCGAACAGCACGGTCACGCTCACCCTGACCAGGGGCGGCAGCACCCGCACCCTTCGCGTCACTCTGGGCACCTCAGCCGCCAGCTGACCGCCGTACCCGGTCACGGCCACTCGGCGGCCGCACCTCACCCAGCCGGTGGCCTGACTGTCAGCGGCAGCGGTCGGCGACCAGCCGCACGGTGTCGTCGGACAGACTGGGGTTCAGGTCGTGTCCGGCAACGTCCCGGACGCCGGACGTCAGGTCCGGCTGTACGTCCTGCCCGGGCGCCGCGATCGGGCATTCGCGCCGACAGCACACCCTCCCTCGGTCAATCGACGGTTCAGACCCCGACGGCGCTGAAGCCCCCATCGACGTACACGATCTGACCGGTGGTCTTGGGGAACCAGTCCGACAGCAGCGCTACGCACGCCTTGGCAGTCGGCTCCGGGTCGGTGACGTCCCACCCGAGCGGCGCACGGGATGCCCAGGCGTCCTCGAACTGCTGGAAGCCCGGGATGGCCTTGGCTGCCATCGTCTTCAGAGGGCCTGCGGCGACCAGGTTGGACCGCACACCGTGCGGGCCGAGATCGCGCGCCAGGTAGCGATTTGCGCTCTCCAGCCCCGCCTTCGCCACGCCCATCCAGTCGTAGGCTGGCCAGGCGACCCGGGCATCGAAGTCGAGCCCGACGTAGGACGACCCAGGGGCCATCATCGGCAGGGCCGCACGGGCCAGCGCCGGGTAGGACCACGTCGAGACGTGCAGCGCGGTTCCGACATCCTCCCACGAGGTGTCGAGAACGCCCTGGCCCAGAGCCGCGGCGGGGGCGAAGCCGATCGCGTGCAACACCCCGTCCACGCCGTCGACATGCTCGCGCAGCCGCTTGGGCAACAGCTCAAGGTCCTGCTCGCTCGTGACGTCCAGGGGGATGACCGCAGGCTCCCCCGGGAGCCGCTTGGCGATCCGCGTCGTCAGGGACAGCGAGCGGCCGACGCCGGTGAGCACGATCGTCGCGCCCTGTTCGGCGGCGATCCGGGCGACAGAGAAGGCGATGGACTTGTCGGTGAGTACTCCCGTGATGAGCAGGCGCTTGCCCTCGAGCAGCATCTAGTCCTCCATGAGGTGTCGGGCGATGACCAGCTGAGCCTCGCGGGCAGCCGTCCAGAACACGCCGCCCTCCGGCAGCACGACCAGCTCCGACTGCGGGAGTAATCCGGCGAGCTCGACGGCCAGGTCCGCCGGGTGCAGCTTGTCCTCAACCTGCGCCAGAACCATTGCGGGACAGGTGATCTGGCTCAGAATGGCACGGTCGAGCAGGGGCCGGTCCTCGCGACTGGGTTCGGGCGCGGGCTTGGTGACGAGCTGGGCGGCACGGCGCAGGACGAGGGCGTCGACGCCACGCCGCTCCCGCACGGCGGCGGGCAGATCCTCAAGCAGGATGTCAGCGGTGGCGCGTGCGTCCTGACGCCCGATGGCGGCGCCAAGGCGGTGCAGGCGGGCGGTCGCCCCGTCGCGGCGGGTGCCGTCGATGGCAGCGGGAAGCACGAAGGCCACCTTGTGGAACCGGTCCGGCTCTCGCGACAGCGCACGTAGCAAGGCGCCGGCACCCAGGGAAAGACCGACGGCCCGCGAGGCACCGACGGCGTCCGCCACTGCGAGCAGGTCGTCCGCGAGCAGGTCGTAGTCCCAGCCGTCTTCGAGCAGCGCGCTCTGTCCATGTCCTCGAAAGTCGAGCAGCACCCGGGTCCCCGCGACCCTCGTGGCCAATGGCCGCGTCTCGGCCACCGATCCCCCGAGGCCGTGGGCGAAGACCGTGACCGGACCGCCCTCACCCAGGACGACAAAGGACACGCCTCCGACGACCCCCGTTGGCGCAGACGCCACCGTCATCAGTGGCCCATCCCGAGGCCACCGTCCACCGGGATGACGGCACCGTTGACGTAGCCCGCCTCGTCGGTGGCCAGAAAGGCCAGCACAGCGGCGATCTCGTCGACTGTCGCGGTCCGCCCAGCCGGAATGCTTGCCAGCACCTGCTCCCGGCGGGCATCGGTGAGGTCGGCGGTCATGTCGGTGTCGACGAAACCGGGCGCAACCACGTTGCTGGTAATCCCGCGACCGCCGAGTTCGCGAGCCAGGGATCGGCTGAAGCCGACCAAGCCGGCCTTGGACGCGGCGTAGCTCGCCTGTCCTGCCGCTCCACTGAGGCCGACGACGCTCGAGACGAACAGCAACCGACCCCAGCGCGCCCTGAGCATCGACCTCGAGGCCCGCTTCGCGAGCCTGAACGACGCAGTGAGATTCGTGTCGACGACCCGGGCGAACGACTGCTCGCTCATCCGTAGGAGCAGCTGGTCGTCGGTGATGCCGGCGTTGGAGACGAGCACCTCGACGGGACCGTGAGCCTGCTCTGCCTGCACGAAAGCGTTCTCGACGTCGGCCGGCGAGGTCACGTCGCACTTGAGGGTCAGGAGCCCCTCGACCTCACCTCCTCGGCTGGTGACGGCCACCCGGTGTCCTTGTGCTGCGAGCGCTCTCGCGGTGGCCAGCCCGATCCCTCGGTTGCCGCCGGTGACCAGGACGGAGCGGCTCGTCGGCATCTAGAGGGGTCCGTTAGGTCTGGTGCCCTTGACCTGCGGCAGCACGGCCAGCGACTCGATGAGGCGACGGCGGGTGTCAGCCGGCTCGATGACCTCGTCGACGGCGCCGCACTCAAGTGCCCTGGTGAGTCCACCGGTCGTCGCCTCGTGGTCGGCGGCGAGACGCAGGACCAGCGCGGCGCGGGCCGACGGGTCCTTCTCGGCGGCGAGCTCGCGACGGTTGAGGACCTCGACGGCAGCGGTGGCCCCCATGACGTCGACCTGCGCGCCCGGCCAGGCGAAGACCCGGTCGGCCCCGAGGCCCTTGGAGCCCATGGCGATGAACGCGCCACCGTACGCCTTGCGGGTGATGACGGTGAGCCGGGGAACCGTTGCTCCGGCGTAGGCGTGCAACAGCTTGGCTCCACGGCGAAGGACGCCTTCATCCTCCTGGCCCACGCCTGGCAGATAGCCCGGTACGTCGACGAGGAAGATCAGTGGGAGGCCCATCCCGTCGCACCACTGGACGAAGCGGCCGGTCTTGTCGCCGGTCTCCGCATCGAGACAGCCGGCGAGCACCTGAGGGTTGTTGGCGACAACCCCGACGGCCCGGCCACCGAGCCGGCCCACCATGGTGACGGCACTGGTAGCCCAGTCGCGGTGCAGCTCGAGGTAGCTCCCGGGGTCGAGCACTGCCTGGATCACCGGGCGTACGTCGTAGGACTTGCGGGGGTCACTGGGTACGAGCGGGCCGGGGTCGCCGCCGACTGCCTCGCCCACCTCGACCTCACCTTGCGCCCCGATGAGGCTGGCGAGCCGGCGGGCCGTGTACAGCGCCTCGTCATCCGTGGGCGCCACCAGGTGCGCGACACCGCTGATCCGGGCATGCGTGTCGGGGCCACCGAGGCGGTCCATGTCGACGTCCTCACCGGTCACCCGGCGTACGACGTCGGGACCGGTGACGAAGACGCGTCCGGCTGGTCCCATCACGATCACATCGGTCAGGGCCGGGCCGTACGCAGCACCGCCGGCAGCCGGTCCGAGCACGACGGAGACCTGCAGGACCCGTCCACTGGCTCGGGTCTGCGAGGCGAAGACGCCAGCCACCGCCGCGAGGGACCCCACGCCCTCGCGCAGCCGGGCACCCCCCGAATGCCAGACGCCCACGACGGGGATCCGTCGCAGCAGCGCCAGGTCCGTCGCCCGCGAGATCGCGGCGCACCCCTCGATGCCGAGGGCTCCGCCCTGCACGTCCGGATCGGTCGCGAAGGCGATGATCTGCGTTCCGCGGATCGTGCCCGCAGCCACCACCACGCCGCACACCGACTCCACGACCTCCCACCCGTCCAGCAACGCGTCGAGGCGACGCACGCAGACGGGGGCCAGGTCCGGACTCGCAGTGCGGGGGTCGACGACGGTCATCGCACGAACACCAGCGACACGTCGTGCCCACCGAACCCGAAGGAGGTGGACAGCGCCGCGTCGTGCTTCAACTGTCGGGCCACCACGCGTACGGCGTCCACATCAGCCTCGTCGTCGATGTCGTCGAGGTTGCGCACCGCAGGGATGACGCCGTCGCGCAGGGCGACGACCGTCGCCACCGCCTCGACGGCTCCAGCGGCACCGAGCAGGTGGCCCGTGCACGACTTGGTCGCCGTGACAGGGGGTCGGTGTGCACCGAGAGCCAACGCCAGGGCGCGGGCTTCGGCGATGTCACCCAGCGGCGTCGACGTCGCGTGGGCGTTCACGTGCCCCACATCACCGGCACTCAGCCCCGCATCCTGAAGGGCGAACGTGATGCTGCGCGCCGCGCCCGTTCCGGCCGGGTCGGGGGCAGTCACGTGATGCGCGTCCGAGGCGAGCCCGGCTCCACCGAGTCGGGCGTGGATGGTCGCACCACGCGCCCGGGCGTGCTCCTCCGTCTCGAGGACCAACACCCCTGCACCCTCACCGAGGACGAAGCCGTCACGGCCCTTGTCATACGGTCGTGACGCCGCTTCGGGCTCGTCGTGCCGCGTCGACAGCGCGCGCATCTGCGCGAAGCCAGCCATGGGCAGGGGGTGCACGCAGGCTTCGGAGCCGCCGGCGACGACGACGTCGGCGCGGCCGCTGCGCAGCAGGTCCAGGGCCATCGCAATCGCCTCGGCACCGGAGGCGCAGGCACTGACCGGCGTGTGTACGCCGGCTCGGGCGCCGAGGGCAAGCCCGACGGCGGCCGCGGGGCCGTTGGGCATGAGCATCGGCACGAGGTGCGGAGAGACCGCGCGCGGCCCCTTCTCCCGCAGCACGTCTGCCTGCCCGAGGATGGTGAGCGCTCCCCCGATCCCGGATCCGATCACCACGGCGAGTCGTTCCGGCGCGACAGCTGGCTGCCCGGCGTCGTCCCACGCTTCGCGGGCGGCGACCAGCGCGAGCTGCTGGACCCGGTCCAACGTGCGCGCCTCGAGACGTTCGAGTCGGCCCTCGAGGTCCACCGTGGCGGCCAGGCGGGCGGGCAGCGCATCCCACGGCTCGCCCTCGAGCAGGCGCACTCCGGAGCGACCGCTGAGCAGTCCCTCGGTGAGAGCGGCCACGTCGGGACCGAGAGGGGTGAGGGCGCCGAGCCCCGTGACAGCAACGGGGCCCGCGAGGGCCGCGGTCACGCAGAGACCCCGGCGGCGGTGATGAAGTCGACGGCGTCGCCCACGGTGCGCAGGTTCTCGAGCGCCTCGTCGGGGATGAGGACGCCGAAGCGCTCCTCACAGGCGACGACAACCTCGACCATGGTGAGCGAGTCGACCTCGAGGTCGTTCTCGAAGGCGGCCTCACGGACGACCTTGTCGGCGGGCACGCCAGAGACCTCGTCGAGGACCTCGGCGAGGCCGGAAAGGACGTCAACCTGGGTGAGCGTCATAACTGTTCTCCTCTTGTTGGGAAACTCGGTGCGTGCCATCCACCCGGTCAGGGCCGGCTGGATGTGGGTCGTAGCGGGTGGGTCAGGGGACGAGCACGACCTGGCCGGCGGCCGTCAGGCCGGCGCCGAAACCGAACAGCAACGCAGCGTCGCCGGAACGGACCTGCCCGAGCTCGACCAACCGGGCCAGGGCTAGCGGCACGGAGGCCGCAGAGGTGTTGCCACTGTCCACGACGTCCCTGGCCACCACTACCGAGGCCGGTAGCCCCAGGCTCGACACCACCGATTCGGTGATCCGCAGGTTGGCTTGGTGTGGCACGAAGGCGGCAAGGTCGGTGGGGTCGATGCCTGCCTCGGCACAGGCCCGACGCGCCAGGTCCGGCAGCGTCGTCGTCGCCCAGCGATAGATCGCGCGGCCCTCCATGGCGAGCTGGGGCGGAGTGCCGTGGATGGTGAGCTTGGCGTGCTGGTCACCGTCGTGGGCCCAGACGACCGGCCCGATGCCGTCCACGTCTCGCCGGCTGACAACGGCCGCACCGGCACCGTCGCCGAACAGGAACGCAGTGCCCCGGTCATTCGGGTTGACCATCGGCATGAGCTTCTCGGAGCCGATGACGAGGACATGCTCCGCCGTACCCGTGCGCACCGTGTCGGCGGCAAACGCCAGCGCGTAGGCGAAGCCGGCGCAGCCGGCACCGATATCGGAGGCACCCGCGGACGTCGCACCGAGGCGAGCGGCGACCTCCGGCGACCCGCCGGGCAGCGGGCCCGGCATGGAGCAGGTAGCCATCAGGACCAGGCCGACATCCGCGGCGTCCACCCCTGCGGAGGCAAGTGCCTTGCCTCCGGCGGCCGTGGCCATGTCGACGACGGACTCGTCAGCCGCGGCGATGCCCCGGGTCACGATGCCGCTGCGCTCGCGGATCCAGGCGTCGGAGGACGAGGTTCGAGCGGCGATCGCGTGGTTGTCCTCGCGGTGGGCCGGCCGGTGGGCACCGAGCCCGGTGAGGGCGGCGCCAAACAGGGTCCTGGTCTTCATGCGTTCACCGTCAGGGGTAGGTCAGCAGGGGTCTTCAGGGCGACGATCGGTACGCCGGGCAGGGCCCGCTTGGCGACGGCGGCCAGTGTCCCTCCGGGCGCGAGCTCGAGGACCAGGCTCGGCGCGAGAGTGGCAATCGACGCCAGGCATCGGTCGAACCGCACTGGACCGGTGAGCTGGCCGACGAGCCGGTCGAGCAGGTCACGACCGTCGGTCATGACGGCGCCATCCGCGTTGGCCACGACCCGGCAGGTGGCGGTCCGGGCGTCCAGGCCGGCGACGAGCTGGGAAAACCGGGGTACGGCGGAGGCCATGGCGCTGGTGTGAAAGGCACCGGCCGTGTCGAGCCGCCGGACGCGGGCGCCCCCAGGGGGGCGGGCTGCCAGGGCGTCCAGGCCGGGCACCGGGCCACCCACGACAACCTGACCGGAGACGTTGATCGTGGCGACCTCGAGGCCATGGCTGGCAGCTACGGCCAGCACCTCGTCGGCGTCGCCGCCCAGGACGGCGGCCATGCCGGTGGGGTGTGCGGAGGCGGCAACGGCCATCAGCCGGCCACGCTCTGCAGCCAGGCGCACAGCGGCAACCTCGTCGAGGACGCCGGCAACGGCCAACGCGGCGAGTTCACCGATGCTGTGGCCGCAGACGACGTCCGGGGTGCCCGCCAGAGCCCGGGCGCTGAGGAGCGCGACCGCGGTCAGCAGTGGCTGGGCGACGGCCGTGTCGCGAATCGCGTCGGCGTCGGCGTAGGTGCCCAGGTGCACCAGGTCCAGGCCGGCAGCGTTGGACCAGGCGTCGAGGGACTCGGCGGCACCGGGTAGCTCGAGCCAAGGCGTCAGCATGCCCGGCGACTGGGACCCCTGTCCGGGGGCAAGGAGAACCATCACACCTACAACACTGACGGACCCGGCACGTGAGCGCGGCAGTCGCCGTCGACCGAAAGGGCCCGCGGACCTTGTAGGAAACCTACAATTGCTGTGTCCGGCCGATGACAAGGGAAACACGCATGACTTGTGCGTCCCTTGGGGCCATGAGGTCCAGTCCGACCAGCTCGGCGATTTTGCGAAGCCTGTAACGGACGGTGTTCGCATGCACGTAGAGCACCCGCGCAGTCCCTTCGAGCGAGCAGCCGGTGTCCAGGAACGCTCCGGCTGTCATCAGCAGGTCACCCCCAGCGGCAGCCAACGGACCGTGCACCTGCTCCAACAGTCGGGTCCGTGCGCTCGGGTCGCCGAGCACTGTCCGCTCAGCCAGCAGGTCCGAGGCGGGCACCGGTCGCGGTGCATGTGGCCAGGCCGCTACAGCGGCCAGCGCCGCCAGCGCCTCCTTGACACAAGCCGCGGCGGACGCCAGGTCCTCGACGACGGGACCGACGACCACGGGGCCCTCCGGCAGGGCGGCCGTGAGCTGCGCGACCGCCACCTCCGGCTTTCCCTCGCCACCGACGACGACCAAAATACCCCCGGCTGCCTCACCGGTCAGCACAAACAAGCCGCTGTGGCGCGCGTGCCCGCGCAGGTCCTCGAGCCGGGGCTCGACCGGGCCACTGGGGGTGAGGGCCGCCAGTGCGGTCACCCACGAGGGACGACCCCAGCCGAGCGAGCCTGCTCGCGACAGGGTCAGGTCACCGACCTGGTCGCGGACCAGTGCCTCGACCACACCGGCCTCGATCCTGGCGTCCCACGCCCCCCGGGCCTCCGCGGCGGCGGCGTAGACCTCTGCCGCCGCGAAGGCGATCTCGCGGGAGTAGCGCAGCACGGCCTCCCGGAGCTCCTGCTCCCCACCGGGCTCGGCCAGCCGCGGTACCTGCGTCTCGAGCACCCCGACGACCACCCGGATCAGCTGCACCGTCTGCTTGAGGCTGACCGCCCGGGTGAGCTCGCGAGGTGCCGCGCCGAACACGTCCGGGGCCGGAGCGGGGGCGGTCGACGCGTCGTGCAGCCAGCTGGTGAAGGCCCCGATGCCGGCCTGCACCACGAGCCCCACGTCGGCCCGCTGGGCCGGCGGGAGGTTGACGAACCACGGCAGCGCATCCATCTGCTGCACGGCCTCGGTGCTGAGCCGGGAGGACGCCTTACGTACCCGTTGCCAGGTCGACAACACCGGCACCCCTTCCGTAGGCGTCAGCCGGTGAGAATAGGCCCTGCTCCCCGTTACCAGCGGGTACGACGAACGGCCGCGCCCCGGACTGGGGGCGCGGCCCGTCGTACCGGCTGTCCTAGGCGGCCTTGATGGCAGAGATGTCGAACTCGAGGTTGATCTTCTCGCTGATCAGCACACCACCGGTCTCGAGCGCGGCGTTGTAGGAGATGCCCCAGTCCTTGCGGTTGATGGTGGCCTTGCCCTCGAAGCCGGCGCGGAAGTTGCCGAACGGGTCCCGGGCGGTGCCGGTGTGCTCCCAGGTGATCGTGACCGGGTTGGTGACGTTCTTCAGCGTGAGGTCGCCGGTCATCTCGAAGGTGTCTTCGTCGAGCTTGTTGACCGATGTGCTGACGAAGGTGCCCTTCGGGAAGGTCGGGGCGTCGAAGAAGTCGTTGGTGCGCAGGTGCTCATCGCGCTGGGCCTGCCCGGTCGTGATGCTCGCGATCTCGAACGACATGGCCACGTTGCTGTTGGCCGGACGGGTGAAGTCGAGCTGGGCTGTGCCGTCAAAGGTGTCGAACTGGCCGCGGACCTTGGTGACCATGGCGTGCCTCGCCGTGAAGCCGAGGCGGGTGTGGGTGGGGTCCAAGGTGTACGTGCCGTTGAGGTCGGTGGCGAGGGCGGTAGTCATGGGGGCTCCTGCGGGTCGAAGGGGGGTTGCTTGCTTGTACAACTACCCTACCCTGGATTTATTGCATGTTCAAGTAAATCCAGGGGATTCGCCCCGAGCAGGGGCCTCTGGATCGGCACAAGCACGCGCAATGGCCCGGCCCCGAAAGCTCTCGGGACCGGGCCGTTGACCGTCGAGATCAGACCGTTTGGTCGTCGGTCTTCGCGTCGGGGGCGTTCTTCTTCACGGACTCGATGCCGTTGAGACAAGCAGCCTTCGTCTTGTAGTGCTCGCTGGTCGCGATGATCTGGCCGTTGCTGGCCTTCAGGTTGAACATGAACTGACCTGACTTGGTCGCCTTCACTTCGAACTTGCCTGCCACGTAACTCTCCTCAGACTTGACGGGGTGAGACTCGCGAGCGTCACGCTCTCGCAAGATCGACGCGCGCGTGGGCGAACAGCCCGATCGATGTGCCGCGGGCGTGCCGCCCGGTTGCCGCTACGTTCCGGGAAACGCTGTTGCGGACCTGACGTCCGGAGCCTGCCTGGAGGAACTCGATGGGACTGTTCGACCTGACCGGCAAGAAGGCGCTCGTCACCGGGGGCACCCGGGGCATCGGGCTGATGATCGCCCGCGGCCTACTCGACGCGGGCGCGTCGGTGACGATCAGCTCCCGCGACGCGCAGGCGTGCGAGACAGCCAGGGCCAAGCTCGCCGCCCACGGCGACGTCGCCGCCGTACCGGCTGACCTGTCGACCGAGGCGGAGTGCCTGCGGCTGGCGGCGACCGTCGAGGGGCCGTTGCACGTGTTGGTCAACAACGCAGGTGCCACCTGGGGCGCGCCCCTGATGGAATTCCCTGAGTCTGCGTGGGACAAGGTGCTCGACCTCAACCTCAAGAGCCCCTTCTTCCTGACCCGGGCGTTGCTGTCGCAGCTGGACCTGGCGGCGAGCGACGACGACCCGGCGCGGGTCATCAACATCGGCAGCATCGACGGGCTGCGCGTTCCGCTGCTGCCGACCTACTCCTACTCCGCCAGCAAGGCTGCGCTCCACATGCTCACCAAGGTGCTCGCCAAAGAGCTCGGACCCAGGCGCATCACGGTCAACGCGATCGCACCAGGCCCGTTCGAGTCCAAGATGATGGCCGCGACGCTCGACGCGTTCGGTGACGACATTGCGGCCCGCGCGCCGCTGGGCCGTATCGGTCGACCCGATGACATGGCGGGTGCGGCGGTCTTTTTGGCCAGCCGCGCCGGGTCCTACGTGACCGGCGCCATCCTCCCCGTCGACGGTGGGATCGCGACGACCGTCTGAGGCTCAGCCGTGCTGCTTGCCGAAGCAGCCGCGGCACAACGCGGCCTTCGTGCCGATCAGCCGGAAGAGCTGGCTGAGCCGCCCGCACTCGTCGCAGGTGGGCAGCAGCTGGGGCTCTGGGCCGGTCAGGTCGATCGTCATACCTGTTTCTTCGGTACGCCGCAGCGGCGGGCGCGCCGCCGTCCGGACCCATTTGCTGGGCGCGCACGGACCTGCCCGACTGCGCCGGACGGCCCTAACCACCCCTGGGTGCGACCCGGGCCTACAGGAACGCGGCCGTCGTACCGCCGAGTGCGATGGGGTCCAGGCCCAGCTTGGCGTGGTCCCAGGACCGGAGGCGATCGACGTCCACGCGCACCGCGACCCGCTTGTGGAGCATCAGCTCGACGAAGGGGCGCAGCTGCTCGCTGTACGGACCGGTGTAGCGCTCCCAGACGCTCACCCCCACGGCCCAGAGCGCGTCGGGGTCATCCACGACGGTGGCCCGTCCCTCGAGCGACACCCCCTTGAGCTCGTCGTAGGTGTGGCCGCTCTCGATGAGGACGGTGATGCGGTCGTCGCGGCGGAGGTTGACGGCCTTCTGTGAGCGGCCTTTGGTCTCGAACCAGAGTTGGCCGTCGATCACGGCGTACCACATCGCAACCAGGTGGGGCAGCCCTCCGGGACCGATGGTCGCCATCGTCGCGACCCTGCTCCGGTCGATGAAGGTGGTGATCTCGTCGTCGGTCATGGTGATCAGCGCACGCTGGTTGGACCCCATCCAGGGACGCTAACAGCCGCGGCCGCTATGCCAGCGGCACGGCCTCGGCCGTCAGCCGCGACCGCAGCACCACCGCCTGTTCGGCGAAGGACCGCTGCTGTCGGACGTAGTCGGCACGCCCCTCGGGCGTCTCGATCGGCACCGGTGCATAACCCAGTTCACTGAAGTCGTACGGCGACGCGCACATATCGAGGACCCGCACCCGACGGGTCAGGTCGAAGCAGTCGGCGACGAGGTCCGAACTGACCCACGGGGACAGTTTGTAGGACCACTTGTAGAGATCCATGTTGGCGTGCAGGCAGCCGCCCTGCTCGTGCGCCAGCTGGTCGGCGCGCGTGGGCTGCAGCAGGTTGAGCGGCCGGGCCGAAGGGGTGAAGAACCGGAACGCGTCGTGGTGCGTGCAGCGCAGGTCAAGAGCCTCGACGACATCATTGGTTCCTCTGTCCCCCAGTCGAAGTGGCCACTCGCGGTGCCGTGGCTCCTCCTGGTAGGTCATGGCCCATTCGTGCAGCCCGAAGCACCCGAGCTGGGCTGGACGGGAGACCGTTTCCTCCATCAGCTCCACCACCCAGCGCGCCCGGGACCGGACAGCCTCACCAGGCTTGTCGCACCAGGGCTGCGGGCCGTCGTGGTCGGCGAGCAGGACGTGCAGGCCGGGGCTCCACCGCCGCAGCCGGGCCGGCCGATGCGAGTAGTAGGTGAACAGGAAGTCCTCGACCGGGTGCTTCTCGCCCCGGTCGGCGCGGGACAGGTGGCCGGCCGTCCAGGCGTCGACCCGGGCCTCGTGCGCTGCCCGGCGGGGCTCCCACTCTGCGCGCGCCAGCACCGCTGTCCAGCGGCCTTCGGTCACTTCAACGCCCGTCATGCCAGCAAGGCGTCCCTCACGACCGGCCACGTGCCGAGCCGCCCGATGACAGTCCCGGCGGACGGGAGGTCCTGGTCCTTCACCCATTCGTCATAGTCATCGGATGCCCAGCCGTGGCCACCCCGAAAGAACTCGCTCGCGGCCGCGAGGCACTGCTCGCTGGTCCATCGACGCTGCATGACGTCGTTGCCACGACCCCCGTGCACGGGGATCCCCGCGGCACTGCTCGCACCTCGCCAGGTGCCCCATCTGATCTTGACCGTGGCCGCGGACGGGTGGATGGCCGAGTCGCGGTGGGCATCCCAGTAGCCCGCGGTCACCGGCACCTGTCCCGGTCTACCCAGCTGGCGGGCACGGTCGACCGACATCGTCTGGAGCGCGATCATGATCACCTCGTCTGGGAAGCGGTCCTTGCCCTTGACGGGGCTCAGCAGCCGAGGCTCATCCACCGGCCAGAGCGCACTGCGGACCTGCTTCACCGTGACATCGAGCTGCTCGGCCAGCTCCTGCGGGGTCGCACTGTCCACCACTGTCAGGTGAGCATGCAGCCGACGTCCGAGGGCCTCCACCTCAGGCGGGCGCGGGGTCTTGCGGGAGACCAGCTTCGGCAACGGCAACCCGGAGCGTCGGTAGGTCGCTCGGGCGCTCCACAGGGGCATGCCAAGCGCCTCGGCCGCTTCCTCGAGGGACTGCCCCCTGGCCACGCGGGCCTGCAGCCTGCCGAGGTGCGGCTCGGGTGAGCGCGATGGCGTCGCGTGCTCGGTCATCTGGCCAGTGTCCCCTGCTGCACGCCCGACGTCGCGCGGTCCCCACAGTCGCGTCACCGGCAGGCGAGCCTTGCTGTGAGTCGGCCTTCAGGATGGGGTCAGGCGAAACCCGCGATGCCGTGCGGCCGGTAGGGCCCCTCCAAGGCCTTGACCTCGGCGTCGTCGAGCACCAGGTCCAGAGCCGCAACGGCGTCCTCGAGGTGCCGGACACTGGTGGCACCGATGATCGGTGACGTCACCGCGGGGCGGCTCGCGACCCACGACATGGCGACCTGAGCAGCCGGTACGCCACGAGCCTGTGCGAC
>JAYUBO010000209.1:0-6336 GCA_043740815.1 Frankiales bacterium | reverse complement strand
GGCACGGCATACCGGCTGAATCGCACGAGGGCGTCCACGACCTGTTCGGCGTCGTGCCCTGCGGCCCGGGCGTTCCACAGCCCGAGCGGCGTCAGCCGGTAGGTGTGGACGTGCTCCGGGGAGCGTTCGAGCTCGGCAAACGGAGCGATCGCCTGCCGACACTCACCCGACAGCGGGTGGTCGATCTCGAGCAGGAGGGTCTTGTCGCTCTGGACGATGAGCGGTCCGTCAGTAGTCATAGTTCTCCACAGTGCTTCCTAACGCTTTGCAGATCAGACACCTTCCATGTCAGCCACCTCAGCCACGCCGGTGACCCGGTGCACGCTGAAGGTCCGGTCCTCCCGGCGCAGGTGGTCGTAGGCCGTCACGTAACCACCCTCCACCGACCGTGGCTCGACCACCCGCGACGTGGAGCGGCCCTGGGCGTCGACATAGCCGAGCCAGACCTGCCGGTGCTCACGGGCTGCCTCCTGCAAGAACGCAAGGGTGTCGATCGAGTGGCTGATCGTGACCGGGTGCCGGCGGGCGGCGCGGGCGGCGAGGTCGCCGGCGCGCAGCGCCATCACCGCAAGCCGGGCCTGCTCGTCGGGCAACGCCATCGGCTCGCCGTGCCTGGTCGCCCGCTGCCTCACGGCGGTACGGCGGGCCTCGGGGCGCGCCACGATCACCGCGCCGTCAGGTGACTCCGCTGCCGGGGCGTGTCCGAGTGAGCGGAGCACCTCGAGGACCTGGTTGAGGGGGGCGCGGCTGGTCACCACGGTCGGCGCGAGCCGGCGCAGCCCGAGCTGGTCGGCCCGTTTGGTGGCAAGGAGCTCGGTCAGAAGTGCCTCGTCGTCACACCGGAGGTAGGACGTGCTGGCACCCACTCGGAGCCGCCCGTGCCGACGGGCGACGTCGTCGACCAGGTAGGTCAGCGACTGCGGGACCGGGGTCCGAGAGCGGGTCCGGAACAGCTCGTGCAGGTCGGTGCTGGTGCGGCCGGCGTCAAGGGCCCGGCGGACGGTGGGCTCGCTGACCCGGTAGACGGTGGCCCCACCGGTCGACTCGACGTCAGCGACCAGCGCGAGCTCGCGGGCCAGGTGGCGCTCGAGCGGACCGGGGGCGACGACGGTCAGGTCAGGTTGGACGAGCACGTGCTCCAGTGGTGCGGGCAGCAGTCCGGCAAGGGCCTTGCCCGCCTCGCGGTCGGTACCGTCGAGCAGCAGCCGGGCGAAGCCGGACAGCCCGCCACGACCGGTCAGTCCAAGGGTGGCCGCCTCGCCGAGGACCCACGAGGGCAACACGTCCCGCAGTCGCCCGCCGCGGCGGGGGGCCTGCCAGGCCAGCACGTCCAGAACGGTTTCCTCGGTGACCGTCGTACCGGGGGAGGTCTCGCGCAGCAGGTCGAGGACGCGTCGCCGGTCGACGGGAGCTGACGACCGTTCGATGTCGGTGGACAGCGCGGCCAGCGCCTTGTCGCGCTCGTCGCGCATCCCGACGAGGGCTGGCAGCCGGGTCATGACGACCCACGAACGGGCCAGCAGGACCCAGCGGTCCTCGACCGGTGAGGCCACCCAGCGGTCGAAGGCCGGGGTGGGCAGCCAGTCCGGGTCGACCCCGGGTGAGGTATCCAGAAGCCCTGCTGCGTAGGCGATCTCGACGATCAAGGCAGCAGCCGCCTCGGTGACGTCGAGCTCCTTGGCCGCCCGTTTGAGGTCCCGCACGCCGAGCCCCCCGGAGCGAAGCACCGTCGGCGGCATGGCAGCCCAGGACTCGAGCAGCGCCTCGACCTTGCCGACGAGATCGGCAGCCTCGTGCCCAGCGGCTCGGTCGACCTCGGCTACGCCCACCTTGCTGGCTGTCAGCAGCGGAGCCTTGACCTTCAGCTGCGGACCCCCGCGGGCGAGCAGGCCCACCTCGCGGGGAAGCTCGACCGTGTCGTCGTCGATCGCGACGAGCAGGCCGTGGGCGAGCAGCCAGCGGACCGGGCTGCTGAGCTCTTCGGGGGTGGTGACCCGGCGGGCGTCACGGACGGCCCCTAGCGGAGGTCCGGCAGCGAGCTGGTCGACGACGATCCGGGCCTGCTCGCCAGCCTGCTCGAGCAGGCCTCGGACCTTGGCTGGGTCGTGCAGGACCGCGAGCACGGCCTCGGTGCCGGTGACGCCGAGGGCCTGCTCGATCGGACCCAGCCGGCCCGGACCGATCAGGGTGAGCAGTGCGGCCACGGGTCGGCCCAGACCGGCGCTGGTCGACAACACCTCGCGCACGCTGCCGACCACGTGCATTACCCGCCCGTCGGACCACACGAGTGCCAGGTCCTCCAGGGCGGCCAGCCCTTCCCTGCCGGCCTTGCCGACCAGGTCCTCGATCGCTGCGGGGGTCATGGCCTGCTCCTGCAGGCTCAGCGCCTCGAGCAGGCCGAGCCGGAACGCGTCGAGGCCATCCAGCGCCCGCAGCACCGACAGGCGCACGGCGGAGCGCGCTGCCAGCACGCCCAGGTCAGGAGGGACGGGTACGGCGAGGTCGGGCCGTGCCTGCAGCAGGCCGGCCAGTCGCTCGTCGGACCAGGCACGCAACGAGTCTGCGAGGCTGCGCGGAGACTCACCGTCGACGCGGGAGGGGCTGCTGGTCATCAGATCTACGGTAGTCGCGACGGCGCGGACCGGCGCGTCGTGGCCTCAGGCCTACGGACTCCGGGCGGTCGGTTTCGGCTCCCTCAGCAGGTCTGCTGCGTCAGCGCTGCCGGGCTGTCGCGTTTAGGCTCCGGGCCATGGACCTCGTCGTCGGCTTCGACCTCGACCAGACGCTGGTCGACTCGGGACCCGCCGTGGTCGCCGTCGCTGCGGTCCTGGCTGCAGAAGAGGGCGTCCCCATCGACGGTGAGCTCTGGGCTTCGCGACTCGGACCGCCCTTGGAGCAGGAGCTCGCCTGCTGGGTACCCGCTGACGACGTCGAGCGGGTCGCGTGGCGCTACCGCGCGCTCATGGCCGAGATCGGCCCGACTCACTGCGTCCTGCTTCCCGGCGCCCAGGCTGCCCTGCAGTCGGTACGCCGCCTCGGTGGCCGCGTCGTCATCGTGACCGCCAAGATGGCGTCGCTTGCCGAGCAGGTCCTGGACCAGTTCGGGCTCGAGGTCGACGAGGTCGTCGGATGGGTCTGGCGCGAGGCCAAGGGCGAGGCGCTCCGGGAGCGAGGCGCGCAGGTCTATGTCGGTGACCACCCGCACGACGTCGAGGGTGCCCACCTTGCCGGGGCCCTGGCCTACGGGGTCCGGACCGGGGGCACGCCTCCCGAGGGTGCCGACGTCCTCGTCGACGACCTGAGCGGATTTGCCGAGTGGCTCGAGGAGTTCGTCCTGCAGGAGCGACTTCACCTGCTGGACAAGGGGTTGCGGGACCTGGGCAGTGTCCTGGTCGCCTTCTCGGGCGGGGCCGACAGCGCCTTCCTGCTGGCCGCTGCGGTGCGGTCGCTCGGCGCGGACAACGTCACGGCGGCGACCGCCGTCAGCCCGTCGCTCGCCTTGACCGAGCTGCCAGAGGCGCGGGCGTTCGCGGCGTCGCTCGGGGTTCGGCACGTCACCCCCGGAACCGATGAGCTCCAGCGAGACGGCTACGTGGAGAACGGCAGTGACAGGTGCTTCCACTGCAAGGCCACGCTGCTCGACACGCTCCGGCCGCTGGCCCACGAGCTGGCGCGCGCGCAGGTCGCGACCGGCACCAACGCCGACGACGCGATGGCTGGCTTTCGCCCCGGGATCCGGGCCGCCGCCGAGCGCGGAGCAGCGACGCCGCTGCTCGACGCCGGCCTGACCAAGGCGCAGATCCGGGAGGCGTCGCGCCAGTGGGGGTTGACCACTGCGGACAAGCCCGCCCTGGCGTGCCTTGCTTCCCGGATCGCCTATGGGATCGCGGTGACCTCGACCGGCTTGGCACGGGTCGACCGGGCCGAGACGGGCCTGCGGGCGCTGCTGTCGCCCACAGACGTGCGGGTGCGGGACCTCGGGCAGGACCGCGCCCGGGTCGAACTCGACGGGGAGGCCTTGGGCCGCTGGACGGTGGCCGCGGAGGCCGCCGTACGGGGGGAGGGGTTTGCCTCCGTCGAGGTGCGGGAGTTCAGGTCGGGGTCGATGAACGACCTACTCGTGGGCGCGCGCCCCGCGCAGCAGCCCGAGCAGGGCCAGACCGAAGCCGACCGGTAAGAGCAGGGCGAGCAGGTCCAGGGCCAGGGGAGCCGAGTCCCTGCTGCCCAGCAGGAACGGCACCAGGATCAGCAGGACGCCGACCACACCGACGCCGAAGATGACCGCTCCGGTTCTGACCAGGACGTCTCCGGGAGCACGGGTCGGCGGGGCAGCGTGGCGAGCCATGCCACCAGGGTAGGCAGCTTGGCCGCGCAGCCCGGCGCAGCGGCCGATAGCCTTACCCCTCCATCGAGGCGAGACAGAGGCGACAGACGTGCCCACCGGCAAGGTCAAGTTCTACGACAAGGACAGGGGCTTCGGCTTCGTCTCCCGCGACGACGGCGGCGACGTGTTCGTGCCCAAGACCGCGCTGCCTGATGGCGTCGAGGAGCTCAAGCCTGGGATGCGGCTGGAGTTCGGGGTCGCGGCGGGCAAGCGTGGTGAGCAGGCCCTGTCGGTCCGGGTCCTGGACGAGCCGCCCACAATGGCCTCCGCCCGGCGCCCGGCCGAGGACCTGCAGATCATGGTCGAGGACACGATCAAGCTGATCGAGCTCAAGGTGCAGCCCTCGCTACGCCGCGGGAAGCACCCTGACCGCGAGACCGGCCGCAAGGTCGCGCAGATCCTGCGGGCCATCGCCGCCGAGCTCGAGGCCTGAGTCCGCAGTCAAGCGGCCGTCACTTCACGACCAGCTGGAACTTCCACTGGCCCAAGACCTTGGGCAGATCCTTGTCGTTCTTGGGTTTGTGGTCGATCTCGCGCACCTCAAGGTGCACCACACCGGGCAGCGGGCGGTTGGCGAAGTCGGCGACCAGCGTGGCGTAGTGCGTGTCCTGGAAGCCCAGGGACTGCTGACGGTCGGTGTCGTAGAGGTACCAGCCGGTGTCGGACAGCTTCTTGTCCACGTCGACCCCGACCGTGTCGCCCTGGCGGACCCGCAGGACCGTGACGGCCTTGCCGGTACCCGGGCACTCATTGCCGTTAGCCTTGGTGAGGGACGCCCCGCCCCGGCAGTACTCGACCGCCTCGGCGTGCACGGAGCGGCCCGCACTGACCAGGGTCACGCCCGGCGAGGGCTTCTGGCACCCGGCGACGGTGAGCAGCAGGGCGGTGCCGGCGACGGCGGTGAGCAGCGGGCGCGGGGCGGGCATGCGGGGGCTCCGGGGTGCGTGGTGCGTCACGGGCGACGAGTGGTGGAGTGCGGGCGACGAATGGTGGACTACCACCATGGCTAGCATGCGCCGCCGGCTGCGCGGCATCACCTCCAGAGTATCCGGGACACGCCTGTCCCTGCCCGACGAAGGGTCGCCCGAGCAGCCCGCGCCCGACTCCAGCCAGACCCTTTCGGTCGCCGAGGCGGCGGTCAGCGAGACTGGTGGGGTGCCCGTGCTGACCGACCTTGTGACCGATCCCACTTCAGACGACGTGGCCGAGCCCTCCCCCGGGGTCGTTGACGCTGTGTGCGCTGCCGCGGTCGACCTGGCGCGCGGCGTCGCCGTCGAGGCCGGTGGCTCCGCTGTCGGTGACCATCTCGGTGTCGCGGCGGACGAGGAGCTCGTGGCCACGCATTCGTTCGCGACCACCGACCCCGCGTACGTCGGGTGGCACTGGGCCGTCACGGTGACCCGGGCAGCGGGCTCGGACGCGGTCACCGTCGACGAGGTGGTGCTCCTGCCTGGCAGTGGCGCGCTCGTGGCGCCCGTCTGGGTGCCCTGGAGCGAGCGGATCCAGCCCGGCGACCTTGCCCCCGGCGACCTGCTGCCGCCGCGACCGGATGACCCACGCGTCCTCCCCGCCTACACCGACGTCGACGGCGACCTCGCGGTGGCGACCTACTGGGACCTCGGCCTCGGCCGTCCCCGCGTGCTTTCCCTCGACGGCCGTCTGGATGCCGCCGAGCGGTGGTACGACGGTGACCGCGGCCCGTCCTCGGCCATGGCGCGGCAGGCCCCGGCGCAGTGCCTGACCTGCGCGTTCCGGGTCCCGCTGGCTGGTGCCCTGGGGGCCGGCTTCGGCGTCTGCGCCAACGGCTACGCCCCCGACGACGCGCAGGTCGTGTCGCTGGACCATGGGTGCGGGGCGCACAGCGAGACCTCGGTCGAGCTGACCCACAGCGCCTCAGCGGCCGGCATGGTGGTGGAGGACGAGGAGCTCGAGCTCGTCGCCGCCGAGCCGTC
>JAYUBO010000208.1:0-3671 GCA_043740815.1 Frankiales bacterium | reverse complement strand
GGCTCGCTCCCGTGGGCTGTGGAACCTGTTCCTGCCCGACGTCTCCGGACTGACCAACCTCGAGTACGCCTCGCTGGCCGAGCTGACCGGGCGTTCGATCCACCTGGCGCCGGAGGCCATCAACTGCGCCGCACCCGACACCGGCAACATGGAGGTGCTGCACATGTTCGGCACCGCCGAGCAGAAGGCGCAGTGGCTCCAGCCGTTGCTTGAGGGCGAGATCCGGTCGGCCTTCGCGATGACCGAGCCCGACGTCGCCTCCTCCGACGCCACCAACATCGCCACGTCGATCGACCGGGACGGCGACGACTACGTCCTGAACGGTCGCAAGTGGTGGATCACCGGGGCGTCCGACCCGCGCTGCAAGATTCTCATCGTGATGGGCAAGACCGACGTCAACGAGAGCGTGCACCGCCAGCAGTCGATGATCCTGGTGCCGTTGGACACCCCGGGCGTCGAAAACGTTCGGTCGCTCCCCGTCTTCGGCTACCAGGACCAGCACGGTCACTGCGAGCTGCGCTTCACCGATGTCCGGGTCCCCGCCTCGAACCTGATCGGCAACCAGGGCGACGGCTTCATGATCGCCCAGGCTCGCCTCGGCCCCGGACGGATCCATCACTGCATGCGCTCGATCGGGATCGCCGAGCGGGCCCTGGAGCTGATGTGCCGGCGGGCCGCGTCCCGAGTCGCCTTCGGCACGGAGCTCGCGCACCAGGGCGTCGTCCAAGAGGCCATCGCGGAGTCCCGGATGGAGATCGAACAGGCCCGGCTGCTCACCCTCAAGGCGGCCTGGATGATCGACAACGTCGGCGCCCGTGGCGCCCGTACCGAGATCGCCGCCATCAAGGTCATCGCCCCCAGGATCGCCCTGCGCGTCCTCGACCGGGCCATCCAGGTGCACGGCGGTGGTGGCGTCTGCGACGACTTCCCCCTCGCCCAGATGTGGGCCGGCATGAGGACACTGCGCCTCGCCGACGGACCCGACGAGGTGCACGTCCGCACGGTCGCTCGCGTGGAGCTCGGCAAGTACCTCCACCGGACCTAGCCCGACGGCGGGGTCAGCCCGCCGGACTGCGCCGCAGCAGGCGGCGCTTGCGGTTCGGCGCCGGAGCACCGACCAGGCTAGCGGCCAGAGCCTGCATAGCTTGCCGCACAGGCGATCCCGCCGCCGACTCAGTCAAGGTGCGGCCGACCGCGACCGCCCCATCGACGGCACTGACGTCGTGCGGGACGAACGTCGCGACCTCGACTCCGGCGTAACGCGACAGGGCAGCTCGCACCTCTGCCTCGGCATTGCCGGGTACGGCGCTGCCACGCAGGCGGTTGACCACGACCGTCGGCTGCACGCCCGGTACGGCCTCCTTGAGCTCGACCAACCCGCGAACGAGGCGCTGCAGACCGACCGGGTCGGCCGTGCCGACCGCCAGAACCGTGTCGGCCTGCTCCAGCACGGCGAGGGTCGCGCCGTTGCGGCGCGGGGCCATCGTGTCGTAGGCGAGCTCCTCGTCCTGCTCGAGGCAGAAGCCGAGGTCGACGACGGTGACAGCGGCGATCGAGGTGGCCAGCGACAGGACCACCTCCAACGCCGAGGGCCGCAGCTCGGGCCAGCGGTCGGCGCGGCCGATGCCCGACAGCACCCGTAGCGCCGGGTTGACCTGCCGGGCCAGCCCGCTGAGGGAGGCGATGTCGAGAGCTCCGTTGTTGGCCAGCCGGCACGCGGCCGCGAGCCCCGGGGACTCGTCCAGCAGGCCGAGGACCTGGGCCACGACCCCGCCGTAGACGTCGGCGTCGATCAGCAGGGTGGGCCAGCCGAGGTCGGCGAGCTCGGACGCGAGGCCGACCGCGACGGTGCTGCGGCCGGGCGCACCGGTCGGACCCCAGACCGCGACGACCCGACCGGTGCCGGGCTGCACCTCGGGCGCGTTCGGCAGCTGCGGAAGCGCGGGGCTCAGAGCGGCGCGCGGGTCAGCCAGGTCGGTACGCAGCGTCGACAGGTCCTCGGGCAGTGACGTCAAGGCCACGACGGCCTCGACGACGGCTGCCGAAATCGTCTCGGCAGAGGCGTCGGAGGGCAGCACGTTGACCACCCCGAGCTGCCTTAGCCGCCGCTCGGCCTCCTCGTCGCCGGGCGGCACGAGACCGACGACGGCCACGCCCGCCACGGCCAGACGGGTCAGCGCGTCACGGTCAAGTCGGCGCAGGTCGGCCGACAGCAGCGCGGCGCGCGCCTGGCCGGTGGCGGCCGTCGCGAGCAGGTCGGCAAGGTCTACGCACCGGCGTACGACGGTGACACCGAGGTCGCCGCGCTCGAGGGCCGCGACGAGCCGCGCCTCCCACACGGAGTCGCTGACGGCGGTGAGGACAGGGACGAGCATCAGGGCGCCCGGGTCGACGTCGGGGTCGGTGCCGTGGCCGCCGAGGCAGACGTAACCAGTGGGCGCTGCTCGGTGCGCGGCACCCGGACCAGGTCGAGTCGGCCCTGGCTCATGGCCTGGACCAGCGCGAGCACGTCAGCCGGCACAACGGTCAGGACGACCGGCTGGTCCTGCCCGCTGGAGCCCAGGCCGCCGGAGCGGGTGACCCGCTCCACAGTCACCCCCGACAGGACGAGCCGGGAGGCGTAGGCGTCGACGCCCTTGGTGGTGACGCGGCGGGCCGACTTGTCGTCGGGGGTGACGTAGACGTCGACCTGCTGACCGTGGGCCAGGTCAGGAGGCGCGTGTCCGCTACCGATGGGCAAGGCGATCTCCCGCAGCGACAGCGCCTTGCGCGGGTCGACCAGCGCACTCACGGGCAGCAGCTCACCGGCGGTGACGCCGCGCTGGACGACGTACCCGACAGGCTTGGGGCCGGCGACGTAGGAGCCGCTGGTGCCGTAGAGCCGGACCCGGCCATGGGTGAGGTCGCGGTCGTCGAGCACGGTGCCGGGCGCAAGGTCGTGGCTCGCGACCCAGACCTGCTGGCTTGCATCCGCCCCCGACAGGACCTTCGCGCCCACCAGCACGCTCACCAGCACCAGCAGGACACCCAGCACCAGCCGCCCGTCGAGCCAGCTGGGCGATCCCAGCCTGGCCGCCTTCGGCGACCCCGGTGCCTCGCTCACGTGGTGCTCTCCCCACTCTGCTGCGGTCTTGGTCGTTCGGTGAGCACCCCATGGTGTCCTACCAGGGGCCGTCGGCGCGCCCCGCCTGTGGACAGTGCTGATGTTCGGGCGCAACCAGTGCCAGACTGAGGCAGCCACACGCAAATGCTCACGGTCGAAGGAGCCGCGCATGCCCGAGCCGAGGTTCCTGCAGCTGTCTGACGTCGCGGATGTCCTCAACATCTCCGCCTCCCAGACGTATGCGCTGGTCCGCAGCGGCGAGCTCCCCGCCATCAAGATCGGTGGCCGAGGCCAATGGCGGGTCGAGCGGGACGCCCTCGAGGGCTACATCACCCGCTGCTACGCCGAGACGAAGGCCTTCGTCAGCGCCCATCCGCTCGGCGGCGACGCCGAGCAGTGAGGCCCGTTCAGGATCCGAGGCTGCGCACCGCGCTGAGTGCGGTCAGCGGGACGACCCGGACCTGACGAACAGCTGAGGCCCGGCGGGCCTCGCCCGGCGGGTGCTCGGCCACGTCGACGTGGTCAGCACCGACCCGATCGAGGGTGCCGGCGAGCACCGTGGAGTCCA
>JAYUBO010000207.1:0-5752 GCA_043740815.1 Frankiales bacterium | reverse complement strand
CCTGATCGCCATCCTGGCACTCGCGGCCCCCCTCGTGCCGGCCGCACCCACGTCAGCCGCTGTGTCCCAGAACTGGGCCAACTACCACGGTGACGCCCTGCACAGCGGCTACAGCGCGTCCACGCCGGCGCCTACCACCCCCAAGGTCGTCTGGCGGGTCAACCTGGACGGGGTCATGCAGGCGAGCCCGATCGTGGTCGACTCGTTCGTGTTCGCGGCAACCGAGCACAACACCGTCTACGGCCTGTCCCGTCGCACCGGGCAGGTCGTGTGGGCCAGGCACCTGGGTGCTCCCGTCCCGCGTTCAGCGCTTCCCTGCGGCAACATCGACCCGCTCGGCATCACCGGCACGCCGGTCTATGAACGCCTCGACAACCGGGTCTGGGTGGTCGCGACGACCCTGGTAGGACGCACCCTGCGCCACACGTTGTACGGCATCCACGCCTCCGACGGGGCGATCGTGACCCGTACCGTCGTCGACCCGCCGAACCAGGACCCCAACGTCCTGAACCAGCGGGGCGCGCTGAACTACGCACAGGGGCGGATCGTCCTCACCTACGGCGGTCACGCCGGTGACTGCGGCAACTACCACGGCTACCTGGTCTCGGTGCCGCTGAACGGAGTGGGCCCGCGCTACTACCGGACCGGGTCCCAGGGCGAGGCAGGCATGTGGCAGCCCGCGGGCGCGGCGATCGACAGTCGCGGCTACGCCTACGCGGTGACGGGCAACGGCCGAGCCACCAGCGGCAGCTGGGACGGCGGCAACAGCGTGCAGACCATCAACATCTTCAACACCACCCTGCACGACTACTTCGCCGAGTCGACCTGGGCGCAAGGCAACCGCTATGACACCGACCTGGGCAGCAGCGGCGCGCTGGTGTTCGGCGACCGGATCTGGATCCAGGGCAAGACCTCGACCGGCTACGTGCTCAACCGCTTCGCCCTCGGCCGCATCGGCCACCCGCTGCAGACCGTTCACAACGCGTGCGCCCAGCAGTTTGGTGGGGGCGCCGTCATAGGCACGATGCTGATCCTGCCGTGCACCGACGGGATCCGGCAGCTGCTCGTCAACAGTGACCACACCGTGCGCCTGGGGTGGAAGGCCGCCTCCAACATCACCGGCAGCCCGGTCATCGGTGGCGGCTTCGCGTGGACGCTCGACACCTCGGCCGGCGTGCTGGACGGCCTCAACCTGAGGACCGGCGCCCGGCGCTTCAGCGTGAGCGTCGGCCCCGTCGTGCGCTTCGCCACCCCAGCGCTGTCGGGGTCGATGCTGTTCGTGCCGACCAAGAGCGGCATCACCGCGTTGGGAGGCGTCTGAGTCGGCCCGTTCGTGAGAACGCTCAGCCGTCGAGGTTGCCCGCCCGCCACTGCGCCCAGGTGTAGTTCCAGTCCGCCATCCCCTCGTCCCCGTTGTTGGGCGGAACGGCGGCGTGGATGACGTTGACGATGTCGCCCAGCTTGCTGTTGTCGTAGAACCACTTCGCGTCGACGATCGAGGCGTTGACGCACCCGTGGCTGACGTTGGCCACGCCCTGCACTTTGGTCGTGGCGGGGTTGGCGTGCACGAAGGCCCCGCCGTTGGAGATCCGGACGCTCCAAGGAAGGTACTCGTAATAACCGTCCGGGCTCGCCCTCGGGATACCTACGGTCGCTGAGTCGTACAGGTGCCTCTGCTCCCGAACCAGGACGACGTGCACGCCACCCTTCGTCGGGTACTTGTCGCGGCCGGTCGAGACCTTCACGGTGCGAACGAGGACGCCGCCGCGCCGCACCGTCATGATGTGAGCCGTCACGTCGACGGTGGCGACGAGCGCGTCACCGATCGCGTAGTGAGCGCTGACGGCGTCGGTGGCGCCCCAGGTCTCGGTGCCTGGCAGGTGCACCCCGGCCAGGGCGGCGGTCACCTTGATCGTCGTACCGGGCTTCCAGTAGTCGGGGCCGCGGTAGTGCACCTCGAAGGAGTTGTACCAATGCCAGGCCCCCCGGACCTCGGGCGTGCTCGTGACCTTGAGGTGATCCAGGACCGCTTGTCGGGAGGTCGTGCCGCTGACCTGCTTGTTGAACCGGACGATCACGGCTTGCCCGATTCCATACGTCCCACCGTCGGGGGAGACGCTGGCCTTCAGCAGGGACGTCGCGGCCGCGGCGGTGACCCGACGGTCAAGCGCGCTGGCCTTGCCGGCGGCGTTGTTGACGTTTGCGTGCAACGCGTAGGCGTGGCCGGGGACCAGCGTGCCGGTCGACGTCCAGGACGTCGGCGTGAGCGTCCCGGGCAGGGCCGTCCCGTCCGCGTCGAAGGCCTGCACCGAGGTGAGGGTCCCGTGGGTGACCGAGAACGTCAGCGGCCGTTGCCAGGGGACCGTGGAGCCGGTACTGCCCACCACGACCGCCACCACCGGCGCGGGAGTCGGGGTGGGGCGGTCCGCCCCGCCCTTGGCCACGGAGTTACCCGAGTCACCCGAGCTGCTGTTGAGCAGCACGACGCCGGTCCCTCCGGCGAGCACGAGGCCGCCGAGGCCGAGGACCACGGCGAGCTTGGCGAGTCCGGAGTCGGAACGCAGGGAGTGGGACACGGTCACCTCAGAAAGGGTGGTACGACGGGCGGTAGGCCCTATTCTGCCTTGTCTGTGCCGTTCAGGTCAGCCGAGGGCGCGGCGGTCCCGCAGCTCGGGCTCTCCGAGCCGGGCGGCCCGACCGTCCCGCTCACCGGCCTGCCAGGCTGAGCCGGAGACCTGACGGTCGCCACGGTGACCCCGCCAGGACCCGCGAGCCTGGGAGGCCCGGTCGTGGAAGGCGCGCACGCGATCGGCCTTCTCTCGCAGTACCAGGGCCCCGGAGGGCGACGCCGGTCCCTCGTGCTCGGCTCGGGCGTGCAGGGCGCGGGTCCGGGCCTCGGTCAGCCGCTTCTGCACCACGTGCATCCAGCCCTCGTAGAACGAAAGCCGCCACGACACGGCGGCAACGCCGGTGTCCCGGTGCTCCCCGGCGCGCAGCCGGCGGGCAGCAGCCGACGCCATCTGCGTCGCCAACGAGGCCCAGAGCTGCTCCACGACGTCGAGGTCGGCCGGGTAGCCGAAGCCAAGCACGAAGGTCGAGTCGCCCGCGACGTTGACGATCACATCGTTGGACTGGGCCACCACGAGGTACAGCACCACCAGCTGCCGGTTGCCGCGCTTGGCGCGCTCGCCGATCTGCAGCGTGCGCTGCTCGAAGGCCTCCTCAGCGGCGCGCAGTCGCCGGTTGGCCTGCCGGGCGCGGGCCAGCTCGAGGTCGACGGCGTAGGTCGTGGCGAGCTCCTGCGCACGGGTCACGAAGGCGTCCGCCTCGTGCTCGTTGTCGGTGCCCTCGGCCTGCGCCAGCAGCTTGCCGATTTTGTCCAACACGCGCTCGCTCATGATGGCACCCCGGCTTCGGCGTAGTCGACCCGCAGGGCCAGTGCGGCCTCGGGACCCAGGACGCAGGTGACCAGCTCCAGCATCCGGGCCCGGAAGCTGGGCCCATGGTCTGCGCCACCATCGAGGTGACAGCCCAGGTGGTGAGCCAGCTCGTGCAGCAGGACGCTCTCACGCAGCGCCCAGGCAGTGCCCCGCTCGGGCAGCGGGAGCGCGATCGTGCCGGGGGACTCCCAATGCGCCTTGGTCAGTCCACGTCGTCGCCGCAGCAGCACCGGTGGCACGTCCCACGAAGTCAGGTGGTGCGTGGCATAAGCCTGCGCGGCGGCGAGGTCACCGAAGCGGAGCTCGGCCGGGAGCACCACCGACGACCCGGCGACCTGAGCGAAGGCCGCCCCTTGCCGGGCCGCATCGAGCCGCATCGCCCAGGCGTCCTCGGCGGCGTAAACCCGCGACCGCTGCACGTCGGGGGCGCGGGTCGCGGTCATGCCGTCAGGTCTACCAGCCTCGGCACCGGGTCCCACCAGGCCGCGCCAGGCACCTGTGGACGGTGCCAACGTGTGGACGGCAGCGACCAGCGCCGTGATGTCCGCCGACCTAGCTTGCCGGCCGCGGCGGGTGAGGGGTGACCCGAGTCACACGTGAGGGCTGGGAATCGCCCTCGGACACAGCTGTGTTGCACCCTGGAGGCAGGCAGTCGTGGGCTGCCCCAAGCTTGAGGAGCAGGACGTGGTGGACGGAAGACCGGTGCGCATCGCCATCGTGGGTGCTGGGCCCGCCGGAATCTACGTCGCCGACGTGCTCATGAAGTCCGAGCTCGGGACCGCCGCCGGTGGCTCCCAGGGTGTTTCCATCGACCTGTTCGAGCGGCAGCCGGCGCCCTTCGGGCTGATCCGTTACGGCGTCGCCCCGGACCATCCGCGGATCAAAGGCATCATCACCGCCCTGCACCAGGTCCTCGACAAGCCTCAGGTCCGACTGCTGGGCAATGTGGAGTACGGCGTGGACCTCAAGCTCGACGACCTCCAGCGCTTCTACGACGCCGTGGTGTTTACGACCGGTGCCGAGAAGGACCGCGACCTCGACATCCCCGGCATCGACCTGCCCGGCAGCTTCGGGGGCGCCGACTTCGTCTCGTGGTTCGACGGCCACCCGGAGGTGCCGCGCACGTGGCCGTTGGAGGCGCGCAGCGTCGCCGTCATCGGTGCCGGCAACGTCGCGCTCGACGTAGCCCGCATGCTGTCCAAGACGGCCGATGAGCTGCTCGTCACCGAGATCCCCGCCAACGTCTACGCCGGTATGGCGGCCAGCCCCCTCGAGCAGGTGCATGTCTTCGCCCGCCGCGGCCCCGCCCAGGCGAAGTTCACGCCGCTGGAGCTTCGCGAGCTCGACCACAGCCCCAACGTCGAGGTCATCGTCGCCCCCGAAGACATCGAGTACGACGACGGCTCCGTCGCTGCGATCAACTCCGACAACCAGACCAAGCTCGTCGTCCGCGAGATGGAGCGCTACGCCCTGCGGACCGCCGAGCATGGGGTCGGCTCACGTCCCCGCAAGCTGTTCCTGCACTTCTTCGAGAGTCCGGTCGAGGTGACCGGCGACGGGAAGGTCGAAGGCTTCCGGACCGAGCGGACCGAGCTCACCGGTGACGGCAACGTCCGCGGGACCGGGGTCTTCCATGACTGGCCCGTCCAGGCCGTCTACCGCTGCGTCGGCTACCGGTCGACGGAGCTGCCCGGGTTGCCCTGGGACGCCCGCAACCACGTCGTACCGCATGCGGCCGGTCGGATCCTGGACATCGATGGCAACCACCTGCCCGGGCTGTATGTCAACGGCTGGGTCAAGCGTGGACCGGTCGGGCTGATCGGGCACACCAAGGGTGACGCGATCGAGACGGTGCGCTCGCTGATGGAGGACCTCGACGGCGGTCCGGTCGCGGCCGAGCCGGACGAGGCGGCGGTGACGGACTTCCTGGAGGCGCGCGGGATCGCCTACACGACCTGGGACGGGTGGTATCGCCTCGACGCCCACGAGCGGTCCCTGGGCGAGGCCTACGGTGCGGTGGCCGGCAAGGACGGGACCCTCGCACCGCGGGCCCGCGTGAAGGTCGTCGACCGGGAGGTCATGACGGCGGTCTCCCGTGCCACCTAGAGCTCGCTCAGGATGACGTCAGGCGCGCAGGGGCACCGTTTCCCAGTGCTGCACCATCTCGTGTTCGCCGTCGCCCGGCTCGTCGGGAGCGTCTCCCGGATGACCGGGCGCGGTGCCGGGTTGACCTTGCCGGGACGGGTCACCCTGCTCCTGCACCCAGCGGCGCTCCGACGGCTGACCCAGGACCGTTCGGTGGTCTTGGTGTC
>JAYUBO010000206.1:0-26766 GCA_043740815.1 Frankiales bacterium | reverse complement strand
CCGAGTAGTGCTCGAGAACGCCCTCGAGCACTTGGTCAAGGGCATCGTCGACAACCCGGACGACGTCACCGTCGACCTGGTCTCCGGCCGGCGTGGCCGCACCCTTGAGGTGCGCGTCAACCCTGAGGACCTCGGCAAGGTGATCGGCCGCTCGGGTCGTACGGCGAAGGCCCTGCGGACCGTCGTCGCTGCGATCGGTGGCAAGGGTGTCCGGGTCGACGTCGTCGACACCGACGAGGTCCGCTGAGCAGGTCGTGGTGAAGCGCGTCGCCGGCCAGCGACGTCCCAGTGCAAGCGAGGCCGCAGACCCAAGCGAGGTCGCAGACCCACGACACGAGAGAGGTCCGGTCCCGGCTGAGCGGGAGCCGGATCTGATCGTCGTCGGCCGGATCGGACGGCCCCAGGGGATCAAGGGTGAGGTCACCGTCGAGGTCCGCACCGACGACCCCGACGACCGCTTCTCCCCCGGCCGGGTGCTGCGGACCGAGCCGGCCGAGCGCGGCCCGCTGACGGTCGAGAGCTCTCGGATGCAGGGCAGGTATCTCATCGTGCTTTTCGCGGGCCCGACCGACCGCGACGATGCGGAGCAGCTACGCGACACGATGCTGCTCCTCAGCACGGCCGACCTCCCGCCGCTGTCGGAGCAAGACGAGTACTACGACACCCAGCTGGTCGGGCTGGCTGCGCAGCTCGAGGACGGCACCGAGCTCGGGTCGGTGGTGGACGTGCTGCACCTGCCGGGAGGTGACGTCCTGGCCGTCGAACGCAGCACGGGAGGCGCCGTCGCGAAAGGCCAGGAGCTGCTGATCCCTTTCGTGAAGCAGATCGTGCCAACGGTCGACCTGACCGGCGGCATCGTCGTGGTCGTACCGCCTGAGGGGTTGCTGGACCTCAGCGAGCGCCGCTCGGGCGAAGGCTGACCGTGCAGGTCGACGTCGTCACGATCTTCCCCGACTATCTCGCGCCGCTGGGGCTGTCCCTGGTCGGCAGAGCCATCGAGCGTGGCACCCTGGACGTGCGCGTGCACGACCTGCGGGAGCAGACCGAGGACGTCCACCGGACCGTCGATGACAGCCCCTACGGCGGCGGCCCCGGAATGGTCATGAAGGCCGAGCCCTGGGCACGCGCGCTCGACGCGCTGACCGGGCCGACCGCGGCCCCCCGTCTGGTCGTCCCGACCCCTGCCGGCCGGCCGTTCACGCAGGCCCTTGCGCAGGAGCTCAGCGCTGAGCCCTGGCTGGCCTTCGCCTGTGGCCGGTACGAGGGCATTGACCACCGTGTTGTCGAGCGTGCCCGGGAGACGATGGTGGTAGACGAGATCAGCCTCGGCGACTACGTGCTCGCCGGCGGGGAGGTCGCGGTCCTGGTCGTCATCGAGGCCGTCGCGCGCCTGCTGCCCGGCGTGCTCGGCAACACCGAGTCACACCAGGACGACTCCTTCAGCCCGGACAGGGCAGGCCTGCTCGAGGCGCCGGCGTATACGAGACCGGCCACCTGGCACGGGTACGACGTACCGCCGGTGCTGCTGTCAGGAGACCACGAGGCAATCGCCCGCTGGCGTCACGAGCAGTCCCTCGCGCGCACCCTCGCCGTGCGTCCGGATCTGATGGCTGGCCCAGACGGATCTGTGGCACCATAGAGGGCTGCTGTCGGCACATCCACAGACGCAGCCACACCCACACCCATCACGAGTAGGCGACACCGATGCACATCCTCGACGACCTCGACAACGCCTCGCTGCGTAGCGACGTGCCCGAGTTCCGCCCCGGCGACTCGGTCGACGTCGGCGTGCGCGTCGTCGAGGGCAACCGCTCCCGGGTGCAGCGCTTCCAGGGCGTCGTCATCCGCCGCCAGGGCGGTGGCGTGCGCGAGACCTTCACCGTGCGCAAGGTGAGTTTCGGCGTCGGCGTGGAGCGCACCTTCCCGGTGCACACCCCCGTCATCGAGGACATCAAGGTCGTCACCCGCGGTGATGTCCGGCGCGCGAAGCTGTACTACCTACGCGAGCTGCGCGGCAAGAAGGCCAAGATCAAGGAGAAGCGCGACGTCCGTCCCGCTGCCTCCGCCGCTCCCAAGGCCTGACCGGCACTTCTGATCGGTCGCCCCCGTTAGGGGTGCCGTGACCAGTGATGCCACCGTGACCACCGCTGCCGTCGAGCCCACAGCGCACGGCGAGCGCCCTGACGGCAGACGATCAGCCTGGCGGGAACTGCCGTTCCTGGTGGCCGTGGCCGTCGTGTTGGCACTGCTCATCAAGGCGTTCCTGCTGCAGGCGTTCTCGATCCCGTCCGGATCGATGCAGCACACCCTCGAAGTCGGCGACCGGGTGCTCGTCAACAAGCTGGTCTACGACGTCCGCGGCATCCACCGGGGCGAGGTCGTCGTCTTCAACGGCAAGGACGACTGGGGCGCCTCCGAAGGGAGCTCGCCGACCCCGTCCAACCCCTTCCTGAAGGTGCTCCACAAGGCGGGCACCTTCGTCGGGGTGGTGTCCGACGACAAGGACTACATCAAGCGAGTCATCGGCCTGCCCGGCGACCGGGTCATGTGCTGCAGCCCGGCTGGCAACGTGGTGGTCCAGGCGGCCGTGGGCCTGCCGGTGGAGCTGCACGAGCCGTACCTGCTCGATGCCGGCGCTGACCTGGACCCCAACAAGTTCTTCTGCGCCGCAGGGCACGACCGGGCGTCCTGCCCCCCGGGGGCGCAGGGGCTGCTCGTCCCAGCCGGCCGGCTGTTCGTCCTGGGCGACCACCGGGGGGCCTCGGCCGACTCGCGCTACCACTACACCGACGCCCATCACGGCACGATCGCGATCGGCAAGGTCGTCGGACGGGCCTTCGTCGTTGTCTGGCCGGTCCCGCACGGGTCGGTCCTGGGCGTGCCGTCGACGTTCACCTCCGCGCTTGCCCTCCCGGGGGCGTCCTACGCGCTCGGTGCAGTCGGTGCGCTGCCGGTGGCGATGCTGCGCCGTCGCCGCACGGTGCGCCGGGCCTGAGGCGACGCGCCGTACGATCGCACGGTCATGGGGAGCCCTCGGAGTGCGGCGCGCGTTTTGCTGCTGGACGGCCTGGACCGCGTGCTGCTGCTGAGGTGGGCCGACCCCGCGCGGCCCGACCGCGGGATGTGGTGGATCACCCCCGGTGGCGGGCTCGACGACGGCGAGGGTTTCGCCGAGGCAGCGGTGCGCGAGCTGTTCGAGGAGACCGGCCTTCGGCTGGACGTCACCGCGCTCAGCGACATGGTTCTCGAGCGCGAGGTCGACACCGAGATCGCCGGGCGTGCCTATCACCAGTACGAGCAGTTCTTCGTCGCCCGGATCGAGCGTCACGAGGTCGACACCAGCGGCTTCAGCGAGATCGAGGTCGCCTGCATGAGCGAGCACCGCTGGTGGACCCTCGCCGACCTCGATGCCACCGCTGAGCGGCTGTCACCGGCGGACCTCCCGGCGCTGCTCAGGAGGGTCGCGTGCTGATGGCACCGCGGCCCGTCGTACGCACCGAGCACGGCCTGTGGGCCTTGGAAAGGGTGCTGCAGAACCATGGCTTCCCGCACGTCGCCGGGGCCGACGAGGCCGGCCGAGGCGCCTGCGCCGGACCGCTCGTGGTCGCCGCCGTCGTCCTTCCGGCCGGCCGGCGCGGGGAGGTCCCAGGCCTGGCCGACTCCAAGCTGCTGACCGAGAGAGCCCGCGAGAAGGCGTACGACGAGGTCGTGCGCAGGGCGCTGTGCTGGTCGGTCGTGGTCGTGCCGCCGCAGGAGGTTGACCGGACCGGGCTGCACGTGATGAACATCCGGGCGATGCGGCAGGCCGTGGCCCGCCTGGACCCGTGCCCGTCCTACGTCCTGACCGACGGGTTCCCGATCGCGGGGATGCCCGCGCCCACGCTGGCGGTGTGGAAGGGCGACCGGGTCGCCGCCTGTGTCGCTGCCGCCTCGGTGGTCGCCAAGGTGACGCGGGACCGGCTGATGAGGGCTCTGCATGCGTCGTACCCGGTGTACGACTTCGCCCGGCACAAGGGGTACTCCACGCCGGAGCACATGGCGGCGCTCGGGCAGCACGGACCCTGCCCGGAGCACCGCTTCTCCTACGTCAATGTCCAGGGCAGCGTGAAGCCTGTGTCGATCAGGCAGGATGTTGCCTCGTGAGCCCCCGATGAGCAGCTGCCAGAGTCCCGCATGAGCGCGGAGGACCTCGAGAAGTACGAGACTGAGATGGAGCTGCAGCTCTACCGGGAGTACCGCGACATCGTCCGGCAGTTCGAGTGGGTCGTCGAGACCGAGCGACGCTTCTACCTGGCCAACGCGGTCGAGGTCGTGCCGCGGACGTCCGACGGCGAGGTGTGGTTCGAGCTGACGCTGACCGACGCGTGGGTGTGGGACATGTACCGCCCGGCGAGGTTCGTCAAGAACGTGCGGGTGTTGACGTTCAAGGACGTCAACGTGGAGAAGCTCGAGAAGCCCGACCTCGAGCTTCCCGGCTCCTAGTCCAGGGTAGGAGCCGACCATGACGAGCCCCTCCGAAGAGCACCCCGTCGACGAGTCCGAGCTGCGCGACGGCGTCCCCTCCGCGAACCAGCAGAAGACCGAGAACTTTCCGCCGAGCCCGTCGCAGGGCGAGCAGGAGACGCCCGGGTCCGACGATCCCGGGCAGTAGTCCACAGGTCATTCGCTCGTCCACAGATCCGCTGCTGACCCGCTGCTGAGGGCCTCCGGGCATCAACGTGATGCCCGGAGGTGGTCACGTGGTGGACCGGCAAGCGCTGGGCAGGTGGGGTGAGGACCTCGCCGTCAAGCACCTGCAGACTGCGGGGTACGAAGTGCTCGCCCGCAACTGGCGGTGCCGCCAGGGCGAGCTCGACATCGTCGCCAGACTGGGCCACGAGCTCGTCTTCGTGGAGGTCAAGGCCCGGAGCAGCCTGACGTTCGGCGAGCCGGCGGCGGCCGTCACCGCCGTGAAGGCGCACCGGATCCACGGGCTCGCGGCGCGTTGGCTGACCGAGTGCCGCCCCCCAGGGTGGCACGACCTTCGCTTCGACGTGATCGCGATCGTCCGCGGTTCTGGGGCGCAGCCGCCGGACCTGCTGCACCTGCAGGGGGCGTTCTGATGGCGCTGGCCCGCACCTGGTCGGTCGCGCTGGTCGGAATCGAGGGGCACCTCGTGGAGGTCGAGGCCGACCTTGCCCAAGGCATCCCCGGGCTGGCGATCACCGGGCTGCCGGATGCGTCGCTGCAGGAGGCGCGCGACCGGATCCGGGCTGCTGTTGCCAACTCTCGGCAGGCGTGGCCGACATCGAAGAAGGTGACCATCGGACTGTCGCCGGCGTCACTGCCCAAGCGGGGCAGTGGCTTTGACATCGCGCTGGCGGTGGCGGTGCTGGCCGCCGACGGAGTGGTGCCCCGGGCGGCGCTGGAGGAGGTGTTGCTGCTCGGGGAGCTCGGGCTCGACGGGAGCATCCGCTCGATCGCCGGGGTGCTGCCAGCCGTTCTGGCGGGCTTCGCGCTCGGCTTCAGCAAGGTGGTCGTGCCGCAGGCGAATCTCGCGGAGGCCCGGTTGTTGCCCGGCGTGACGGCCTGGGGGGTCTCGTCGCTGGCGAACCTGGTGGCGCTCTTGCAGGGTGACCCGGTCGAGGAGCTGCCCTTGCCTTCGGCGGCAGTCGCCGCTGCCGACGGACACGCGCCGGACTTCCTGGACGTCGCCGGGCAACCGGTCGGGCGCACGGCCTGCGAGGTCGCCGCGGCCGGCGGTCACAACCTGCTGATGACCGGGCCGCCCGGGTGCGGCAAGACGCTGCTGGCGGAGCGGATGCCGGGGATCCTCCCGGCGCTGACCCTGGAGGAGTCGCTCGAGGTCACCGCGATCCACTCCGTCGCCGGCGTCCTGCCCAAGGACTGCCCCTTGGTGTCCCGGCCGCCGTTCGAGGCACCGCACCACGGGTCGACGGCCGCGTCGATCGTCGGCGGTGGCAGCGGCATCGCCCGTCCCGGTGCGGCGTCATTGGCTCACCGTGGCCTGTTGTTCCTCGACGAAGCCCCCGAGTTCAAGGCCGGTGTGCTCGACGCGCTGCGCCAGCCGCTGGAAAGCGGCGTCATCAGCATCCGCAGGGTCGGCGGGACCGCGACCTACCCGGCGCGCTTCGCTCTGCTGCTGGCAGCCAACCCCTGCCCGTGTGCGAAGTCCGAGAGCGCATGCACCTGCACACCCGAGCGCCGACGGACCTACCTGGCGCGGCTGTCCGGACCGCTGCTGGACCGCATGGACATCTCGATCGGTCTGCCGGCCATCACCAGGTCGGAGGTGACGGCCGAGCGGGGGCTCGTCGACTGCTCCGAGCGGATGGCCGCCCGGGTCGCCGGGGCGCGGGTGTCTGCGCAGCTGCGGCTGGCCGGCACGCCGTGGCGGACCAACGGGGACGTGCCCCCGACCGTCCTGGCCCAGCGCTGGCCGATCGCTAGGTCTGCGCTGGTCGATGCCGGCCGGTTCCTCGACGACGGGATGCTGACCGCCCGCGGCTACGGCCGGGTGCAGCGACTGGCATGGACGGTGGCTGACCTCGACGGGCGCAGCAGCCCGTCCCGGGGCGACGTGCAGCTTGCCCTGAGCCTGCGCCTCGGGGGCCTCTGGAGCGGGCGGATGTCCGCGTGAGCGGCGCCCTCGACCCAGCAGAGCTCGAGGTCGCCCTGTGCGCGCCGAGTGAGGCGGAGCGGCTCGCGAGGGTGGCCCTGGCGCGCGTCGCCGAGCCCGGGTCGCACGAGGTCTACCTCGCGTTGCAGCAGCTGCCCGCCGAGCAGGTGTGGGACGCCGTCCGCGAGGGTGCGCCCCTCGGTGCCCTCGGCGAGCGAGCCCTGGCTGGGCTGGCCGGGCGGGTCGCTGGCTACGACCCGGAGCGCGACCTGGAACGGGTGAGGAGTCTCGGCGGCCGTGTCCTGTGCCCGGGGGACGCGGAGTGGCCCGAGGGCGCGGTGTGGCCGCTGGGGTCGATGGGCGGGGAGGTCAAGCAGATGGCACCCCCCTGGGTGTTGTTCGCCCACGGCCCCGCTCACCTCCGGGACGCCTGTCAGAGCTCGGTGTCGGTCGTCGGCGCGCGGGCCGCCACGGCCTATGGGGCGGCGGTGACGGGGGAGCTGTCCTTCGCCCTCGCCGAGTCCGGGGTCGCGATCGTCTCCGGGGCTGCCTACGGGGTCGACGGCGCGGCCCACCGGGCGGCCCTTGCGGCCGGCTCGGCCCCGACGGTCGCGGTGCTGGCGGGCGGCCTCGACGTCCCCTATCCGCGCGGGCACGACCGGCTGATCACCCAGGTCGCCGAGAACGGCCTGGTCGTCACGGAGGTCCCTCCCGGGTGCAGCGTCACCCGGATGCGCTTCCTGGTCCGCAACCGGCTCGTGGCCGCCCTGTCCCGGGGGACGCTCGTCGTGGAGGCCGCGCTGCGGAGCGGGTCGCTGTCCACGGCCGGTCGGGCGATGGACCTGGGGCGACCGGTGATGGCGGTGCCCGGGCCGGTCACGTCTGCCCAGTCGGCCGGGTGCCACGCCCTGATCCGCGCCGGCAAGGCGGTGCTGGTGAGCGACGCGTCCGAGGTCCTGGAGGTGATCGGGGCGATGGGGGAGCACCTGCTGCAGCCCGCCCGTGGGGCGGTGCACCCGCGCGACGGCCTACAGGAGGCGGTCCGCCGTCTTCTCGATGCCGTTCCCGTTCGCCAGCCCGTCGGTGTCGCCAGGATCGCCCGCACCGCGGGGGTGTCGACCATGCTCGTCCAGCAAGCGCTGCCCTCGCTGCTGGCCGCGGGCCTGGTGGAGCAGCGCGACGGTGGCTGGCGCCTGACGGCTCTGGGCTCGGGGCGCCCCGAGAGGCCACCGCCACCGCAGTAGTCCACCGCCCGAGGTCACGGTGAAGGGGGTGCGCGTGGGCCGGGGTGGGCGTGGTGGCTTGACCGGGCCGACCGGGGCGCTGACTGTGGTCAGGTGTCGATGCCAGCGCCCCCACCGGCGGTTTCTTCACTGACAGGCAGTCTGCTGCGGGCGCGCGAGCGCTTCGCCGAGCACCTCACCCTGGAGCTTGACCGCTCGACGCACACGGTCCGCGCCTACGACGGGGACGTGGCCTCCCTGCTCGAGCACGCCCGCCGAATGGGCCTGACGCAGCTCCGCGAGCTCGACCTGGTGGTCCTGCGTTCCTGGCTGGCCAAGCTGATGTCGACGGGAGCGAGCCGGGCAACGCTGGCCAGGCGGGGGAGCGCAGCGCGGACCTTCACGGCGTGGGCGCACCGGGTCGGCCTGATGCCGACCGACCCGGGTCTGCTGCTCTCGAGCCCGAAAGGGCATCGGACGCTGCCGGACGTGCTGCGTCAAGACGAGGCAGCCGCCCTCGTGACGGTGGAGGGCGACGACCCGCAGACGCTCCGCGACCGGGTCGCGCTGGAGCTGCTGTACGCCACGGGGGTGCGCGTCGGGGAGCTGTGCGGCCTCGACCTCGACGACATCGACAGCGGTCGGCGGGTGATCCGGGTGCTGGGCAAGGGCCGTAAGGAGCGGTCGGTTCCGTATGGTGTACCCGCCCAGCGGGCCCTCGACCGTTGGCTGGGCGAGGGACGGCCGCAGTGGGCAGGAACACATAGCGGAAGCGCGCTGTTACTGGGAGTGCGTGGTGGGCGGGTAGACCCTCGGACGGTGCGCACCGTGGTGCACCGTCGGCTCGCAGATGTCGCTGGAGCCCCGGACCTAGGCCCGCACGGCCTGCGACACACAGCGGCAACGCACCTGCTGGAGGGCGGAGCTGACCTGAGAAGCGTTCAAGAGCTGCTCGGTCACGCTACGCTCGCGACAACGCAGATCTATACGCATGTCAGCATCGAGCGGTTGAGGACGAGCTATGAGCGCGCGCACCCCCGAGCCTGACGGTTCGGGTGGCCAGGTGGCCACCGTCGAGGCCGACGACGGCGTCGAACCCGACGAGGTCGTCGAGGTCGCCGAGGATGCTCCGAAGCCGGTCCGGCGCACCGGCCGTTATGCGGGCATGTCGGAGGAGGACCGCGCCGAGATGGAGGCCGCCATCGCGGTCCTGTGGCGCGAGTACAAGACGACCGCGCAAGAGAAGCTGCGCGAGCGGCTGATCTTGCACTACTCGCCGCTGGTGAAGTACGTAGCCGGTCGGGTGGGCGTAGGTCTGCCGCCCAACATCGAGCAGGCCGACCTGGTGTCGTACGGGATCTTCGGCCTGATCGACGCGATCGAGAAGTTCGACATCGAGCGAGCCATCAAGTTCGAGACCTACGCGATCAGCCGGATCAAGGGCGCCATCATCGACGAGCTCCGCTCGATCGACTGGATCCCGCGCTCGGTCCGCTACAAGGCCCGCGAGGTGGAGAAGGCCTATGCCTCGCTGGAGGCCAAGCTGCACCGCTCGCCCTCCGAAGCCGAGGTGGCCGAGGAGCTCGGCATCAAGCTCGAGGACCTCCACACGATCTTCAGCCAGGTCTCCTTCGTCAACGTCGTGGCGCTCGACGAGCTGCTCACGGCCGGTGGGGAGAAGGGCGACAAGCTCTCGCTCGTCGACACTCTGGAGGACACCAAGGCCGAGGACCCGGTCGCGGCGTTCGAGACCGAGGAGACGAAGTACCTGCTGGCCAAGGCCATCAACACGCTGCCCGAGCGCGAGAAGATCGTCGTGACCCTTTACTACTACGAGGGTCTGACGCTCGCCGAGATCGGCCAGGTCCTTGGGGTCACCGAGAGCCGCATCTGCCAGATGCACACCAAGGCCGTCCTGCAACTGCGTGGGAAGCTGGCCGACCAGAAAGACTGACGGACTGACCGCCGCTCCGGGAGGTTGTCCACAGATGTGCGGAGGCCCCGTTTCGGCCTTCTGCTGTTCCCTAGCGTTCCGGTCAGCACCTCGGACCGACCGGCCGGGGGAAGCACACGGATCGGGAGTTGGACATGGCGTATGAGGTGAAGGTCTCCACGGGTGAGGTGACGGCGAAGGCGAGCACGATCGCCCGCGAGGCGCACGAGATCGAGGCGCGGCTGGCGCAGCTGACGAGCCAGATGGCGGACCTGTCCCACAGCTGGACGGGCGCGGCGTCCGCGTCGTTCCAGGGGTTGTTCCACGACTGGGATCGGACGGCGCGGCAGATGAAGGTTGCCCTGGACAGCATCGGCAGGTCGCTCAAAGGCGCGGGTCAGGACTACGACGCGCTCGAGCAGAAGCTCACCAGCCAGTTCGCCTAACCCGCAAGGTCGCTTCGAACGTCGGCGCCGCCGGTCAGGACCGCCCCAGGTCTTGCCGGCGGCGCCGTCGTGCGGGCAGCGACGAGCCGGTCAGGCGAGCGGCACCTGCACGAGCTGCGCCGTCCCGCTCCGAACCAGCAGGCCCCGGCCCGCGGGCCCGGTGAAAGCCGCCGACCTCGCCAGTCGCACGCCCAACAGCTCGCCGTCCAGGTGCGACGCGGGTGACAGCAGCAAGCCGGAACGGCTCTTGCGGGCGTCGGCGGTGAAGCCGCGGAAAGTAGCAGCCAGCTCGCCGGTGGTCCCACCCACGAGGACGACGTGACCGTGGTCCCGCCCTTCGCGCAGGACCTGCTGGAGCAGGTCGCCAACCTCGGCGCCCAGCAGCAGCTCGGCGTCGTCGACCACGACCGCCAAAGGCCCGGTCGCGCCGTTGAGGGTGGCCACGACGTCAGCGACGTCGGGCTGGGCGGTGGTCGCCACCAGCAGGACGCCGGGCGAGCCGACCAGGTCGCGAAGGGGTGAGGGTCGCGGCACGAGGATGACCACCTCGGTGCCGGCGGTGAGCAGCGACCGGGTCGCTGCGAGCAGGGCCGTCGACCGGCCCGAGCGCTGGGGGCCCGCGACCGTGAAGCCGGGACCGTGGACGGTGAGGTCGACCGTCTGCAGGGCGAGCTCGTCCCCGCCGACGCCGACGCTGATCTGCCACGGAACAGCCGCGCTGGAGGCCGGACCTGCTCCAGTCCGGTTCGCCGCGACCTGGCCACCGGTCGCCGGGGGCGCGAGCGCGGCGGCGTCGGCGGCGGTGATCCGGCTCGGTAGCACCTCCACGCGGAACGGCAGCCGGCCGCCGACCCTGCGCCCACGCCAATGCTCGGCCAGCTCCGCCACAGCAGCGGCCTGCGCGGCGCCGGACGGGTCGTCGACGAGCAGCGCCACCTGCACCTGGGTGCCGACATTGCCGCGGAACGCCCGACCGTCGGCGACGACCTCCGGCAGCACGCGTGGTGACAGCCCGGCCAGGGCGTAGTCGCTGCGGTCGGCGAGCCGCAGGACGAGCAGGTCCTCGACGGCACTCGCGACCTTGCCGAGCAGGACGGACCGGTCACCGGTGACGACGACGCGCAGCCCGGCCCCGGGCCCTTCGCGCAGCAGACGGAGGAACGTGTCGGTCAGCCGGCCGTTGTCGACCTCCTCGAACGCCCCGGTGAATCCCTCCCAGCGGTCGACGAGCAGCACCAGGTAGGGCAGCGGGTCGGCGGAGGACAACCGCTGTTCGGCCACGTCGGCGAAGCCGCGCTCGGCAAGCAGCTCCTGACGACGGGCGATCTCGGTCGACAGCCGCGTGAGCAGGCGGTCGGCTCGGTCCACCTGGGTACGCGTGACGACGGCGCCGCAGTGCGGCAGGTCGGCAAGCGGGAGCAGCGCACCGGTACCGCAGTCGAGGGCGTAGAGGTGGGCGTCGGCGGGTGAGACGGTTGCCGCCAGCGACGTGCCGAGGGTCCGGAGCAGCGTCGACCGGCCGGAGCGGGCGACGCCGGCCACGACGAGGTGGCCGCCACGCTCCAGGTCGAGCGCGGCCACTGCTCGGGTCTGGACGGCAGGCAGATCCTCGAGGCCGAACACGACGAGGGGCAGGCCGGAGTCCGAAGGGGGTGTCGCCCGGCGTACCTCGGCGAGGGTCAGCGAGGTCGGGAGCGGGTCCAGCCAAGGGGTCCGCCCCGGCGGGAGGTCCACGCACGCCTGCTGCACGGCGAGGACGAGGGCACGCAGGTCGGTCTGGTCGGCGTCGGGCTCGCTCTCCACGCGGGAGGCCGCGGGGAGGGCGTCGCCCACCCGGGCCCAGGGCAGCAGCACGGCCTCGATCGGTGGCCGGTGCGCGAGCGCGGCCCCAGGGGTGCGGCCACCCACCCTGGCGGACTGGAAGGCCGTCAGCGCGGCGTGGCCGGTACGCGCGAAGGCCCGCCCGGGGGTGGCTTTGGCGATGCTGGCGGCCTCGGGGGAGTTGAGGATGTCGAGGGACTCGGTCGCGTCGGTGACACGCAGCGCGATCCGCAGGTTGGTGTTGGCGCGGATCTCCGGGCTGACGACCCCGCTGGGCCGCTGGGTCGCCAAGACGAGGTGTACGCCGAGAGAGCGCCCTCGCTGGGCGATCCCGACCAGGCCGCGGACGAAATCGGGCAGCTCCTCGACCAGCGAGGCGAACTCGTCGATGACGATCACGAGCCGGGCAAGACTGGCGCCGGTGTCCCAGTAGTCCTCGAGGTCCTTGACTCCGGCGTCGGCCAGCAGGCTCTCCCGGGTTTTGAGCTCGGCGGTGAGGGACGCCAGAGCGCGCTGGACCAGGTGACCATCGAGGTCGGTGACCATCCCGACGGTGTGCGGCAGCCGGGCGCAGTCCTTGAAGGCCGCTCCGCCCTTGTAGTCGACCAGCACGAACGTCATCGCATCCGGCCGGTTCGCGACGGCAAGCGACGCGACGAGGGTCTGCAGCAGCTCGGACTTCCCGGACCCGGTCGTGCCCGCAATCAGGGTGTGCGGCCCGTCCCGGCGCAGGTCGAGGGCGAACGGCCCGTCGGCGCCGACCCCCACGACTGCTGAGGTGGTCCGGCCCATCCGCGCCCTGATGTCGGCTGCGGTGGGCTCAGGCAGCCCGAGTACCTCAAGCAGCCGAGCGGTCTGGGGCACTTGGCCTTCGCCCTGCTCGCTGCCGGCGTCACGCAGCGGCGCCAGCCCACGGGCCACGGCCTCCGCCCAGGCCGGCCCGACCAGGTCGGCGCGCACGTGCGCCTGCGTGGGTTGGCCGGACCGTCGCAAGGTCAGCCGCGCGCTGCCTTGGCAGGTCGTGACCGCCTGGCACTCCTCGGGGAGCAGCTCCTCCTGCTCGTCGACGCAGAGGAAGTGGACGCCCACGGCAGGCCCGTCCCGCAGGACGACGGCCATCCCAGCCAGCGACCTCAAGGCCCGTGCGCCGTCAAGGACGACCAGCACATCGGGTTGACGGCGCGCGCTGAGCTGAGCCCGGACGTCCTGGGCGGCGGTCGTCCGGGCCGCAACGAGAGCGCTGAGCTCGGCGATCCGGGTGGTGAGCGCATCGACCGTGGCTCCGACGACGACCGGGCAGTCCTGGCCGAACGCGGGCGCCGCGTGCGGCAGCCAGCGCAGCCACGCCCAGTCGCTTGCGACGTCGCCCACGGGGGTCGCGGGGTCGACGAGCAGCTGCACGCTCAGGTCCCGGGGGCTGTGCAGGACGGCAGCCTGACCGACCAGCCAGCGTGTCAGCGCGCGAGCCTGCTCGCGCGGACCGGCCACCCCCAGCACTCCGACCTCGCGCAGCGGGACCGTCACGGGGACGTCGACCAGCTGCGGCTGCTCAGGACGGGGCAGGGTGGCTGGCCCGGTCACCCGAACGGTCTCGGCCTCGGCCGGCCCGGTACCGACCCGTAGCACCAGACTGTCGTCGTCGGCCCGGCGGCGCTCCCACACCCGCCGCCCCGGCCCGGTCGCCACCAGACCGAGCTCGGCCGCGTCCGGGTAAGCCTCCCGCCGAGCCAGCGTCTCGACCAGCGCCAGGCGGGCGCTCTCGCGCTGGACCCGCTCGGTGGTCTCGGCAAATGCCGCCACGGCCTTGGCCCCGGAGGTGCGCCCCTGACGCCGGTCGGTCCACCAGGAGCTCAGCGCCAGCAGCGGCGACAGCAGCGTGAACAGCAAGAACAGCGGGTTCAGCAGGAAGGCCATCGCTACGCCGAGCAACAGGGGCAGCACCAGCGGGAGCACGGCGAGCTTGCGCGCCTCGGGCGCCGTCGGGGGCGTGGGCAGCTCGAGGGTGCTGACGCTCCGAGCTGGTCGCAGCCGCGGCGGTCGGTTGACGGCGCGGGTGAGGTCCGGACCGTGGGTCACCGCAGCATCGGAGGCTGCCGTGGGAAGGACCGCGAGCAGGGAGCGTCCGACGGCGATGAGGTCGGCTGCGCCGACGGCGGTGGGTCCGGTGAGCGCCCGTCCGCCGGCCACCGTGACCCCCAGACTCGCGGGAACGCCGGCCCGGTCCTCGGCCCGGTGAGTGAGGTCGGTGACGACGACTCCCGCCGGACCGGTGTGCAGCTGCAGGTGCCGGTGGGCCAGCTCCGGGTCCTCGAGCCGGATGCCTCCTGCGCTGCCGACGACGATGTCACCGTCGGGGAGGCCGTGGACACCGCCGGCGCCTGGGCCGGAGACCACGTGCAACGCGGCCCGGGTGGCCCTTGGCGTCAGATCGGGGCCGGGAGCACCCGCGTGCAGCAGGCACCCAGGTACCAGGAGCTCCTCGCTCACCGTCCGCGCCCCGTCCAGGCGACGGCCGCCGAGCCACAGGCCGGCGCCGGCCGACGGGAGCAGCCGGGCCAGCGCCCTCTCCAGAGCCGACACCGGGTCGCTGGGCTCGAGCTCGACGAGGACGTCGACGCGTTCAGCGGTGCTCGCGTCTACCGCGGTCAGCGCCATACGCACGGCCGGTCACCTCCGAATGCTCCCGGCGGGTCGCAGGAGTTCCGGCGCATCCTGCCGCCTGCAGCCCCACGGCGCTCGGATCACGCGGCCCGCCGCCGGCGGCGTTCCTGCTCGAGGTCCACCACTTCCACGGTGTGGCCGCTCTCCGGTGGCGCCGGCCCGCGGGGCGGTCGCGGGTCGCTCGAGGAGCGGCCGGCCGTCGGCGCGGCACGGGGGCGGCTGACAAGCAGCCCGATCCCGGCCAGCAGAGCACCCCCCGCGGCCGCCGCGGCCGTCGCCCTGGTCGACCTCGACCAGTCGCCCGAGCTCTGCTCTGAGGCGACGGCCGCCAGGGCGGGCGCCGGCGCTCCCCGCCCTTCCGGCGCAGCTGCGACGGGGGCGTGGGCACCAGCCCCACTCAACGGCAGCAGCCGGACAGCGGTGGGCGTCAGCAGCTGCAGCGGGTCGAGATAGGCGTCGCCGCGCAACAACCCCCAGTGCAGGCAGATCGTGCCGATGCGGCACGAGGCGTGGCCGCTCCCCAGCCGCCCGAGGACGGTCCCCACGGCGACGCCCTGGCCGAGGTGGACGGACGCCGTCACCGGCTCGTACGTCGTCCGGAGTCCGCCGGCGTGGGTCACCGTGACGACACCCCGTCCGGCCAGCAGCCCGGCATAGGTCACCTGGCCAGGACCGGCGGCGAGCACCGGCTGGCCGGCGACCCCGGTGAGGTCGACGCCCCGGTGCCCGGCGGCGTACGCGGTCCGGGGCGGGGTGAAGGCGCGGTCGACGTGCGGCGTCCCGGCGAGTGGCCAGCCAAAGCCCGGCCTGGGACCCGCGGCGGTCGGCGTGCTGAGGGCAAGAACGGCGAGGCCACCCAGCGCCAGCACCAGGAGCAATCGCCGCACCCCGCCACCTCCCTCGACCCGAGCTCGACCAGCACCGGACACAGCAGAGCCTGCCGTCCGCAGGGCCTGCGTGGGAGACCCGTGCGGGATCTGTGGACCGGGGCAGCCATTCCCCTACACTTGTCCACAGCACACGGCTTGCCGTGTGACTTCGCGCGCTCAACGACGGCAAGGCATCCCGGTCCCGCTGCTCACGCAGGGGGAAGGTGCCGAGCCGGGGCGCCAGGGCAGGAGCCATCCGGCACCTGCACCACAACCGGACAGAAGGATCACTCATGGCCGTCGTCAGCATGCGCCAGCTCCTGGAGAGCGGGGCCCACTTCGGGCACCAGACCAAGCGCTGGAACCCGAAGATGAAGCGTTTCATCTTCACCGAGCGCAATGGCATCTACATCATCGACCTGCAGCAGACGCTGGGGTACATCGACCGCGCGTACGACTTCGTCAAGGAGACCGTGGCGCACGGCGGCACGATCATGTTCATCGGCACCAAGCGGCAGGCGCAGGAGTCGATCGCCGAGCAGGCCACCCGCGTCGGCATGCCCTACGTCACCGAGCGCTGGCTCGGCGGCATGCTCACCAACTTCCAGACCGTCTACAAGCGGTTGCAGCGACTGAAGGAGCTCGAGCTCATCGAGCAGACCGGTGGCGCCACCGTGCTGACGAAGAAGGAGGCCCTTGTCCTGACCCGCGAGCGCATCAAGCTCCAGCGGACCCTCGGCGGCATCCGTGAGATGACCCGCACCCCGTCGGCGGTGTGGATCGTCGACACGAACAAGGAGCACCTGGCCGTCAACGAGGCTCGCAAGCTGCACATCCCGGTCGTCGCCATTCTGGACACCAACTGCGACCCGGACGTCGTCGACTACAAGATTCCCGGCAACGACGACGCCATCCGCAGCATCGGCACGCTTACCCGCGTCATTGCCGACGCCGTGGCTGAAGGGCTGATGGCCCGCGCGGGTGCCCAGGCCAACGCCGGCGCCGACACCAAGCCCGAGGCCGGCGTGCTCGGCGCCGACGAGCCGCTCCCGGCCTGGGAGCAGGAGCTGCTGTCGGGCTCCGCTGCCGAGGCGACCGGCGCCCCAGCCCCGATCGAGGGTGCCGGTGCTGCCGAGACCCCGGGTACCGAAGCTGCTCCGGCAGCCGACCCCTTGGTTGACGCACCCCAGGCCTGATCGCTGACCATCACCCCAGACCACGCAGACCACGCAAAACAAGAAGAGAAGAGTCATGGCGACTGTCACCGCTGCAGACATCAAGAAGCTCCGCGAGGCCACCGGCGCGGGCATGACCGACTGCAAGAACGCCCTCGTGGAGAACGACGGCGACTACGACAAGGCGATCGAGTTCCTGCGGATCAAGGGCCTGAAGGGCGTCGCGAAGCGTGAGGGCCGCGCGGCCAGCAATGGCCTCGTGACCGCCGTGCTCGAAGGCACCGGCAAGGGCACCCTGCTCGAGCTCAACTGCGAGACCGACTTCGTCGCCAAGGGCACGACGTTCGGCGAGCTTGCCGCGAAGGTCGTCGAGGCCGCCAAAGGCGCGAATGAGCCCAAAGAGATCACTGTCGACGGCCGGGAGCTGCAGGCCGTCCTGGACGACTCGGGGGCGCTGCTCGGCGAGAAGATCGAGGTCCGTCGGGTGGCCAGCTTCCAGGGTGCGTACGTCGGTCTCTACCTGCACAAGACCAGCCCCGACCTGCCCCCGCAGCTCGGTGTGCTGATCGAGCTCACCGCCGAAAACGCCGCGCTCGCCAAGGACGTCGCCCAGCACATCGCGGCACTGCCCCCGCAGTTCGTCACCCGTGACGAGGTCTCGGAGGAGCTCGTCGCCAAGGAGCGCGAGATCGCCCGCGCTACCGCGGTCGAGGAGGGCAAGCCCGAGGCTGCGCTGGACAGGATCGTCGAAGGCCGCGTGACCGGGTTCTTCAAGGAGAACGTCCTGGTCGAGCAAGCGTTCGCCAAGGACAGCAAGAAGACGGTAGGCAAGGTCCTTGAGGAGGCCGGCGTCGGCGTCGTACGGTTCGCTCGCTTCAAGGTCGGGCAGGCCTAGCCCCGTCCAGCCGTCCATCCGACCGTCAGACCGAGGAGGCCGCCGCCCGTGAACGTCGACGAGCCGGTGGCCCGGGCCCCCTTCGCACGGGTCCTGCTCAAGCTGTCGGGTGAGGTGTTCGGCGGTGGCGCCGTGGGTTTGGACCTGACGGTCATCGCCGACATCGCCCGGCAGATCCACGATGTCGTCTCCGGCGGCACGCAGGTGGCGATCGTCGTTGGCGGGGGCAACTTCTTTCGCGGCGTCGAGATCGCCCAGCGAGGCATGGACCGGGCCCGCGCGGACTACATGGGGATGCTCGGGACGGTGATGAACTGCCTGGCCCTGCAGGACCTGCTCGAGCAGGCAGGCACCCCCACCCGGGTCCAGACCGCCATCGCGATGGGACAGGTGGCGGAGCCCTACATCCCGCGGCGCGCCGTCCGTCACCTCGAGAAGGGCCGAGTCGTCATCTTCGGCGCCGGCGCCGGGATGCCCTTTTTCTCCACCGACACCGTCTCGGCGCAACGGGCCCTCGAAATCGGCTGCGAGGTGCTGCTCATGGCCAAGAGCGTCGACGGGGTCTACGACGCAGACCCACGGACCAACCCCGAGGCGAAGCGGTACGACGTGGTGTCCTACGACGAGGTCCTCGCCAAGGGTCTCAACGTCGCCGATGCCGCCGCCTTCAGCCTCTGCCGCGACAACAAGCTGCCGATCGTGGTGTTCGACCTGCTGCGGGACGGCAACATCGCCCGGGCCGTCCACGGTGACAGAATCGGCACCCTCGTCAACGAAGCAGGAGCCTGAGCAGATGATCGACGAAAGCCTCTTCGAAGCTGAGGAGCGCATGGAGAAGGCCGTCGAGGTGGCCAAGGAGGACTTCGGTGGTATCCGGACCGGACGTGCCACCCAGCAGATGTTCTCCAAGATCGTGGTGGAGTACTACGAGACGATGACGCCGATCATCCAGCTGGCCAGCCTGACAGTGCCCGAGCCGCGGATGGCGGTCATCACGCCGTACGACAAGGCGTCCTTGGGGATCATCGAGCGCGCGATCCGCGACTCCGACCTCGGCGTCAACCCGACGAACGACGGCACGATCATCCGGATCTCGTTCCCGCAGCTGACGGAGGAGCGCCGCAAGGAGTTCATCAAGGTGGCTCGCGGCAAGGCTGAGGACGCGAAGGTGTCGATGCGCAACATCCGTCGCAAGGCCAAGGACGAGCTCGAGAAGCTGAAGAAGGACGGCGACGCCGGCGAGGACGATGTCGACCGCGCCGAGAAGGAGCTCGAGAGGCTGACGACCGCGTTCGTCAACCGCATCGACGAGTTGCTGCGCCACAAGGAAGCAGAGCTGCTCGAGGTCTGATGGCGACGCGTGAGACCGACTCCATGGCGGGCCCCCCTGAGCCGGCGAGCACCGGACCAGCCGACGTGGATGCGCCGAAGCGGTCCGCGGGACGCAACCTGCCCGCCGCGATCGCGGTCGGACTCAGCCTCGGGGGACTGATCCTCGCGACGGTCTTCTCGCCGTTCCGTTGGAGCTTCATCGTGCTCCTGGCCCTGGCCGGGGCGTTGGGCACGGTCGAGATCGTCAGGGCGATGCGGACCCTCGGCCCGCGGCCACCGATGGTGCCGCTGCTCGTCGGCGGAGCGGCCAGCATCATCGTCGCCTACCGATATGGCTCGTCCGAGCTGTTCCTCGGGCTGGCCCTGACGGTGCTGGGCTGTCTGCTCTGGCGGCTCGCCGGCCCCGTCGAGGGCTTGGTGCGGGACGTCAGCGCCGCTGTGTTCACCGTGACCTACGTGCCGTTCCTGCTCGGCTTCGCCGCGCTGCTCTCAGTCCCGGGCGACGGCCCGCGCAGGGTGACCGCCTTCGTCGCGACAGTGGTCTGCAGCGACGTCGGCGGATACGCCGCGGGCGTGCTGTTCGGCAAGCACCAGATGGCACCGACGGTGTCGCCGAAGAAGTCCTGGGAGGGCCTCGCCGGTTCCGCCACCGCCTGCGCCGCGGCGGGGGCAGTCTTCTTCGTGACGTTGTTCGGTGCTCCGGCCTGGCAAGGCGTGCTCTACGGCCTGGCGTTGGTCTGCAGTGCCACTCTGGGCGACCTTGGCGAGTCGATGATCAAGCGCGACATCGGCATCAAGGACATGGGCACCCTGTTGCCGGGTCATGGCGGCCTGATGGACCGGCTCGACTCGCTGCTGCCGACCGCCCCCATCGCCTGGGTCCTGCTCACCGCCTTCATCGGCTAAGCGGTGACGACCTACCGCCCTCCGGTCAGCCTGAGCCCGCCATCGCACCGCCGTACCCTGGTGGGACTGTGATTCCCTTGCCGCTCGTGTTCGACGCCCCCAAGAAGGGCATGCCTCCGCAGCACCTCGCGGACCTCGACGCGCCAGGACGGCGCGCGGCGCTGGTCGCCGCGGGGGAGAAAGCTTTCCGGGCGGAGCAGCTGAGCCGGCACTACTTCGCAGGGCACACCCGCGAGCAGATGACCGACGTCTCCGCCGACCTGAGGGCAAAGCTGGACCTGTTGATGCCGGAGCTGTTCACGCAGCTGCGGGTCGTCGACTGCGATGAGGGTGCCACCAAGAAGACGCTGTGGCGCGCCCACGACGGGACGCTCGTCGAGTCGGTCCTGATGCGCTATCCCGGCCGCACGACGGTCTGCGTGTCGAGCCAGGCGGGTTGCGGAATGGCCTGCCCGTTCTGCGCGACAGGGCAGGGCGGCCTGACTCGCAACCTGTCCACGGCCGAGATCACCGACCAGGTCGTGCGAGCCGGCGAGAAGGTCACCAACGTCGTGTTCATGGGTATGGGCGAGCCGCTGGCCAACTACAACCGGGTCGTCGCGGCGGTACGCCGACTCGTCGACCCCACTCCGTACGGCTTGGGGATGTCCCAACGCAACATCGTCGTGTCGACCGTCGGGCTGGTCCCCGCGATCAGGCGGCTGACCGAGGAGGGACTGCAGGTCACGCTGGCCCTGAGTCTGCACGCCCCCGACGACGAGCTGCGCAACACGCTGGTACCGGTCAACACCCGCTGGCCGGTCCGTGACGTGCTCGAAGCCGCGTTCGGCTACACCTACAAGACGGGTCGGCGGCTGTCGATCGAGTACGCCCTGATCCGGGACATCAATGACCAGCCGTGGCGGGCCGACCTGCTCGCCAAGCGCCTGCGTGGCAAGCTCGTGCACGTCAACCTGATCCCGCTCAACCCGACGCCGGGCTCCGAGTGGGATGCCTCCCCGAAGCCGGTGGAGCAGGAGTTCGTCAGGCGCCTTCGCGACGCCGGCGTGAACGCGACCGTCAGGGACACCCGCGGTCGCGAGATCGCCGGAGCCTGCGGCCAGCTTGCCGCTTTGGAGTAACCCCGGTCCGACCGCCCCCGGCGACCCCTGCCCCCCTGCCCCCTCTTTGGCGCAAATCCACACGGCCAGGGCCGTGTGGATTTGCGTCAAAGAGGGGTGGGTGGGCGGCTTGCCAGGCCGTTAGCGGACGGCTGCCACGTCGTAGGTCGTGATGACCGGCGCACCGGCGAGCTTGTCGCCCAGCGCCGCCAGCAGGGCGGCGACGTGCGGTGTCTGCATGTGCGCGTCGAGCTGCTCCTGGCTGTCCCAGGTCTCGATGCTGGCGTAGCTGTCGGGGTTCTCTACGTCGGTCCAGAACGCGTACTTGGTGCAGCCCGGGTCGTTGCGGCTCGCGGCGGCGCAGGCTGCCAGCGTGGCGGCGATGTGCTCGCGCTCGTCTGGCTTGCCGAGGACGGTGGCGGTGACGACGAGCACGGGGGGGCCTCCAGGCGGACGTGAGGTGACGGGGTCTGTTTCTACCGCACGGCCTGGGATACTGGACACATGACCGTCCGCGACGTGGTGCTGCTCGGTTCGACCGGCTCGATCGGTACGCAGGCGATCGAGGTCGTCCGGGCCGCCCCCGACCGGTTCCGGGTGGTCGGGATAGGTGCCGGTGGCGGCCGCGTGGACCTGCTCGCCCAGCAGGCGCTCGCGCTGAAGGTCGAGGTCGTGGCCGTCGCGCGGGCCACGGCAGCGCAGGACCTGCAGCTGGCCTTCTACGCGGCGGCCCAGGCGCAAGGGTTCAGCGCCGGCGAGTTCGTCGTACCCAAGATCCTGGCGGGGCCGGATGCGCTGGCCGAGCTGGCTGCCTGGCCGTGCCACACGGTCCTGAACGCCATGACCGGCTCGGTGGGGCTCGCGCCGACGCTGGCCGCCCTGCAGGCCGGACGAACGCTCGCGCTGGCCAACAAGGAGAGCCTGGTGGCCGGGGGGCCGCTCGTGACCCCGTACCGGGACCAGATCGTGCCGGTCGACAGCGAGCACAGCGCGCTGGCCCAGTGCCTGCGTGGGGGGACCAGGAGCGAGGTCGCCAAGCTGGTCCTCACCGCGAGTGGGGGCCCGTTCCGCGGCCGCACCGACCTTTCCGGCATCACCCCGGAGCAGGCCCTCGCGCACCCGACGTGGGACATGGGCCCCGTGGTCACGATCAACAGCGCCACGCTCGTCAACAAAGGGCTGGAGCTGATCGAGGCGCACCTGCTGTTCGACATCCCCTACGACCGGATCGAGGTGGTGGTCCATCCGCAGTCGGTGGTCCACTCGATGGTCGAGTTCATCGACGGCTCCACCCTGGCGCAGGCCGGCCCGCCCGACATGCGGCTGCCGATCGCCCTCGGGCTGGGCTGGCCCGACCGGGTGCCAGACGCTGCCCACCCGGTGGACTGGACCACGGCAATGAGCTGGAGCTTCGAGCCGCTCGACGAGACGGTCTTCGGCGCCGTCTCGCTGTGCCGACGAGCTGGTACGACGGGGGGCACCGCCCCCGCTGCCCTGAACGCGGCCAACGAGGTCTGCGTCGAGGCCTTCCTGCAGGGCAGGATCGCGTTCGACGCGGTGGTCGACACCGTTGAGCAGGTCGTCACCGAGCACGACTTCAGGGAACGTCCCACACTGGTCGAGGTGTTAGAGACAGAGAAGTGGGCGCGCAGCCGCGCGTCCGAGCTGACCGTAGGAGATTGACGCTCGTGCAACTGCTCGGGATCGTTGCCTTTGTGCTTGCCCTTCTGACCTCGGTGACCCTGCACGAGGCCGGCCACTTCCTCACCGCCCGGCACTACGGGATGAAGGCGACGCAGTTCTTCGCGGGCTTCGGCCCGACGGTGTTCTCCCGTCAGCGGGGGGAGACCGAGTATGGCCTGAAGGCCATCCCCCTCGGTGGTTACGTGAAGATCATCGGTATGACGCCGGTCGAGGAGGTGGCGCCCGGCGATGAGGAGCGGGTGTTCTACAAGCACAAGCCGTGGCCAAAGTTCGTGGTGCTCGTGGCGGGCTCGACGATGCACTTCGTCATCGCGGTCGTGCTGGTGTTCATCTCGGTGGCCGCGATCGGCGTGCCGGACCCGAACGCGCCGGTCCTCACCGCCTCCAGCGCCTGCCTGTTCACCTCGATCACCGCGGCGCAGATCGACGACCCGAGGTCCAACCTGGACGCGACGCCGACCAACGGGGTCTGTCCGGCGGGCACTGTCGCGGGCCGGGCCAAGACCGCGGGCTTCCTCGCCGGCGACCGCGTCCTGAGCATCGACGGCACGCAGGTGAAGACCTATGTCGCCTTCGCGAAGTACATCCGCGCGCATGCCGGCGTGGACCTCCACGTCACCGTCAAGCGGGCGAGCGGCACGGCGGTCCTGACCGTCACGCCCCTCACGACCAGCCGACCTTCCCTCGACGACAAGACCAAGCAGGTCTCGGTAGGGGCCATCGGGATCGGTCAGGACGGCCGAATCATCCGTGACGTGAGCGTTCTGGGCGCCGTCGCGGAGACCCCGAAGCAGATCGGCACCATGGTGACGGGCACCTACAACACGCTGGTCCACAAGCTCGGCACGATCGGCGGGATCTACGGCAAGGACCGGGCCCGTGACGGCTTCATCGGAATCTACGGGGCGGGCCGCATCAGCGGCGAGGTCTTCGCGGCGCCGGTGCCGTTCAAGTACACCGCGCTCGGGTTCCTTCTGCTCGTTGCGTCGTTGAACCTGTTCGTCGGGATCTTCAACCTGCTGCCGCTCCTGCCCCTGGACGGAGGGCACATCGCGGTGATCTGGTTCGAGGCGCTGCGTGACCGCATCAAGCGTGCCCGTGGCTACGTTGGCGACACCGTCCGGGTTGACTACAACAAGCTCATGCCGCTGACGTTGGCGGTCGTGGCGGTGTTCGTCGGGTTCACCGTATGGGTGCTCGGGGCCGACATCGTCAACCCGATCCGGCTCAACCAGTGACCGTCGGCCTCGGGATGCCCGAGATTCCGCAACGCCTCGCCGAGCGCAGAAAGACCAAGCAGCTTGACGTCGGCGGTGTGCTCGTCGGAGGGGGCGCACCCATCTCCGTCCAGTCGATGACGACCACCGTCACGGCCGACATCAACGCCACGTTGCAGCAGATCGCGGAGCTGACGGCGACGGGATGCCAGATCGTGCGCGTGGCCGTACCCGACCCGGTCGATGCTGAGGCGCTCGCGACGATCGTCAAGAAGTCGCAGCTGCCTGTCATTGCCGACATCCACTTCCAGAGCAAGTACATCTTCGCCGCGATCGACGCCGGCTGTGCTGCGGTGCGGGTCAACCCTGGCAACATCCGCGAGTTCGACGGCAAGGTCGGCGAGGTCGCCAAGGCTGCCAGGGCGGCAGGCACGCCGATCCGGATCGGCGTCAACGCGGGCAGTCTCGACAAGCGGATCATGACCAAGTACGGCAAGGCCACGGCCGAGGCCTTGGTGGAGTCGGCGCTGTGGGAGTGCTCGCTGTTCGAGGAGCACGACTTCACCGACATCAAGATCTCGGTGAAGCACAACGACCCGGTCGTGATGGTCCAGGCCTACCGGCTGCTGAGCCAGCAATGCGACTACCCACTGCACCTCGGCGTCACCGAGGCCGGGCCGGCCTTCCAGGGCACCATCAAGTCGGCCGTCGCGTTCGGCGCCCTGCTCGCGGAGGGGATCGGCGACACGATCCGCGTGTCGCTCTCGGCTCCGCCCGTGGAGGAGGTGAAGGTGGGCCTGCAGATCCTGGAGTCGCTCAACCTCAAGCAGCGCGGCCTGGAGATCGTCTCCTGCCCGTCCTGCGGTCGCGCCCAGGTCGACGTGTACACCCTCGCCAACCAGGTCACAGCCGGCCTCGAGGGGCTCACCGTCCCGCTGCGGGTGGCAGTGATGGGCTGTGTCGTCAACGGGCCTGGCGAGGCTCGCGAGGCCGACCTGGGGGTCGCCAGCGGCAACGGAAAGGGCCAGATCTTCGTCAAGGGGGTCGTCATCAAGACCGTCCCCGAGGCGCAGATCGTCGAGACCCTCATCGAGGAGGCGCTGCGCCTTGCCGAGGACTACGACGGTCCGTCGGGTGTACCCAAGGTGTCGGCCTGAACGTCGGCCTGTTCGGCCGTACTCTCTGCTCGTGCGCAGGAATGACCGGTGCTGAGGACTTCCGGGACTCGGCTGCTCGACGCCCGAGACCTGGACGAGGTGCGCGCCCTCATCGGCCGCGACCCGGTGGCGGATGTTTTCGTGGCGTCCCGACTGGACGCGTGTGGGTTGGACGCCTGGCGCCTGGGCGCTGAGGTCTGGGGTTACGGCGAGCGGGGCCGCCTCGAGTCGCTGTGCTACTCCGGAGCCAACCTGGTGCCCGTGCAGGCGAGCTCGGATGCGGTACAGGCCTTCGCCGAGCGGGCCCGGCGCCAGGGCCGGCGGTGCTCGTCGATCGTGGGTTCCGCGCTCGCCGTACACGAGCTGTGGCAGCTGCTGATGCCGCACTGGGGCTGGGCGCGCGACGTGCGGGGGCAGCAGCCGCTGATGGCGATCGACAACGACCCCGCGGTCGAGCCCGACCTCCAGGTCCGGCTCGTCCAGCCGCATGAGGTCGACCTGCTGCTGCCGGCGTGCGTGGCGATGTTCACCGAGGAGGTGGGCGTCTCACCGCTCGCCGGTGACGGCGGCGCGCTCTACCGCACCCGGGTCGCGGAGCTCATCGCCCAAGGCCGGGCCTGGGCCCGCATCCAGGACGGCGCGGTGCTGTTCAAGGCCGAGATCGGGGCCGCGACCGCGCAGGTGTGCCAGGTCCAGGGCGTCTGGGTGCACCCGTCCCTGCGGGGCCGCAGCCTCGGTACGGCGGGGACGGCCGCTGTCGTCGCGCAGGCGCGGGTCTCGGTGGCCCCGGTTGTGTCGCTATACGTCAACGACTACAATCTCGCCGCCCGGCGAGCGTATGAGAAGGTCGGGTTCCGAGAGGTCGGCGTCTTCGCCAGCGTCCTGTTCTGACGTCCCAGATGGTGGGACGGGCGTCCCGAGTGCCGCTCGTCACGCCGGGATCGACTTGCGCCGGAGATGGTCTGTCGGCGAAGGTGCGCCATCAGCGACGTACGCCCGGCGCAAGCCCCCTGCAGCGTCGTCCCGCAACGGAAAAACAGGTGCCCTTTGTGACGCTCTCCCTCAAGCCCGGCACCGCGTGGGCCGACGTCTACGCCCGTGCCCGCGCGATCGCGCCCGAGGCCTTCGACGCCGACCGCATCCTGAACCTCGCCGGGGGCGTCTGGAAACGCAGCGGGGAACCGGGGGAGCACGTCACGCCGGTCGACGGCACCTCGATCGAGGGTCCGCCTCGGATCACCCACGACGACGCGGTGACCGCGGTCGAGCAAGCCGCCGACGAGCACAAGGTCTGGGGCGCGGTTGATCTGGACGAGCGCAAGGCTCGCGTCAAGGCCGCTGTCGATGAGATGCGCCAGCACCGTGAAACCCTCGCCCTGCTCCTGGTCTGGGAGATCGGCAAGCCGTGGCGGCTTGCCTGCGCCGATGTCGACCGGGCCCTCGACGGCGTCGACTGGTACCTCCAGGAGATCGAGCGGCAGCTCGAGGGCCGGCGTCCGCTGCCCGGCCCGGTGTCCAACATCGCGTCCTGGAACTACCCGATGTCGGTCCAGGTGCACGCGGAGCTGGTCCAGTGCCTGGCCGGCAACGCGGTGGTCGCCAAGACCCCGTCGCAAGGTGGTTTCCACTGCCTGACCCTGGCCCACGCGATCATGCGCCGCCAGGGCCTGCCTGTGACGCTGCTGTCGGGTGTCGGCTCGACCCTCGG
>JAYUBO010000205.1:0-5534 GCA_043740815.1 Frankiales bacterium | reverse complement strand
CGGACTCGCCGTTCATGTCATCGGGCCGGCTGGGCCCCTCGTGGCCGCTGGTGGATCGTCAGCACCATCCCAGGCCGAGGGTGCCCTAGGAGCGTGGCCGCCGGCAGCAGACGGAGCCACCGGGGTTGTCCTCATCACGCCAAAGGCGGTTCGTCTCGCCGAACTGACCCGCACTATCGAGTTCTTCACCATCAGTGGCTGGCCGCTGATCGGGCTGATCGTCGTCGGCGGTCGTCGGACGTGGATGTACCCCCGCCACCAAACGGAACCGGCAGCACCGCCTGGCGCCTCGTCGCCGCGTAACCCCATTAGCCATTGAGGGTTACCCGACCCGTCCTACCCGCTTCGTCTGAAGGAGGCATTGTGGACATGACCGTCTTGACCACGGACGAGCCCATGGTCGATCCGCACCCGCGTGTCTTCGACAGCCTGGCAGTACCGGCTGACCCCCGGGTGCTGGCAACGCTGACCCACGGTGTCGTGGACGTCGACCTGGCTGCACCGCCGGTCGTGCTCCCCGACTTTCACCACAAGGCCGATCTCGAGATGCCTTCGAGCATTGCAGTGGCGACGCGGCAGACCATCCGGCCGGCGTTCACGAGCGCGTCGGTCAACTGTGGCATGGCCCTGATGGCTCTCGACATGGACGCGCCGGATGGGCGGTCGATCGCCCGCTACTTCGAGGCCGTCCGCAGTCGCTACCCCCACCCCCCCAGTTGGCGCCGGGAGTTGTCGTTCAACGACGTCACGCGTGCGGCCGAGGAGGGGGCCGCCTTCAGCGTGGACCGCTACGGTCTGCCCGCTGAGGCACTTGAGCGCATCGAGGAGTTCGGGCAGCTGCCCCTTGATACGTACGGTGGCGTTGCCCGGCTGCGTCGAGAGCTGCCCCGGCTCTCCTTCCATGTGTCTCGTCACCGTTTCGGCTCGATCGGCCCCAGCAATCACTTCGTCGAACTGCAGCGGGTCGAGGAGATCCTCGACCCGGAGGCTGCAGCCGTTCTCGGCGTCGCGGCAGGTCAGTTAACGCTGCAGTATCACGCTGGCGGTGGCCTTCTCACTGGACAGGTCGGTCGGTTGTTCGCCCAGCGGCAGAAGAAGCACGGTGCGTTACAGCTTCAGATGGCGCTTGCCCGGCCGCTCGCCCACGTGGCGAAAGCCCGTTCCGCGGCGCAGCTGCGGGAGCGGCTCGAGCTCTATTTTCGGTCCGGTTGCCCAACTATCCCGTTGCACAGTGATGAGGGCAGTCGCGTCATGCTCGCAAATGCGGCAGCCATGAACTACGGCTTTGCTTTTCGGGCGGCCACGTACGCCACGCTGGCCAGATTGGCCACCGAGGTCTTTGGGGCACGATCCACGAAGTTGGTCGTTGACTCACCGCACAACTCGATCTACGAGGAAGAGGTGGGTGGGCGCTCTGCGATCGTGCACCGGCACAATTCGTGTCGCGCCTATCCAGCGTCCCGCATGGTTGCCGGAACCGCCTTTGGTGCGGTCGGCCAAGCGGTCCTGCTGCCAGGCACGCACCGGACCTCGTCCTTCTTGTGCGTGACGGGGCATGCCGCCGAGACGAGTCTTTATTCCGCTTGTCATGGGGCCGGTACCGTCATTGACAAGTTCGTCGATGACGGGAAGTCCAGCGCTGACCACCTCGGTCGTTCGACGCTTCGCTTCCGCTACGGGGACCAGGAAGCGTCATCTGTACCGCATCTCGACGACCGCGGTGTCGACGCCGCGCTAGCCATCATGGTCACGCATGGCCTGGTCCGCCCGGTGGCTCGCATGCGTCCGATCGCGGTGTTGAACTAATGACCGCATACCGATGAAGGCCTGGCCTGTGCCGCCTCCTCCCGGCAGACTTGCATTGATCTTGCGTGACCGGCAGGTGCCGTTTGCTGATCGGCTGCATCCACACGAGGCGATGCGGCGATCCGGCGAACACAGCGCGGTCGCTCGCGCCGCCATGGCGCTGGGCGTGGCCGGGTTACCGATCCTGCAACCGACTGTGGTGGCCAATCTCGGCCCGGCTGATGGGGCGATCGCTTTGGGTATTGCCGGCACCTTGCTTTGGGTCGGGGCCAGTCGGCAGGTGCTGCGCAGCGCTTACGTCCTGCCGGTCTCCCTTACCGTCTGCGGAGGTCTGCTGGCTGGCCTCTTTGGAGATGAGCCTGCTCAGGCGGTCCTGGCCGTCGCCCAGGACATTTATCTCGCCCTCTGGGCTATGGCGTGCGTCAATCTCAGTCGCCGAGCTGACTCAGCCGGTTTCCTGGTGCGGGCGTGGTGTGTCAGCGCATTTGCCTGGGGAGCACTGCTGTTCGTCGTCGTCGGCCGTACGGCGTTCAGTGTGTCCGCCGGCGGCAGTCGCCTCAGCTTCACCTCCGACACCAACGGGGCGGGGCTGTATTTTGTTCTCTCTATCTTCGTGATCGCTGCAGCGCGCTATCCGCGCCGGCGCGGATGGCGGGCCGCAGCCATCTCCCTCTTGCTCATCGACACGGTTCTCACGGGCTCACTGGGCGCGCTCAGCGGTCTGTTCTCAGGCCTGGCCGTGTGCGTCGTCCTCGCGGTGTTGGCGAGGCGTGGACCCGCGCCCGCGGTTGCTTTGTTGATCACGTTGGCGCTCGCAACGGCGTCTGGCGTCCTCTACGCACAGCAGTACCGCGTCGTTCAAGCGGCGCATGCCAGCAGCAATTCCCTCGTCCGAAACTCGCTGGGCCGTGGGGCGCAGAGCAGCGAGGAGCGCGCGCAGCTCAGCCGGGAGACCGTCGGCCTGGTCGCCCGGACTGACCTGGTCGGTAGCGGACCGAACACCACCAAGAGCCTGCTGCGGGCGCAGCAGGCGCCTTACGTCAAGCAAGCCCACAACGACTGGATCGCCTCGTTCGTGGAGCGTGGCGCACTTGGCCTGTTAGGGCTGGTGGCCCTTGCCGTGGAGGTGGGACGACGAGTCCTTGTGATCCGGGACGCCCGGCACCTCCAGGACGATTACATGGAAATCCTGCCATCAGTGCACTACCTGGCAGGGGGGCTGACCACGGTGCTCGTGTTCAGCCTTTCGCACGAGGTGCTTCATGATCGGACAGCGTGGACCCTCCTCGGACTCATCGCTGCCATCTCGGTGTTCGGTAGTCGCCGGCCATCACCGACACGGGGGAGCTACTCATGCGCGCAATAGTGACCGGGGCGGCCGGTTTCATTGGATCCCATCTATGCGAGAAGTTGTTGCACGAGGGCGCCGAGGTCGTTGGGGTCGACGCCTTTACCGACTACTACGACCAGGCAACCAAGCGAAGCAACGTCGAAGCGCTGGGCCGGGATCCGGGCTTCACCCTGGTCGAGGCTGACCTGGCGGACGTGGAGCCAGGCGGCATCCTCCGTAACGGCGACACGATCTTTCACCTGGCTGGCCAGCCGGGGGTCCGTGCCTCGTGGGGGAAAGATTTCAGCACGTACGTCCGTAACAACGTCCTGGTCACCCAGCGCTTGCTCGAAGCCTGCAAGGAACTGAGGATCGCCAAGTTCGTCTACGCATCGAGCTCGTCGGTGTACGGCGACAGCGAGTCGTATCCCACGTCTGAGACGCTGAAGCCGTCGCCCGTCTCGCCCTACGGGGTGACGAAGCTTGCAGCCGAGCATCTCACCGAGACCTACCGTAGGAGCTTCGGGCTTCCTACAGCAAGTCTGCGCTTGTTCACGGTGTACGGGCCACGGCAGCGCCCAGACATGGCCTTTGCCCGCATGATTCGGGCCGGGCTGCTCGGCACACCATTCGTGATCTACGGGGATGGGCAGCAGACGCGGGACTTCACGTACGTGGCCGATGTCGTGTCTGCGATGGTCGGGGTGGCCGACTCGTCCTGGTGCGGGGTGGCCAATATCGGTGGGGGATCCACAACGTCGATGAAGCGCATCGTCGAGATTGTGCGGGGGCTCTGCGGTGCGCTCGAGGTCCGCTTCGAACCGACCGCGCGTGGCGATGTGCGGCACACTGCCGCTGACACATCCGTTGCGGCGCAGAGTTTCGGCTACCGGCCGTTGACGCCGGTCGCCGAGGGACTGGCCAGGATGGTCGCGGCTGAACGGGCCCAGCTCACGTCGGTGGTCCTGTGACCCTCGCCTGGGTGCCTGCACCACGATCGGTCGTCTCCGAGGCGCAGCTGCCACCGGTTACGAAACAGGCACGGATGAAGGTGCTCCACGTGATCACGCGGCTCGAAGCCGGCGCCGGTGGAAACACGCTGATGTCGGCGATCGGCATGGACATGTCACGGTATGAAATGTGGATCGCGGGCGGTCCAGGTGGTCCGCTGTGGGCGCAGGCTCGGCGCGCCGGTGTCCACGTCGTAGAGCTGCCGCACCTGCGTCGCGCCGTCAACGCCGTGGACGACACCCGGACCCTCATCGAGTTGGTCACCCTGATCCGCCGTGAGCACTTTGCCATCGTGCATGTGCACTCCGCCAAGTCTGGGGTCCTGGGCCGGCTCGCTGCCCTCCTTTGCCGCGTCCCGGTCGTCATTTACACGCTTCACGGACGTGACCCCTGGTGGCCGGCACCGGATGGCGCGGCAACGCAGCTTTCTGCTCGCCTACCCGATGCGTCACGGGCGTTCCTCACGGTCGAGCGATTGCTACGCCTGGCGACCGACCGTTTCGTCGCGGTGGCGCCCAGCGTTGCCCGGGACGCGGTACTAGCCCGCGTCGCGACGCCGGGGAAAGTCGATGTCGCCGCGTCTGCTGTCGATCTCGACAACATCCCGTTCGGCCCCCCGTCCTGGGTACGGGGCGAGCTCGGAGTGCCGCCGAGCGCGCCGCTCATCGGCACGGTCGGTCGCCTGGATGCGCAGAAGGCACCCTTGGACTTCGTCCGGATGGCAGCGCAGGTGGCGCGCAGGCGACCCGATGCGTGCTTCGTCATGGTTGGCGACGGCGAGCTCGCAGGTGAGGTCGAAGAGCTGGCGCGCAACCTGGGTGTCTCCGTACTGCTGACAGGGTTCCGGACGGACGCCGCGCAACTCGCTGCGGCCTTCGACGTCTTCGTGATCAGTTCGTTGTACGAGGGTGTTGGACGCGCGCTCACCGAGGCGATGGCGTCGGGGCGGCCGGTGGTGGCGACCGCGGTGGACGGCGTGGTGGATGTCGTGAGCCCGGGCGCAACGGGGTTGCTTGCAGGTGCAGGGGATCCCGGCAGCCTCGCCGAAGGTGTGACCTGGATGCTCGACCATCCCGATGAAGCGACCCAGATGGGCGTGCAGGCGCGCGCTGTGGTCCGTGAGTTGTTCTCGGCGAGCCGTATGTGTTCCACCCTGGACGCCGTCTACAGCGCAGCCCTTGGCCTCGTACCGCTTGGGGCACCCGTGTTGGACACATCGGGCGTAGATCGGGTGGCGGCATCTTCGGGATCCGGGCCGATCCGATGATCATGGTCGACGCTCGGGCGCTGAACTGGCGTTTCGTCCTGCCGTCCGAGCCGGCCGACCCAGTGGTGCTCGACCTGGCTGCCGCTGAGCTCTACGGTCGGTTGGCGGATGCACTTACCG
>JAYUBO010000204.1:0-4777 GCA_043740815.1 Frankiales bacterium | reverse complement strand
AACACGTTATTCTCCTGAAGATTTAGAGCTGTATAAGTTGTTTCACCTACGAACGCTAGGTTACTCCGACATTTGACCTTGCTATATGGGAAAAGGTGTGAGGTGGACGACATCGACCGCGTACTGCTCCAAGCGCTGCAGGCCGACGCCCGCACGTCCTACGCCGATCTGGCCAAGTTGGTCGGACTGAGCCCACCGAGCGTGCACGACCGGGTCCGCAAGCTCGAGCGTGACGCAGTCCTGCGGGGCAGCCACGCCGACGTCGACCCGAAGGCTGTCGGCTTGGGCGTGTCGGCCCTAGTCGGCTTGAACCAGCGCGAGGGCGTCGAGTCCGACGCGATCGTCGAGGCCCTCCAGGCCATCGAGGAGGTCGAGGACTGCTGGTTCGTGGCCGGGGAGGAGGCGTTCGTGCTGAAGGTCCGGGTCGCGGACCTCGAGGCGCTGGACCGGACCCTGTCTGTCCTGCGCCGCGTTCCTGGCGTGACCCGGACTCGGACGACCGTGGTGCTCTCGACCCGCTTCGAGGGCCGTCGTCGGATCCCGCCGGCCTGAGCTGCGGACTACGCTGGGTTCGTGGACGAGCAGGGCATGGGCGAACAGCGCACGGGTGAGCAGGTCGGGGTGTTCGTCATGCCTTTGGTCTCGATCCGGCGGGCCGCGCTCACCTACGCCCTCGGCCGCTTCGGGGTCTTCGCGCTGCTGGCCCTGCTGATCTGGTCCGCCACCGGGTTCGCGGGCCGCCAGCTCAACGGCCTTCCGCTTCTGCTCGTCGCGTTGCTGCTGTCCTCCGTCGTCAGCTACTTCCTGTTCTCGCGGCAGCGCAAGCAGCTGGCGACCGCGCTGGCGGCCCAGCGCGAGGCGAAGACCGAGCAGATCGCCCAGCGCCGCGCCCGGCTCGACGACGACCGCGCCTAGTTCGGCAGGGCTGCTCGCGGTCGCCGTGCGGGCCGGCTGCGTCGGCCTCGCCACCGGCGACAGGTCCTGGACGGCAGCGCCCTGCGACCTGCCGGCGCTGGAGGCCGGCCGCCCGCGGTGGGTCCTGTGGAGCGCGTCCTCGACGCCGCTGCTGCCGCTGCGCCCCCGGCGGGTCTGGGACCTGGCCGCCGTTCACAAGGTCCTGCACGGCGGACGCCGCGACGACCCGGTCGCGGTCTGGGCGGCTGCCCACGAGCTCCCCGTGCCGGCCCACCACGCAGGTGGCCTCATGCTGCTCGACGCCGCACTGTCACCGCTCGAGGGCTACCTCGACCCAGTCCGGGTGGACGGCTCGCTGCACCCCGATGCCGCGGAGTTGGCGGACCCTGTGCGCTGGGCCGAGCTTGCCCTGGTCGTCCAGGCCCGCCAGGAAGCCGCGCTCAGGCAGCTCCCCGACCCACGGGCCGACCCGGGCGGCCCGCCCCTGCGGGTCGTCACGGCCTGGGCGGAGTCAGCGGCGGCGCTGCTGTGCGCTGAGCTCGAAGCCGACGGGCTGCCTATCAACGTGCGGGAGGCGAACCGGTTGGTCGAGGCGGTGATCGGCAACGGTGACAGGGCGGTCCGGGACGCTCCCGTCGTACAGCTGCTCAGGGGGGACGACGTCGACCTGCGTAACCCGTCGTCGGTGCGAGATGCCCTACTGCGCCTGGGGATCGACGTGCCGGACACCCGGTCGTGGCGGCTCGAGGCGTATCGGCAGGCGCACCCGTTGGTGGACGCGCTGCTGACCTGGCGCAAGGCTGAGCGGGTCGCGACGACCTACGGATTCGGCTGGCTCGAGCAGAACGTACGTGGGGGCCGGCTTCGTGGGGACTGGTCCGCTGCGGACGGCGGCGCCGGCCGGATGACGGCGAGTGCGGGCCTGCACTCGCTCCCGGCCGAGCTCCGACCGGCGGTGGCCGCCGAACCGGGTCACCTGCTGGTGCGCGCCGACCTCGGTCAGGTCGAGCCGCGGGTGCTCGCGGCCGTGTCGGGTGACCGAGGCTTCGCCCGCGCGGCGGCCGAGGATGACCTCTACACGCCGGTCGCGGCGACCCTCGGCGTCGACCGGCCCACCGCCAAGATTGCCGTGTTGGCAGCGATGTACGGCCAGACTAGCGGCGCAGCCGGGCAGGCCTTGAAACAGATGGAGCAGACCTACCCGACGGCGCTGGCGTTCCTTCGGGCCGCCGAGGAGGCCGGCCGGGTGGGCACCGACGTGCGGACCCACGGCGGTCGACTGGTGGGCGTCGGCACCGGGGGGGTGGGCCGCTTCGCCCGCAACGCGGTCGTGCAGGGTGCCGCGGCTGAGCTGTTCAAGGCGTGGGCTGCGGCGGTGCGGAACGGTCTGGGCGACGGTCGGATCGTGCTCTGCCTGCACGACGAGCTGCTGCTCCACGTGCCCGCGGAGCAGGCGCCGGCCGCCGTCGCCCTGCTGCACGGGGCGCTCGAGCGGACCGCCGGCCACTGGGCCCGTGGCTCGGGGGTGCGGTTCGTTGCCGACGTTGCCGTCGTACAGCGGTGGTCCGAGGCCAAGGGCTGAGAGTCAGGGAAGAGGCGCTGCGAGTCCCGCGGCTTTGGCCTAGGTTGAACAGGTGGCCGACTGGGTGGTGTGGCTGGTCCTGGCCGGTGGCCTGTTGGTCGCCGAGCTGTTGACCCTCACGTTGGTGCTCGGACTGTTGGCTGGGGCGGCGCTGGTCACCGCCGGGGTCGCGGCCCTGGGCCTGCCGCTCGCGGGGCAGGTCGCGGTCTTCGGGGCGTCGGCTGCCGGGGGCTATGTGCTCGTCCGGCCCTTCGAGCGGCTGCACCGCCGGAGCCCGAGCCTTGCCACGGGGACGGCGGCGATGGTGGGACGCCGCGCGCTGGTGACCGTAGCCATAAGCAGCAGTCCCGGGCGGGTGACGATCGGGTCCGAGTCCTGGCTCGCGCGGTCGCTGATTGTCGGATTGACCTATGACGTCGGGACCTCCGTCGTCGTCAGCTCGATCGACGGCGCCACCGTCGTCGTGACCCCCGAGGAGCTCTAGATGCAAGCCCTGATTGTCTCGCTGGTCCTGGTGGTTGTCGTGCTCGCCGTCGTCTCGCGGGGCGTACGCGTGGTGCCCCAGGCGACGGCGCGGGTGGTCGAGCGCTTCGGGCGCTACCAGCGGGTGCTGGAGCCGGGCCTCAACCTGATCGTCCCGTTCGTGGACACCCTGCGACCGTCGCTGGACCTCCGGGAGCAGGTGGTGACGTTCCCGCCGCAACAGGTCATCACCAAGGACAACCTCGTTGTCGGGATCGACACGGTCATCTACTTCCAGATCACCGACCCCCGTGCGGCGACCTACGAGATCCAAAACTATCTGCAGGCCATCGAGCAGCTCGCCGTCACGACGCTGCGCAACGCCGTCGGCAACCTGGCGCTCGAGGAGTCGCTGACCAGCCGCGAGACCGTCAACAGCCAACTCGGCGCGGTCCTGGACGAGGCCACCGGCAAGTGGGGCATCAAGGTCGCCCGGGTCGAGATCAAGGGCATCGAGCCGCCGGTCAGCATCAAGGACGCCATGGAGAAGTCCATGCGGGCCGACCGGGAGAAGCGCGCGACGATTCTGACGGCCGAGGGCGAGAAAGCCGGGGCGATCCTGCAGGCGGAGGGTCGTGCGCAGGCCGCTGTCACCGCAGCCCGCGGTGACGCCGAGGCTGCGGTCCTGCGGGCAGAAGGCGAGGCAACCGCGATCAAGACGGTCTACGACGCCCTGCACGCCGCCAACCTCGACGACAAGCTGCTGGCGTTCAAGTACCTCGACAAGCTGCCCGAGATCGCCAACGGGCAGGCGAACAAGGTGTGGTTCGTGCCGTCGGACCTCACGGCAGTCGCGACGTCGCTGGCCAAGGCCGTCAAGGGCGACGGCCCCGCCTGAGCCGGCGAGGTCGGCCCGTCATCGCCGTACGCAGGGAGTCGACCGTGAGCTCGCGCCGTGCCTGCCCCGGCGACATCTGGCGTTCCGCCCCGTGCGAGCAGGCACGGTACGGACCCCTTGCCGGACACCACGTAGGAGCGCGTCCCCATGCTGCCCGGGATCACGCCCTCGTCGCCTCGATGTGCTTGCCCGACCCGAGGGTGCCGAACTGGGTCGCCGTCGTGACCTCCTGCCTGCCGGTGAGGCTGGTCGACGGGAGTCCGAGCGCCTTTCCTCTGGCAGCGCTGCCGCTTTCAAGGAAAGTCAGTGGACCGTCCTCGTCGCGGGTGGCACCGTCCAGATCGTGACGAGTAGCGAAGTCTGGGACGAGGCGACTGCGGCGAGCTATGACGACGACGTTGCGGCAGAGTTTGCCCCGGACGTGGTCGGTCCTGCCGTGGAGTTCCTTCATTCGCTTGCAGAAGGTGGCCCCATCCTGGAGTTCGCCGTCGGGACCGGACGTATCGGCATTCCCCTGACCGAGCGTGGCATGGCAGTCACCGGTATCGAGCTGTCGGAACCGATGGTGGAAAGGCTGCGCTGGAAGGTCGATGCGGACAGGCTTCCGGTCGTCCTCGGCGACATGGCTACCACGAGAGTCCCCGGCGAGTTCTCGCTCGTCCTGTTGGTCTTCAACAGCATCTCTAACCTGCTGACGCAACAAGAACAGGTCGAGTGCTTCCGGAACGCAGCTCGGCACCTGCGATCCGGCGGCCGGTTCGTCGTCGAACTCTGGGTTCCGCCCGTGCACAGCCTCCCGCCTGGCCGCAGCGAGCTCGCTCGCGAGGTGCGCGACGGTTTCGCCGCCTTTGACACCTACGACGTCGCCTCACAGGCCTGCACGTCCCAGAGCTTCAGTCGGCAACCTGACGGGTCCGTGA
>JAYUBO010000203.1:0-10487 GCA_043740815.1 Frankiales bacterium | reverse complement strand
ACCCCCGACCTTCCCGACGACCCGCTGGTTCTGAGCCACCTGGTGGCAGCGACGGCGCTGCTGGACCTTGCCGACCGGCAGGACCTGCTCGAACAACCGGACGGCTGCGACCGGATGCGCCGGGAGCTGACGTTGCTTCGGCGGGAGGCCGGCTTCCTGAGGACCCTGCGCGCCGCGCCGGCACCGGACCTGGCGCGGACCCCGACCAGCCCGAACTGACGCCCCGGCGACACAGGTCTGCCAGACTCCGGCCTTGTGAGCGATGTACCCGAGGACGGCGAACCCGACCCGTTCGACGGGCTGGTCCTGGACGAGGCCGGCGACGTCACCGGCAACCACCAGGCGACCGTCCGCACGGCCTGACGTCAGTCCAGCTCTTCGGGTCGGCGCAGCGCGAAGGACAAGAACGCCGTCAGTGCTCCTACCGGCCAGGCGACAGCGGCCCAGGGTGCGCGCAGCGACACGTCGGTGCCGGTGCGTCTGCCAAGGAACAGCTCGACATGACCACGGATGGTCGAGCCCTCCCGCAAGGCCTCGATCGCGTGCTGGGCACCGGGACGCAGGCCAACCGTCGCGGCGATGAGGGCCGCAAAGGTCCCGCCGACAACTAACGCCACCACCGTCCACGGACCGGAGCGGCGAGCCAAAAACCAGGCGACGGTGCCGCACAGCAACCCCAGGACTGCCATGACGACCAGATAGCTGCCGTCGGCACCCACGAAGGCCTTGCTGCTCTCCAGGCTGGGCACCTGCGGCCCCTGGTCGGTGAGTGTCACCTGCAGCCGGGGGGCCACCGCTGACCACAGCAGGCCGGCCGGCGCGCCGAGCAAGACGCAGACCACGACGACCATGCCGGCGACGCGGACGTCGTACCGCCAGCGGGGCGGCCCGTTGTCGTCGACAGTCGGAGCCTCGATCCGCTCGCTCGCCGCCGGCGGCGCCCAGCTGCTCATGCCCGGACCGCCCGGCGGAAGGCCATCGACGCAAGGGACAGCGCGAGCAGGGCAACCACCAGGCAAACTCCAAGGTCGGTGAGCAGCGCAGCGGTATCAAGACGCCGCGCGAACGAAGACGCCAACGCGTCGGTAGCGTAAGTCGAGGGCACGGCGGCGCGGACGGCCTGCAGGACTGCCGGCATCCGGTGCTGCGGGATGATCCCGAGAAACAGGATGCCCGACATGCCGAGCTGCCCAGCGACGGTCGCCAGCTCCGGTCGCGGGGCAAGCAGGCCGAGGCACGCACCGAGGCCGGCGAGGGACGCTCCAGCCAGCGGCAGCACAAGGAGCAGGATCCACAGGTGACCGAGGGGCAGGCCGTAGAGCAGCGCACCCACGAAGGCGGTCAACACCGCCCCCGGCACGGTGAACGTGGCGTACGACGCCGCGGTGGCGAGCACGACCAGGGCTCCCGAGACGGGCAACGTGGCGTAGTAATCTAGCGCCCCAGTGCCGCGCAGCATCCCGAAGCGCTGCGCGAGCAGGTTCAGCGCCACGAAGGCCACGACCAGCACGGTGGAGCCGGCAACGACCTGCTGGGAGGTCGTGTCGCGGCCCTCGTCGACGACCCCGCGCAGCAACAGCAGGATCCCTACAGACTGCAGGGTGGCCACGAACAGCAGCGGCCCACGGGCGGCCCGGGCCCGGCTGACCTGCCCGACGTACAGGGCAAGGAAGGCGCTCACGAGCGCTCCATGTCGTGGGCACGACCACCCAGCGAGAGGTAGACGTCCTCCAGGGTGGGCGTGGCGAGGGTGAAGTCGTCGAGCGCGGCAAGCGCGGGTCCTGCCGTCAGGCGGCCGAGGGCCTCGCGTGCGTCCGAAGCCGGCAGCCGGGCACTCCAGCGACGACCGTCGACCTCAGAACGCGCCAGTAGAGCGGCGACGGCGGGCTCGCCGAGCGGCGGCTCGTCGCGCCACACCAGGTCCAGGCGGACGTCGTTGGACACCAGCGCCTTCAGCCGCCCCGGGGTGTCGCAGGCGATGACCCGACCACGGTCCAGGACGGCGACCCGGTCAAGGACCTGCTCGGCCTCCACCACGTTGTGCGTGACGAGCACGACGGTGACCCCGGCTTCGGTACGGCGCCTGCGCAGGACCTCCCAGACCGCCCGACGGGCCAGGGCGTCCAGGCCGGTGGTCGGCTCGTCGAGCACAAGCAGCGGCCGGTCGGCGATCAGGGCGGCTGCGACCTGGGCGAGCCGACGCTGGCCACCGGACAGCTTCGTCAGCGGCCGTGCCTGCACGTCCGCGAGGCCCAGCTCGTCGAGCAGGTCGGCTGTCTGCGCGCGGGCGTCGCGACGGGACAGGCCACGGAGCCGGCCGGTGGTCTCCACCGCCATACCGACGGGCAGCTCGTTGAGGGCCGGCTCGTCCTGCGCAAGGTAGGCCAGCAGGCGACTGGCAGCTCGTGGGTCAGCGGTGACGTCCTGTCCCAGCAGCGCGACCCGACCGGCCTCGGGCCGGAGTACGCCGACAAGTAGCCGCACCAGGGTCGTCTTGCCCGCCCCGTTGGGACCCAGCAGACCGAACACCTCGCCCGCGAGGACCTCAAGGGACACGTCGTCCGTCGCGAGGACGTCGCCCCGATGGCGCCGGAGGCCCTCGAGCGACACCGCGACGGTCCGCACCGGTGCGGCAGCTACCACCGTCACCGTAGGGCTCCTCCGGGGTCGTGCTGAGTGTGGGGTCGAGCAGATCCGGCTTCCACGGTACGCGGCGCGGCAGGCAGCCGCCCGTTCGGCGGGGCGGGCAGGGCTATCCCCCAGACGTCGCTACTGCCACGAGTCGGAGGCCCGCCAGACGAGGATGTCCAGGATCCGGAGCTTGCTGACGGAGGCACCGGCGTCCTCGGCAGCCAGTTGCAGGTCACGGAACGCGTCCCGCTCAGCCAGCAGGTCGGCTCGCATCTGCGTACACAGCAACCGCATGAACTCCTGCCACGATCGGTCGAGGGTGCGGGGAAGCACGCCCGGCGCGGTGTAGGCCTCGAAGATCCGGCTGTCATAGATCGGAACCAGGTCAGGGCGCTTGCGGTGCAGCACCTTGGAGACAATCGTCCCGCGGACTCCCCGGCCGGCGTACCGGGGCTCATCGAGGATCCCGAACAGACCCGCGACGCACATGACGTGGTCGTCGTCGGCGTCCTCGAGGGACACCTCAGGCAGCTCGGCCACCGCCTCGAGGGCGGGCAGCATCTCCCGCAACAAGCTGAAGCGCCCGGCGTCGATGTGGACCCCCATCAGCGCGGGTGCGAGCAGGTCACCGTCGACCAGGTCCGGTGACCCGTTGGTGATCAGCCGGTCGTACGCCGGGTAGCTGTAGCCATTGCGGGGGTCGACGTAGTCCAGCAGGACCTCGTCGGGGTGCTCGACCAGCAAGGTTCCGCCGCACAGGGTGATCGCATCCACGACCGACACACTAGCTACGGCTCGCCGCGGCAGGTGGGGCCCGACCCGGCAGCCTCAGGGAGTGATCTCGGTACCCGCCCGGCCCGCGAGGACGTCGACCGCCTGGGCCAGGGCGCCGATCGCTGCCCGGCCGCCGGCCTCGACGAACGACACGCACGCCTCGACCTTCGGCCCCATGGAGCCCTCGGGGAACTCTCCCGCGGCCAGCAGAGTCTTGGCCTCCGCGACGGGCAGGGTCACCAGGGCTCGCGCCGACGCTGTCCCGTAGCCGACCTGCACCCGCTCGACCTCGGTCAGCACCAGCAGCAGGTCCGCCCCGACCGCGTTGGCCAGCAGCGCCGCCGTCCGGTCCTTGTCCACCACCGCCTCGACACCGTGCAGCTGCCCGCGGTGCTCGACGACCGGCACACCCCCGCCGCCCGCAGCGACAACGACGTTCCCGGAGTCGACCAGGGCCTTCAGTGGGCCCTGTTCGACGAACCGCAACGGCTTGGGCGACGCGACGACCCGGCGCCAGCGCCCGTCCGCCTGGATCGCGAAGACATGCCCTGACGCCTGGGCGATCTCGGTCGCCACCGGCCGCGGGTACGACGGCCCCACGGGCTTGGTGGGCCGCCGGAAGGCCGGGTCGCGGCCGTCGACGACGACCTGGGTGACCAGGGTGAGCACCCGAGTGTCGAGCCGGCGGCGGCGCAGGGCGTTGTCGAGCGCCTGCGCGACGAGGTAGCCGATCTGGCCCTGCGACAGTGCCCCGCAGACGTCCATGGGCATCGGTGGCACTTCGGCGGCAGCCAGCTCTTGTTGCAGCAGCAGCCGACCGACCTGGGGACCGTTCCCATGGGTCAGGACCAGCGAGGTCCCCGTCGCGACCAGGTCCGCCAGGGCCGAGGCGGTCTCGTCCAGCGCCGCGCGCATCTCCTCGACCGAGCCGCTGCCGCCCGTGGGTGACAGGGCGTTACCCCCCAGTGCCACCACGACGCGCATCGGTGCAGGTTAGGTGGCCCGGTGTCGCCCGGCCCGGGGGGCACGCACTACGAGCCGTGCAGCGTGAAAGCAGACAGCCGTTCCTGCAGGTCTACCCGGTGGGTGGACAGCACGGCCTGGCCGGGCGCCGAGGCCAGCGTGGGAGCCTGCGAAGGCCCGCGCTCAGGCGGTACCAGCTGACGGGGGGTCTCGGCGATCCGGTCCCGCACGACGGACAGGACGTCGTCCCTGTCGAGCGGCACGCCGTCGCGGACCCACAGGTGACGTCCGCATGAGGCACAGCTGTGCAAGGCGAGCTGGGCGGCGTCGACGTCGAGCGGGCTGGTCACCTCGATCACGCTCATCGGGCGGCGGCAGCAGGTCGTCATGGACGACGTCAAGCGTGGGCTGGGAGGGCTGCCGGGGCTGGGAGTGCTCGCAGGGATGGGCATGGGCTGATCGTCGGAGAAGACGCGGGCTCCCACCATGGCCCATTGAGGTCATCTTGGGCACCACCTGTGGAGCCTTGTCAGCCCAGCCGGGCGAGGTCGGCTGCGCCGACCATGCCGGCTTCGTTACCGAGCGCGGCGAGGCGTATTTCCGCGTGCGGGCGGTGGGTGGTGCCGGTCAGCCGCTCGGCGTAGACACGACGGGCCGGGCCGAGCAGCAGCTCGCCGGTGTCCGCGACGCCCCCGCCGATGACGAAGACGGCCGGGTCCAACGTGGACGCGAGGTCGGCCAGGCCCTGGCCGAGGGAGCTGCCGACCGCCTCGAAGCAGGCCAGCGCGGCCAGGTCGCCCTCCTGGGCGGCGGTAGTGACCTCGAGAGCCTCGATTCCCTCTGGGCGCCCGCCACCGAGCTCGAGCAGGCGCTTGCCCCAGTCCTTCTGCACGTCGGCGATCTCGCGGGCCTCGTGGAGCAGGGCCCGCCCGGAGCAGTACTGCTCCCAGCAGCCGCGCTGGCCACAGCCGCAACGCCGGCCGTTGGGGACGACCTGCATGTGGCCGAACTCCGCGCCGATGCCGAAGCCGCCGCGGTAGAGCTTTCCGTCAAGGACGATGCCCCCGCCGATGCCGGTACCGACCGTGACGCACACGAGGTGGTCGAAACCGCGACCGGCCCCGAATCGGTACTCCCCCCACGCTGCGGCGTTCGCGTCGTTCTCGACGACGACGGGCAGCCCGATCAGCTTGGCGACCTCGTCGCGCAACGGCTCGTCCCGCCAGGCGAGGTTGGGGGCGAACAGCACCGTAGAGCGCTCGGCGTCGATGAAGCCCGCGGCCCCGATGCCGACAGCGGTGATGTCGTGGCCGGCACGCAGGTCGGCAACAAGGTCGGCAATGGTCTGCTCGACATCCGACGGCGAGGCAGACGGCGTCGGCCGCCGGCCCTTCGCGATGACCACGCCTTGCTCGTCGACCACCCCCGCCGCGACCTTGGTACCGCCCACGTCGACACCGATGGCCAAGCTCACGGGTCAACCCTCCCGGATGTCGATGTGCTGCACGCGCGAACCTTCCGGCGGCGCCGGATGCGAGGTGACCGTAGTCCGCAGGGCGGCGACGAACGACGACGCCGCGTCCAGAAGGTGCTCGACGGTCTCGGGCGTCACCTGGCGCAGGGCGGCAACCACCTGACAGACCGGGCAGACCTGGCACTCGGCGGAGCCGGTGGCGAGGTGCTCGCCGTCGAATCGGGTCCTCGCCCATTCCTGGGCCGCTGCCAGCAGCTTCATGGCTTCCTCGGCAGCGCTGCCCAACGAGTCAGTCATTCTGGCCCCCCTGGCCACAGGTCGGCGTCGGGCGCGAACCGTACGACGAGCCGACCGTCGACGAGCCGCGCGCCCGCCACCTGGCAGCGCCGCAGGGCGCTCGGAAGGGCGAGCAGCCGCCGGTGGCCGCCCACCGTCACGACCAGCTCGTCACCGCTGCGTGAGAGGTCGACGTCGGACAGCCGGGCGAGCGGCAGCGTCAGACAGAGCAGGAAGCCGTCGGCATCGCGCTCGACCACCAGCAGATCGGTCGCGGGGACGACCTCGGTCGGATCGGCGTCGCCGTACAGGGCGGCGGCGAAGGCCAGCAGCGCGTCGGGCCCGACAGGTTCGGCGGCGGCGTAGGGCGACAGCAGAACCGGGAGCGGCGCCACGTCAGCCTCGACGCGGGCGAGCTGGGCGGCCTGGGCTGTGACCCAGCCGCTTACCCACGGGTCTGACGAGCAGGCGGGCAGGACGCGGTTGGCGACTAGGCCGTCGACCCGGTAGCCGTACAACGCCAGCGACGTGAGTGTGCGGCGCGCCTCGGCGACGACCACGGCCTCCGGGGTCAGAACCAGCCGAACGGAGGTGGTCGGTGCGGTCAGCAGGGCGCGTACCTCGGTCAGCTCGGCGTGCAGCCGGGTGACGGCTTCGAAGACACCGTCTTCGGGTACCGTCGCCACCCGGGCGAGCAGCGGGCGGACCGCCTTGAGCGCGCGACGCTGCGCAGGAAAGACCTTGTCGACGTACCAGCGCAGGGCCTCCGGTAGGGCGAGCAGCCGAAGCGTTTCGCCCGTCGGCGCACAGTCGACCACCACCAGGTCATAACGTCCCGACGCGGCCTGTCGGCGCAGCTCCAGCAGCGCGAGCACCTCCTCCGCGCCGGGCAGGACCGTGAGCTCGTCAGCCTGAAGCGCATCGACACCAGCCCGCTCGAGGACGCCCCGCAGGTAGTCCTGTACGTCCCGCCAGGAGCGCTCGAAGCCACCCTGCGCGTCGACCTGCATCGCCAGCAAGCCGTCCTCGACGAGGGTTGGCTCCGGGCCGAGGGGCAGGCCCAACGCATCGGCCAGCGAGTGCGCCGGGTCGGTCGACAGGATGAGGGTCTTCAGGCCCCGGGAGGCGGCAAGCACGGCAGTAGCGGCGGCTGTCGTGGTCTTGCCGACGCCACCCTTGCCGGTGAACAGCAGGACCCGCATGATCGCAGGTTAGCTGAGCGACTCGACGCGCTTCTTGAGCTCCTTCAACGCCGAGTCGATGATCATCTTCTCCGCCTTGCGCTTCATCAACCCGATCATCGGGATCTTGATGTCCATCGTCAGCAGGTAGGTGACCTTCGTGGCCGCCCCATCGGCGCTGAGCTGGTAGGAGCCGCGCTGGCTTTTCTGCACCTTGCTCGGCTCGGCAAGGGTCCAGGACACCCCGTCGCCCTGCCAGTCGTAGACCAGCGTGTACTCGTCACTGAGTCCGCTCTGGTTCATGCTGAAGGTCACCTTGGCCGGCCCCGCCGCGCCGGGCTCGACGACGACAGCCTTCGAGATCCCGTTGGTCCACACCGGGTAGGCCTCGACATCGCGGATCACCGCCAGGATGTCCGCCTGGGTGGCGTTGATGGTGATGCTCGAGCTCGCCTGGTCAGCCACGGTGCTGCCTCCTTCGTCTGGGGGACCTTATCCGCAGTCCCGCAGCTGCTGGTGCCCGAGTTACGGGGTGGCCACCGGGGATGGCTGGTTGACCACTGTCCTGTCCGGTGGCGGGGACCCGGTGAGCAGCAAGGTGATCAGCGCCAGCGGGGCGAGCACGACACCGACGGCCGCGAACGCCAGGCCGATCCGCTGGCCGCGGCTGAGCTTGCCGATGTCACCCACTATGGGCAGCACGAGCATCGGGGTGTTGCCGCTCCGCTCGGCGGCCAGGAAGTCGCTGCCACAGTCGGTACAGGCCATCAGGGTCATCGAGTTCGCGGCCCCGCACTGGACGCACGGCCAGGTGACCGGCACCTGTCCGGCGACGGCCACCACGACGGCCACCACGGCGGGCGTCACCTGGGCCGGCGCGGGCACCTGGGTGGGAACCGGCGGCAGGAAGGCGAGCAGTGGCTGGGTCAGGGGGTCGCCCGCCGGCGCGCCGTACGTCGCAGTCGCGGGTACGACGGTGGGGACGGGTGTCGCGAGCGCGGCCTTGGGCCGCAGGTCGGCGTAGCACAGGGTGCACCAGGGCGCGTCGGCGCGCAGCGACGCGCCACACGACGGGCAGGCAGCCGTGCGGGGCGGCTGCGTCAGGTCAGGTCCCACTGTGGGTGCCTCGGCAGGTTCGGTGTGGCGCTTGACCTCGGGCGCGGCAAGCGCCTGCCTGAGCAGGATCACCGCGCTAGGTTGGTTCGCAACGAGCAGCAGGGAGACAAGTCGGTGCAGGAGTACTCCAGCCCCCAGGTCATCGAGGTCGGGGACAGCACGTCTTTGCTCGACGCCGTCCTGCAGCATGCTCAGAACGGCCCCGATGACGTCGTCTTCACCCGACGCGTCGACGGCCGCTGGGCGCCCGTTACGGCCAAGGAGTTCGCCACCGAGGTCCGCTCCCTGGCCGCCGGGCTGGTCGCCGGCGGGGTGCAGTCCGGGGACCGGGTCGGGCTGATGAGCAAGACCCGCTACGAGTGGACCCTGTGCGACTACGCGATCTGGGCGGCAGGCGCGGTGACCGTCCCCATCTACGAGACCAGCTCCGCCGAGCAGGTCTCGTGGAACCTCAGCGACAGCGGTGCGGTCGTCGCGATCTTGGAAAGTGCGGTGCACCAGAGCGCATTCGACAGCATCCGGGACCAGCTGCCGGACCTGCGGGGCACCTGGAACATCGATGCCGGCGGTCTCGAGGAGCTCGCCGCCGCGGGCCGGGAGGTCCCAGACAGCGACCTCGACGCGCTGCACGCGGCCCTGGGCCCGGACAGCCTGGCGACCATTATTTACACCTCGGGCACGACCGGCCGCCCCAAGGGCTGCGAGCTGACGCACGGCAACCTGCTCGGCACCGGCCGCTCCGCGGGCACGGTCATCCCGGAGCTGTTCAACGCCGACGGCGCCACGTTGCTGTTCCTGCCGCTCGCACACGTCTTCGCCCGGCTGATCCAGGTGGCGTGCGTCGAGACCGGCGCCCGGATGGGTCACACCGCCGACATCAAGAACCTGCTGGCCGACTTCGCGACCTTCCAGCCGACCTTCATCCTGTCGGTGCCGCGCGTGTTCGAAAAGGTCTACAACACGGCAAAGCAGAAGGCCCACGCCGACGGAAAGGGCAAGATCTTCGACCGGGCTGAGAAGGTCGCGATCGCCTACTCCGAGGCGCTGCAGACCGGCTCGGTCGGGCGCCCTCTGAAGCTGCAGCATGCGCTGTTCGACAAGCTCGTCTACGTCAAGCTCCGCGCAGCCTTGGGCGGCAAGGTGGCGTGGGCCGTGTCCGGTGGCGCGCCCCTGGGGACCCGGCTGGGCCATTTCTTCCGCGGCATCGGCGTGACGATCCTCGAGGGCTATGGCCTCACCGAGACAACCGCCGCGGGGACGGTCAACACACCAGCCCATATGAAGATCGGAACGGTGGGCCGCCCCTCGCCCGGCGTCACGGTCAAGATCGCCGAGGACGGCGAGATCCTCATGCGAGGCGAGCACATCCTGCGCGGGTACTGGCACAACGAGACCGCTACCGCGGAGACCATCGTCGACGGCTGGTTTCACTCCGGCGACATCGGGATCATCGATGACGAGGGCTTCGTCAAGATCACCGGTCGCAAGAAGGAGCTCATTGTCACGGCCGGTGGCAAGAACGTCGCTCCCGCCGTCCTCGAGGACCGCCTGCGCGCGCACCCGTTGATCAGCCAGTGCATGGTCGTCGGCGACCAGCAGCCGTTCATCGCCTGCCTGGTCACCCTCGACGCCGACGCCGTCGCGCCGTGGGCCGCCAGCCGCGGCAAGAGCGCGATCCTCACGACCCTCGTGTCCGACCCTGACCTGCTGGCCGAGGTGCAGGTCGCCGTCGATGAGGCCAACAAGGCCGTCTCGAAGGCCGAGGCGATCCGCAAGTTCACCGTCCTGCCGATCGACTGGACCGAGGAGGGCGGGCAGCTCACGCCGTCCCTGAAGCTCAAGCGGTCCGTGGTCATGCAGGAGTTCGCTGCCGAGGTCGCGGCCCTTTACTCCGGTGCCAAGGGCGACTAGTTCCACCCTTGCGGTGGGTGACTCCCGGGCCCCCGCCGCTTCGGGGTATGCCTGCAGGTCAGCGTGGGCGGGGGAAACTACAGCCAAGCCCCGCTGCAAACCGAAGGAGAGATGTGGAACCCGTCCTCCTGGCCCAGGACCTGATCGTCGACTTCGGCACC
>JAYUBO010000202.1:0-1704 GCA_043740815.1 Frankiales bacterium | reverse complement strand
GCCGTCGTGGCCGTCAATGGCCCGTTGGCCGAGGGGCGCGAGCCCGGCGCGGCGTACGTCTGCAGGCAGTCCGTCTGCGAGCTTCCGACCACCGAGCAGGCTCGCCTGCGGGTCCAGCTCGGGGTGGTTCTCCAGTAGCGGGAATGAACCGTTTCAGTTGTTGTTGTGTAATTATGTAATTGTAACAACATACGAGAGGGGATGTCTGATGAGACACCCACATGAGAAGTACGGGCGCCAGGCGTCCGCAGGTTCTGACGGACGAGGACGCGGCCGAGGTCCAGGTGGCCCCGGCGGTCCCCGCGGGCAACGAGGTCCGCACGAGCACGACGTACCTGCTGCTGAGGGCGTTGACGGCTGGTTCGCCGGTCGCCTGCCCGATGCCTGGGGGACGCCCGAGATCGCGGTCGACCGCGACGAGATCACCGTCCTGGTGACCGTCGAGTCGCCGTCGGTCGACGGGAGTGAGGCCGACGTCGCAGCGGCCGAAGCCGGGCGGATCACCCGCTGGCGTGAGGGCACCCGCGACGAGCGGATCGCGATCGCACGGGAAGCGGAGCACCGGTATGGCCGCAAGGTCGCCTGGGGAGCTACCGCCGGGTCGAGCACCCACCTGTTCACCCACCTCAGCGCGCCGGTTATGACACGTTTGCGTCAGCCGGAGCGTCAAGTTCTCGACACCCTGGTGAGCAGCGGCGTCGCTCGCTCGAGGGCCGAGGCCCTCGCGTGGTGCGTCAAGCTGGTCGGCGAGCACGCTGACAGCTGGCTGGGGGAGCTGCGCGAGGCGATGGAAGCGGTCCAGAAGGTCCGCGAGCAGGGCCCCACCCTGTAGCGGAACGGACTCCTCGCCCCCCTTTGGCGCAAATCCACACGGCCCTGACCGTGTGGATTTGCGCCATCGGTGCGTTGGCCTCAGCGCCACCGCAGACGCGATGGACGGTTGAGGCACGAGCGTCCAGTCTGGTGCGCGTCGCCTGGCCGCTTGGCTACTTGTGGGTGCGTCATCTCACAGAAAGGCCCACTGTTGGCAGCCAGGGGCACGGGGCACACTTCGTCAATCCCCCCTGTCACGCACGCGTGGTGACAGCACCTCGATGGAGAGGACCTCATGACCACCGCCGCCTCAACGATCCCGGGCCTGGACCAGCCACCGACCAAGAACGCCAAGTTGGTTGCCTGGGTGCGCGAGGTCGCCACCCTCACCACGCCCGACCGGGTGGAGTGGGCGGACGGGTCGCAGGGGGAGTGGGACCGGCTGACGCAGCTGCTGGTCGACAACGGGACCTTCCTCAAGCTCGAGGAGGCCAAGCGGCCCAACAGTTTCTACGCCAAGTCCGACCCGACCGACGTCGCCCGGGTCGAGGACCGCACCTTCATCTGTTCCGAGGACGAGGCCGACGCAGGCCCCACCAACAACTGGATGGCACCGGCCGAGATGCGGGCCACCCTGCGCCCGCTGTTCGCCGGCTGCATGAAGGGCCGCACGATGTACGTCGTGCCCTTCAGCATGGGTCCGCTCGGTTCGGCCATCAGTCAGCTCGGCATCGAGATCACCGACAGCCCGTACGTCGTGGTGAGCATGCGCATCATGACCCGCATGGGACAGGCCGCCCTGGACGAGATCGGTGAGCACGGGTTCTTCGTCCCCGCCGTCCACAGCGTTGGCGCCCCACTCGAGGACGCCGCCGGCACGGTCACGCCGGA
>JAYUBO010000201.1:0-5344 GCA_043740815.1 Frankiales bacterium | reverse complement strand
CTCGGGATTATGTGCACGTGGAGGTGCGGAGTTGCGTTTCCGAGGACGGCATAATTTATCTTGGCGGCACCCGTAATTCGCCTGACTGTTCGGCCCACCACCGAAACGTCGTTCCATAGGGCGGCGCTGTCTGCAGGCTCAAGGGATTCCAAGTGCTCAACGTGACGGTTGAAGACAAGCAGGCATCGTCCGGGAAAGCGGCCGTCGCTGTAGAGCCCCAAGAAGCTTGAGGTGAGACGGGGCGCGGCGATAGGCAGGTACAGTGCAAAGCCGCACTCGTTGCAGCGCCAGGATGTCATCCGCACTCCTCCCAACTTGTCCCGTGCAGGCTAGCCCCGGTGTATTGCGGGCATGGCGGGGTGCCGGCGCGGGGTCCGGTGTATCCGTGTTCGTGGTGGGGTTAGTGGCGGTGGTGCTGGCGGTCAGGCCGGGAGCGGGATGGTCAGCAGGCGGGCGAACGCTTAGCTAGGGCGAGGGCCCAGGGCCAGCGTTCGGCCAGGCGCCGGAAGACCTTTCTCGATGCTTTGAAGGGTAGTCATGTTGCCACGGCCCTTTCGCATAACTCAAAGCAGCCCGTGCCGCCGGGAACTCGCCCCCGACGCGTGTTCTTCCAGTTCGTCAGCAGCCGCTACGAACGCGCCAGCCTGATCGTCATCAGCAACAAGCCCCTCGGCCGGTGGGGCGACCTGTTCGCCAGCGACGTCGTCGCGGCCGCGATCATCGACCGGCTCGCGTACCGCGCCGACGTCATCTGCCTCAACGGCGACAGCTCCCGACTCAAGGACCGCGACCTCCACCGCGTCCCCGCCGCCGAGAAGATCGACGATCAAAGGCCGAGAGGGTTAACTCTCAACCGTCGCGCGGGGGTCAGTCTTCAGCCGCCGTTTGACGGACAGCCCCGCACCATGGAGTGCTGAGCACTTAGGTGCGCTCGGCAGCAGTGCGCTCGACCGGCTTCGATCTGCCGGCCCTCCTAGCGCCGCCAGCGGCCCGAGCTCTGAAGGAGATCATCCGTTATGCCCCGAGGCACAACGGATGCAGGTGGACCTGCCGACAAACGCGCGCAACAGCGCGCAACCACCCTGCTGCACGCTCGGAAGGCGTAAGGTCGCTGGCAGGAAGCGTGCGGCCTGGGGTTCAACTCCCCCCTCGCCCACTGTTGAAAATGCCTCTGACCTGGGCCTCTGTGTCTTCTCATGGTTCTTCGGTTATGCGTCGGGGCATAGCCGGGGGCTCTGGCGTTCCACCCCAATTGTCCGTTGCTGCCACAGCGAGGGTGCAATTGGCCGTACGACAGCCCGCCGGCTCAGGCCCACGGCGAGGCTAGGTCGCGACGGCGCTGGGCTACCAGCTCGGCAACCGTCTCCGCGGTGTCGGCGTAGCCGACGCCGCGACCACGGAGGTCAGCGTCGCAGACCTCTTGACCACCGCGTGGGTCGTGCCCCAGGCGGGCCAGTGGGGCGGGGTCCGACGTCTGTACCGGGCGGGCTATGTCCCTTTGCGCCGTTCGGCCCTACGTTTCGTTTACCCCTTTCGAGATAGGACGCCCGTATGGACCACAAGTCTCGGCTCCTGCGCATGCTTGCCCCGCTCACCCTGACCGCCTCCGTCTTGGTCGTGACCTCCTCGTCGGCCGTGACGACCGCCGCGGCCGATCCCGGGAACGGACGGCCGGAGGTCAGCAACGCGGTGCACCACGACACGTCCGGGCCGCTTCGGGACATGCCGTCGAAGGGGCGCAGCACGATCCAGCACGAACACCCGAGGCACCCGCTGCCGTTCGCCCCGAGCACCGGGGCCCCGGACACCGCGGTGCAGGCGTCGGCCGGACCGAGCGTCGCCACCACAGGCGGACTGAACTTCGCCGGCGTCGGCAACGGTGACTACGGCTTCGCGCCAAACGCAGCGCCGCCGGACACCAACGGCGCGGTCGGCGCCACGCAGTACGTGCAGTGGGTGAACGAGTCGTTCGCCGTGTTCAACAAGAGCACCGGCGTGATCGCCGCTGGCTTCCCGAAGGCCGGGAACACGCTCTGGACCGGGTTCGGTGGCGGCTGCGAGGTCAACAACGACGGTGACCCGATCGCCCAGTACGACAAAGCCGCGAACAGGTGGGTGCTGACCCAGTTCTCGGTGACGAACCCGAGTACCTACGGCTACCTGCAGTGCGTCGCGGTCTCCACCACCTCCGACGCGACCGGGACCTACAACCGGTACGCGTTCTCCTACGGTGCCACCCAATTCAACGACTACCCCAAGCTGGGGGTGTGGCCGGACGGCTACTACGTCACGTACAACATCTTCAACGGCAACACCTTTGGCGGCGCCAAAGTCTGCTCGTTCGACCGCACCGCCATGATCGCCGGCGGCCCAGCCACGCAGGTGTGTTTCCAGCTCAGCGCCTCCTACGGTGGGCTGCTCCCCTCCGACCTGGACGGGACGATTGCGCCTCCCGCGGGTAGCCCGAATTTCCTGATGAACTTCGGGACGAATTCGCTGAACCTGTGGAAGTTCCACGTCGACTTCGCGGCGCCTGCCAACAGCTCGTTCGCTGGTCCCACGTCCATCCCGGTGGCGGCGTTCAACCCGGCCTGCGGCGGAGGGACCTGCATCCCGCAGTCGGGGACCGCGCAGAAGCTCGACAGCCTCGCCGACCGGTTGATGTACCGCCTCGCCTACCGCCACTTTACCGACGGCCATGAAGCGCTGGTGGTGAACCAGAGCGTCAAGGTCAGCGGCACGAAGCGCTCGGAGATCGACGGGGTCCGCTGGTATGAGATCCGCCAGCCGAATGGGCTGCCCACCGTGGCCCAGCAGGGGACCTACGCACCCGCCGACGGCGCCTCCCGTTGGATGGGCTCGGTCGCGATGGACAAGGTCGGGGACATGGCGATGGGGTACAGCGCCTCCAGCTCGGCGCTCTTCCCGTCCATCCGCTTCACAGGTCGGGCGCCCGCCGACGCTCTCGGCACGATGCAGGCGGAGAACACGATCGTGACTGGCGGGGGTTCGCAGCTCGCGAACCTCAACCGCTGGGGGGACTACAGCGCGATGAGCGTCGACCCAGTCGACGACTGCACCTTCTGGTACACCACCGAGTATCTCAAGGCCAGCGGCACCTTCAATTGGAGCACCCGGATCGCCAGCTTCAAGTTCCCCGGCTGCCAGTAGGAGGTCACTCGCCGGAGGGTCCTCATGGGCCCTCCGGCCGGCGCGGCGGACCCGGCTAGCCGCGAGCCTGCCCCTTCGGCCGTTCACCGTGCCGTTCGGCGTTCCGGACCTGCTCGTTCCCTTGCGCAACAACACTACGACTGGACCACTACCGGGAACGGCGCCCATCGACGCTGGTGGACGCTCCGAGCCCGTATCGTCGCAGGTGGGAAGCGCGTGTCCTGGGGTTCAACTCCCTCCTCCCCCACACAGTTAAGACACGGGCCGTCCACTCATCGAGCCTTGCTGGTGAAGGCTGACGGGCCGGCAACGAAGCGGTCCCGGCAGCCCAGGCTGCAGAACGCGACGTCGTGCCCATCGTGGGTGAGGTGGGCTGCGGCGGTGGCCGGGTCGATGCTCATCCCGCACACCGGGTCGGTGACCAGGTTCGGTTCCGGGGTGGACGCGAAGGCCGCCGGGTCGGCGGTAAAGCGGTCATGGCAGCCGGCGGAGCAGAAGTGGAACGTCTGGCCCGCGTAGTTCTCGTGAGCCGCGGCGGTGGCCGGGTCGACGGTCATCCCGCAGACCGGGTCGAGGGTGTGCTCGTCGGAGGGGGCCTCGCCGTCCATAGCCTCGGGCGAGCCCGCTTCGTACTTGCCGGGGTCCTTGTCGAATTTGGTCTTGCACCGGTCGGAGCAGAAGTAGACGGTGTGGCCCTCGTGCTCGCTGGTGGCACCGGGGTTGTCGCGCTCGACCTGCATCCCGCACACGGGGTCCTTGGCGTAGGCGCCGCCGGCCCCGAAGCGCTCGCGGTTGCGGTAGATCCAGTAGACGAGCGCCGCGACCCCGAGGAACAGGATGTTCAGGACCATCGTGTAGTTCAGCTCGAAGTGGGTCGGAGCGATCTCCTTCGGCCGGGTCGGGAAGCTGATCCCGACGGCCCGGAACAGCAGGTCCACCGCCAGGCCCGCGATGCTCATCACCGCCCAGAACGACAAGAACAGGCGGGTGGCGATCCGGCGGCCATAGAACTTGCCGTAGATGACGACCAGCGGAAAGGCGATGAGGTCGGCGAAGATGAACGCCACGGTGCCGCCGAAGCTGATGCCGCCCTTGTAGAGCGATGCCGCGAGCGGCACGTTGCCGATACTGCACACGAAGCTGAGGAAGGCGATGATCGGCCCGAGGACCACGTTCTCCAGGTCGGTCAGCACACCGTGTCCCGACAGGAACAAGGTCTTGAACACACCGGTCGGAACGGCGACGGCGATCAGGCCGGCGACGAGGTAGCCAATGACGAGCTCGCGCCGCAGCATGGTGAGGTCCGAGACGGTGTAGCTGGCGGCGTCGGCCCAGCCGGCTTTGCTCCTGAGTCGCTCGCGGAAGGGCTTGGCCTGATCGGCAGCATCGGGTCCCATGTCGCTTCCCATGTCACCATCCACGCCGGCGTGGCCCTCGTGGCCGGACGCACCGGTCTTGCCGGCGTTGAGGCGGGCGCGGGCCTGCTCGAGCTCAGCGGCGGGAAAGATCCGCGGGGCGAGCAACGTGAACAGCATGATCATGATGGCGCCGCCGACGAACTCGGCGGCGGCGAACTGCCAGCCCATCAGCAGCCACAGGATGATCCCGAGCTCCAGGACCAGGTTGGTGCTGGCGAACATGAAAATCATGGAGGACGTGAAGTCCGCGCCCCGCTGGAACAGCGACTTGGCCAGTGCGCTCGCGGCGTAGGAGCACGAGCTGCTCGCCGCACCCAGCAGCGAGGTCCGCACAATCGTGCGGGGCCGGTGGTCACCCATCGCCTTCTGCATTTCCGCACGAGAAACAAAGGACTGCACCGCCCCTGACAGGGTGAAGCCCACGACCAAGGCCCACAGGGTTTCCCAGAACATGAAGAAGCCCTCTTGCAGGCTGTCCCCAAGCGTCGTCAGCACACCCATCAGTTTCTCCCTTTTTTGCTGCGGTCGGCCCGGTTGCTCTTGCGGCGGCGCACGGCCGCCTGGATTTCGGCGAGGACGAAGGCGAGACGACGGGCCGGGCCGGCGTCACACCCCGGCACGTCCGCGTCCTTGCTGCCAGTGTCACCTGGGCTTACGTCGTGAGACACGTCCGTCCACCTCTCGTCGCCCGAAATCTTACCCCGGGGGGGTACCTGGTCAAACGGCATGCCACCCCCGGATGTTCCTGGGGCGGA
>JAYUBO010000200.1:0-1730 GCA_043740815.1 Frankiales bacterium | reverse complement strand
CAGGTCCGCGACGACGTCGCCGGCCCGGCCCTCGAGGCCTGGATCAACGAGAAGTAGCCGGCGGCGCCCCGGCGCCCTCCTGGCTCCACAGCACCATCGGCGGCCCGGTACCTCCTCTCGCAGGGGGGCCGGGCCACTCGCATCGCCCCCCTTCGTTGCGTCCTAGCTTCCACGCTCGGTGCCCCTTGAGTGATGAGGACATCCGGGCCCGACGGGGCTTCCTTGCGTCCTCGCCACCACGCCCGGCCGCTGTCCACAGATCCGTCCGAAGCCCGCTACACGCGGTCCCACTGGCCTTGGCTGGGAGCATGACGACCAGCTCCTTTCCTGCCCAGCTCGGTATGGCTCGCGCGCGCCGGATCGCTGCCGAGCAAGACGCCATCATCGGCCGACGCACTTTGTACGCCGCGGGCGTACCGCGCTGGCTGGTGCGGCGGGAGCTGAGCGTGGGCCGCTGGCAGCGGACCGGTCGGCAGACGATCGCTGTTCACAACGGACCTCTTGACCGCTTGGCCCGGCAGTGGGTCGCCGTCCTAGAGCTCGGTCCGCGAGCCGCTCTCGCCGGGGTCAGTGCCCTGCAGTACGACGGGGTGGCCACCCTGACCGACGAGGCGATCCACGTCTTTGTCCCCAAGGGGGCCACCCGTCGACGTCTGCCCGGCGTCGTGCCGCACGAGAGCCGGCGGTGGGGGTCTGAGGACCTGGTGACGGTAGGACTCCGGCGTACCAAGCCTGCGGTGAGTGCGGTGAGCGCCGCGTTATGGTCGGTCACGCCGAGGCAGGCGTCGTACGTGTTGATCCTGGCCGTGCAACAGGGGTTGTGCCGGCCGAGTGAGCTGGCGGAGGTCATGGAGCGGGTGCGGCGCCACCGGTTCCGGCGCGAGCTGCAGACCGTCGTACTCGAGCTCGCCGGCGGAGTGCGGTCGGTCGGCGAGCTCGACGTCGCGCGCCAGATGCGGGAGCGGGGATTGCCTGAGCCGTCGCGCCAGACGGTGCGCAGGCGGCCGACCGGTAGCGAGTACCTCGACGCGGAGTTCGACGCGTACGCCCTGGCGATGGAGGTCGACGGGGTGCAGCACGAGCTGCCCTGGGCGGTGTTGGCTGACACGGTCCGGGACCTCACCTTGCTGAGCGAGGGCCGCCACGTCCTCCGGATCCCCCTCATGGCCTGGCGCTTGGACAGCGCCCGGGTGCTCGACGCCCTCGAGGCGGTCTTCTGCGCTCGCGGCTGGTCACCCCCCACCGCGCTGGCGTCCTAACAACTCAGGGGGCCGTGAGCGTGAAGGCTAGGTGTACTGACCAGGCACGTTGGTTGAGATCGTGTGACGACACGGTCTGAGTGATCGGACAGGTGAGGACCTCCTGTCGTGAGGTGGAGCTGCTGAAGGCACCCATCTCACGGACCAGGAGGTCCTCGTTGTGCACGCTAACGCCGCTCTGACTCCTAAGGCTCGTCTGAAGCTCGCCCGGCTGATCGTCGATGACGGCTGGCCGATCGCGAGGGTCGCGAAGCGCTTCCAGTGCTCCTGGCCCACGGCCAAACGGTGGGCTGACCGCTACCGGCAGCTCGGCGAGGTCGGCATGCAGGACCGGTCTTCTCGGCCGCACCGCCACCCGAACAAGACCCCACAGCCACTGGTCCGCAAGATCGTGCACCTGCGCTGGAAGCAGCGCCTAGGGCCGGTCGCGATCGCTGATCAGGTCGGCCTGTCAGCGAGCACCGTCCACGC
>JAYUBO010000199.1:0-2914 GCA_043740815.1 Frankiales bacterium | reverse complement strand
TCGCGGCTCCCCGAGCCCATCTTCACCCCGTCGACCAAGGCGCCGGTCGGCGAGCACGACCTGCCGATGTCCTACGCCGAGGTCAGCGAGCAGGTGGGCGCGGATCTGGCTGCCGAGCTCCGCGACGTGACGCTGCGGGTCTACGCCCGAGGAGTCCGCGTTGCCGCCGAGGCGGGCATCATCCTGGCCGACACGAAGGTCGAGCTGGGCCTGCTCGATGGGACCCTCGTCCTCGGTGACGAAGTCCTCACCCCGGACTCCTCCCGCTTCTGGCCGGCTGAGACGTGGAACCCCGGACGGCCCCAGCCGTCGTACGACAAGCAGTACGTCCGCGACTGGCTGACGACGTCGGGGTGGGACAAGATCGCGCCCGGGCCGGCGCTGCCGCAGGAGGTTGTCGACAAGACGCGGGCGAAGTACGTCGAGGCCTACGAACGCCTCACTGGTTGCTCCTTCGATACCTATCTGCGCCGCTCCTGACCCCCGACCACCCGGTGATCTTCCCCTCCCGGGACCCGACACGCCGCTCGCGGACACCGGGAGCGGTAGATCATCGGGGTGCGGGGGTGTGGACGACGGCTCGCGCTGTGGATGAACGGGCGCAAGACCAGGCTGGCCGACCCATCCTCAGGCCATGGAGATCCTCGTGTCCCGGTGGCCGGAGCTGGTGGCCCTCGCCGGAAGCGACGACAAGGTCAAGCACCTCGTGCGTGACGGCATCTACCGGCGCGTTCTGCGCAATGCCTACGTCCTCGCGGACGTCCCGGACGACGCTCGGACCCGGCTCGCCGCGCTCAGCGCAGTCGTGCCGCCGGGGGTAGTGGTCAGCCATTGGGCGGCGCTCTGGGCACACGGGTTGGACGTGCTGCAGCGGGACGCGGCGGGTGTTGACCTGATCGACCTGACCACGGGGCGCGGACGTCGCCTGGCGGATCGTCATGGCCTGCGACGGCATAGCGCGCTGGTCGGCGCCGAGGACCTCTGCGAGCACGACGGGCTGCTGATCGTGTCGGCGGCGCGGGCGTTCGTCGATGTCGCCAGGACCTACGGCCTCATCGAAGGCGTCGCCTGCGGGGATGTGGCGCTCCGAGCTGGACTGACGACGCTGGACCGGATCGAGCAGTCGGTCGACAGAGCCGGCGGGCTGCGCGGGGTGACGCGAGCGCGTGCGGGGATCGGGCACCTCGAGCCGCGCAGCGAGTCGCTCATGGAGAGCCGTCTGCGGATTGGCTTCGTCCTTGCCGGTGGTCCGCGGATGCCAGCCCAGATCGACCTGTACGACGAAATGGGCGTCCACCGCGGACGTGCCGACCTCTACCTGGACGGCGTCGCGGTCGAGTACGACGGCCGGGAGGAGCGGCTGCTGAAGCCCAGGTTCGCCCACGACCGGCAACGCGGCAATGGCCTCGCTGACCTCGAGGTCGAGGTGCGTCGCTTCAGTGCAAACGACGTCTACCGCCGGTCGGCCCAGTCACGCCTCAGGACGCTGACGTCAGCCCTGGAGATCGCACGGCGACGTACCCGGCCCAGGTTGAGGTTCGGCCAGGACACCTTGCGGGCCCCAAAGCTCCGGCCGTTGGCCACCCGCGCCCAGCGCGTGGACCGGGCGGCCTGATCAGGCGAGGCGGACTGTGTAGTCCTCGATGACAGGGTTGGCCAGCAGGGTGTCGGCGATCTTGGTGGCCTGCTCGAGGGCCGCTGTCCCGTCGGCCGCCTCGAGGGCGAGCTCCACGTGCCGGCCGATACGCAGGCTCTGTGGGCTGGCGAAGCCGAGGTGGGGCAGCGCGTTGGCCACCGCCTGACCCTGGGGGTCGAGAATCTCCGGCTTCAGCATGACGTCGACGAGGATCTTGTACATAGCCACAGAACAAGCCTACTGGCCCCGCCCAGCCGGGTGCAGCCCCCGCGATCTACCGCTCGTGGTGCCCCCGGACGGCGTGGCGGGCACCGGGAGCGGTAGATCACCGGGGAGTTGGGGGGGCGCGAGGGGCGCGAGGGATAGCGGCGGGTGGCGTGCGGGTAGGGCGTCGAGAGGGAGATCAAGCTGACGTTCGCTCTGCCCCGCGACGCGGCCGACGGCACCGTCGTTCACATGGGAAAATGCCTCGCCTGGGCCGACGACGCACTGATCAACCAGGTGGACACTAACAGCGGTGGCTGGGCCGACCGGTAGTCTGAGCAGAGTGCCGCCGCCTCCAGCTATCCCCGCCGGTCCTCCCCCAGGTTTGAGGGTCGGAGTCGTGACGTTCCCGGGCAGCCTTGACGACCGGGACGCGCAACGCGCCGCCCGACTCGCTGGCGCTGAGGCGGTGCCGCTGTGGCACGCCGACAGCAGCCTGCATGACGTCGATGCGGTCGTGTTGCCCGGCGGTTTCTCCTACGGCGACTACCTTCGTTGCGGCGCCATCGCCCGTTTCGCGCAGGTCATGCCGACCCTTGTCGACGCGGCCAAAGGGGGTATGCCGGTCCTCGGGATCTGCAACGGCTTCCAGGTGCTGTGCGAAAGCCATCTGCTCCCGGGGGCGCTCACCCGAAACCAGCACCTGCACTTCGTGCACCGCGACCAGCCGCTTGAGATCGCCAACGCCGCGACGGCCTGGACCAACGCCTACCAGGCCGGCCAGGTCATCACCGTCCCCGTCAAGAACGGCGAAGGTTGCTACGTCGGTGACGAGCGCACCCTGGATGAGCTGGAGGCCGAGGGCCGGGTCATCGCCTACTACGTCGGCAACCCCAACGGTTCGATGCGCGACATCGCCGGCATCACCAACGAGCGCGGCAACGTCGTCGGGATCATGCCGCACCCGGAGCACGCGGTGGAGGCCCTCACCGGTCCCGGCACCGACGGCCTGGGCTTTTTCAGCTCCGTCCTGAGCAGCCTGGTGGCAGCGCAGTGAGCAGCCCGGTGATCGAC
>JAYUBO010000198.1:0-43345 GCA_043740815.1 Frankiales bacterium | reverse complement strand
CTCGTGACCGACGAGGCCTACTTCGCGGCAATCGGGCCGGAGGGGGCACAGGCAGCACTACGCATGTCGCGCGAGAACTGCGCCGACCAGATGCGGATCGTGCCCGCCGACCTGCTGGCCCTCGGCTTCGCGGACGCGCTCGTGACGCCCGGCGACGTGGCTGCTCGGCTGGCGGCGCTGGTGTCCGGCTCAGGTGACGTCCGTCGTGGCCGGCGACATTCGCGCTGGTCCGGCCCGATCCCGGGTGCTCTCTAAAACGTGACAGTCCCCGCTTGATGAACACAGCGTGTGGTTTGCGTCACGTCGGGTAGGAGCGATGTCCTAAGGTTCGTGATGTCCGGACGACCTTCGTGGAGGACTGCCCCGTGCTCGACCCCCGGCCCAGGCTGCAACGGGCTGCGCGCTCGACCAGGCGGGGCGTCGAGACCGTGTGCACCCCGGCCGGCCTGCGCGGCGCTGCCACCGAGTTGGCCTGGATCACTGCGCACGGCGCGCTCTACCCGCTGGCGATGTCGACCGAGAGGCGCCGCGAGCGCGGCCGTGAGGAGCTGGACCGGTTCACCCTCAGTGACCTGCCGCCGCTGCAGCGAGGTCTGCTCATGGGCGACGTCGTCGCTGCCGGCACACCGATCATCTTGGTCCACGGTCTGGTCGACAACCGGTCGATCTTCACCCTGCTGCGGCGGGCCTTGCGCCGGCGCGGGTTCGGGAGGGTCCTCACGCTGAACTACAGCCCCTTCACGCAGGACATTCGCAGCGTCGCGACCCGCCTGGCCATCCTGGTCGAGAAGACCTGCGAGGAGACCGGCTACGAGCGGGTCCACGTTGTGGGCCATTCACTCGGGGGAGTCATCGCCCGCTACTACGTGCAGCGACTCGGCGGTGACGCACGCGTCCACACCGTCTGCACCCTCGGCTCCCCACACAAAGGCACCTTGGCCGCGCACCTGATGCCCCAGAAGGTCGTCAAGCAGCTGCGCCCCGGCTCCGATGTGATGCTCGAGCTCGCCGAGCCCTGCCCCGGTCTGCGCACCCGGTTCATCGCCTTCTGGAGCGACCTCGACCAGCTGATCGTCCCGAAGACCTCCGCCCGGATCGACCACCCGGACCTGCTGGCCCGCAACGTCCTGCTGCGGGGCGTCGGGCACATGTCGCTGCCCATCGACGGCCGGGTTGTCCGGGAGATCGCCGCGGCGCTCGCGCACCTCGACGAGGACGGCTCGACCGTCACCGCAGGCGTCACCCCGATCGACGCGGTCCCCGTCGCCGCAGGGCTTTCGGTGCCAGCGCGTGGACGGTTTCGCATCCGGCGTACTGCTGCGCAGTAGCCGCGAGGGAAGGCACCCCATCGGCCGCGTCGCGGGCCTCCCCTCGGCGACATCTTTGCGGTAAGCGGGCTGGTCGGATAACGTTGTGATAACGAACCGCGCCTGAGGCGCGGTCGACGCCGCTCGTCGCACGAGTCCGCGCGGACGGCGCCCTGACTGGAAGCCCCCTTTTCGCCATGACCCACGCCCGGCGCGTCCTTGCTGCCTGCCCCCGCGCACCCCTGCTCGCCCGCGGCCTGTTCGTCGGCGCCTGCGTCGTCGCTCTGGCCGGCGCGGCGCCGCCCTCGTCGCTTGTCGCGCCGACGAACGCCGTGGTCGCCGCGGACCGGGAGGCTGACGGCCGCGCCCTTCTCGTCATGGCTCCGCGCGTCATCGAGCTGCGCGCCACCCGCAACCGACCCCTGCCCGCCAAGCCCGCGCGGGTCCCGCGGGTCGCACCCCCAAAGATCACGCCGCGCCCCATCACGTGGATGCGGCCCTGCGCGGCGGGCGTCAACAGTGCCTACGGGCTGCGTTGGGGGCGGATGCACAAAGGGATCGACTTTGCCGCGTCCTACGGCGATCCCCTGTACGCGATCGGCGACGGCGTCATCGTCGGGGTCGGCGAGCAGAGCGAGGAGGGCGGCTACGGCCAGATCACCCTGATTCGCCACGTCGGCGGCATCGTCAGTGCCTACGCGCACCAGTCGCGGACGGTGGTGCACCTCGGCGATCATGTCCGGGCGGGCCAGCTGATCGGGTACGCCGGCGCGACCGGGCACGTCACCGGCGCGCACCTGCACTTCGAGATCCGCACCGAGACTCACAGCGGCCAGGTCGACCCGCGGGCCTGGCTCGCCGCCCACGGCGTCCACGTCTGACCTGCGCGCGACCTACGGTCGGCTACAGCTTTTCCAGGGGCGCGTAGCGCAACAGCAGCCATTTCACGCCGGTACCGGTGCCGAAGTCGACCTCCGCCTGGGCGGAGTCGGCCGCACCGCGGGTGGCGGTGACGAGGCCGAGACCGAAGGCGTCGTGCGTGACGCGGTCGCCCACCTCCAGGTTCGGGATCGGCCGGAGCCCGGGGGCGCTGCGGGCCCGCGAGGCGCTCGAGGCGACCCGGGCCGCAGCGCGGCTCAGGGCAGGGGTGGACGCGACGGTGGAGGCGGGGCGGCGCCAGTCCAGCAGGTGCTCGGGCAGCTCGTCGAGGAACCTCGAGGGTGGGTTGTACGACGTCTGACCCCAAGCCGACCGCAGGTGGGACCGGCTGACGTACAGCTTCTCGCGGGCGCGGGTGATCCCGACGTAGGCGAGCCGACGCTCCTCCTGCAACTCGCCGGGGTCCCCGAGCGCCCTCAAGTGCGGGAACACGCCGTCCTCGAGGCCGGTGAGGAACACCACGGGGTACTCCAGGCCCTTGGCGGCGTGCAGCGTCATGAGCGTCACGACGCCCCCCGTGCCATCAGCGTCAGGGATCTGGTCGGCGTCCGCGACCAGCGACACCTGCTCCATGAACTCGCTGACACCGCCCTCGGGGAAACGCTCCTCGAACTCCCGGGCCACGCCGACCAGCTCGGAGAGGTTCTCCACGCGGGACTCGTCCTGCGGGTCGGTGGACTCGGCGAGCTCCTTGAGATAGCCGGTGCGGTCCAGGACGGCCTCGAGCACCTCAGCCGGTGGCATCCTGCCCTCGACCAAAGCCCGCAGCTCATCCATCAGGTCGACGAACTCCTGGACCGCCTTCGCGCTGCGGACCGCCATCCCCTGCACCTCGTCGAAGCGTTGCAGAGCGGCCGCAAAGGGGATCCGCTCACGGCTGGCGAACGCTTCGATGCAGGCCTCCGCCCGGTCCCCGATCCCGCGCCTGGGGGTGTTGAGGACACGGCGCAGGCTGACCGTGTCGGCGGGGTTGGCGAGCACCCGCAGGTAGGCCAGTGCATCGCGGACCTCCTTGCGCTCATAGAACCGGACGCCGCCGACAACCCGGTACGGCAGGCCGACCCGGATGAAGACCTCCTCGAACACCCGAGACTGCGCGTTGGTGCGGTAGAAAACCGCCACATGTGACGGCTGCGCTCCCGCATCGACGAGTGAGTCGACCTCCTCGGCCACGAACGCGGCCTCGTCGTGCTCGTTGTCGGCGACGTAGCCGACGATCAGGTCACCATCGCCGGCGTCGGTCCACAGGCGCTTGTCCTTGCGCCCCTCGTTCTTGGCGATCACCGCGTTGGCGGCGGTCAGGATCCGCTGGGTCGAGCGGTAGTTCTGCTCGAGCAGCACCACGGCGGCTGAGGGGTAGTCGAGCTCGAAGTCCATGATGTTGCGGATGTCGGCGCCCCGGAAGGCGTAGATGCTCTGGTCGGCGTCGCCGACGACGCACAACTCCGCAGCCGGCAGCGGACCGACCGGCTGCGTGAGCTCCTTCACGAGCGTGTACTGCGCGTGGTTGGTGTCCTGGTACTCATCGACCAGGACGTGCCGGAAGCGCCGCCGATAGTGCTCGGCCACGTCGGGGAACGCCTGCAACAGCGTCACCGTCGTCATGATCAGGTCGTCGAAGTCCATGGCGTTGGCCTCGCGCAAGCGCTGCTGGTACAGCTTGTAGACCTCGGCACGCAGCTGCTCGTGGCTGTTGGTCGCGGTGCTCGCCGCCGCGTCGGCGTCGACCAGCTCGTTCTTGAGGTCGCTCACCTGGTTGCTCAGCTGCCGAGCCGGGAAGCGTTTCGGGTCGAGGTCGAGGTCACGACAGACAAGGGTCATGAGCCGCTGCGCGTCAGCCTGGTCGTAGATGCTGAAGGTCGTCGTGAACCCGAGCTTCTTGGCCTCGGCACGCAGGATCCGCACGCAGGCGGAGTGGAAGGTGCTGACCCACATCGCATGTGCGCGGCGACCCACCAGCGCGGCGACCCGCTCCTTCATCTCGCCGGCGGCCTTGTTGGTGAAGGTGATCGCGAGGACCTCACCGGGCTGCACCTCGCGGGCCGCAAGCAGGTAGGCGACCCGGGTGGTGAGGACCTTCGTCTTGCCCGACCCGGCCCCGGCGACGACCAGCAGGGGGCTGCCCTCGTGCACGACGGCCAGCCGCTGCTGCGGGTTGAGCCCCTCGAGCAGCCGCGCCACCTGAGAGGTCAGCACGGGGCTCTCGAAGGGAAGGGTCGACACGGCCCCATCCTAGGAGCCGCCCAGGACAGTCCCCCTGCCGCTCCACCGCCCCGGGGTAGCGTCCACGAGTGCTCTCGCCGCGGTCTCGTCGCCTGCTGACCGCGACCGCGCTCGCCCTTCCGGTGACGCTCGCTGCCTGCTCCGCCGGCTCACCAACCACGCGCAGCCTGCCCTCGTCCGCGCAGACCCAGGCGGCCGCTCCACGAACCCCGGCGCACACACCCTCGCCCACACCCTCGCGCCGGCCGAGCACCAGCAGCACAGGCAAGCTGACCGTGTCGTTTGCTGGCGACGTCCACTTCCAAGGAGTCCTTGCCGGCCGCCTGGCGAACGACCCTGCTACCGCGATCGGTCCCTTGCGCTCGGTCCTTTCCGCCTCCGACCTCGCCATGGTCAACCTCGAGACCGCGATCACCACCCGTGGTACGCCGGTGAGCAAGCAGTTCGTGTTCCGCGCGCCCCCGTCCGCGTTCACCGCCCTCCGGGGCGCCGGCATCGACGTGGTGACGGGGGCAAACAACCACGGCATCGACTACGGGCCGGTCGGCCTGCAGGACTCCCTCGACGCGGCCCGCACGGCAGGTTTCCCCGTCGTCGGGGTCGGGAGGGACGATCACGCGGCGTACCGGGCGAAGGTGTTCACGGTGCGGGGGACGCGGGTTGCGTTCCTCGGAGCCACGCAGGTCCTGGACGACGCGGTCCGGACGGCGTGGACGGCTGGTCCGGACAAGGCCGGGCTCGCGTCCGCGAAAGACGTGTCGCGGACGCTCCAGGCGGTCAGGGCCGCACGTGCCGAGGCGGACGTGGTCGTCGTCTACCTGCACTGGGGCGAGGAGCGTACGAGCTGCCCGAGCGGCACCCAGCAAGGCCTCGCCCACCAGCTGTCCGAGGCCGGCGCCGACGTCGTCGTGGGCTCACATGCGCACGTCCTGCAGGGCGCGGGCTACCTGGGACAGACCTACGTGGACTACGGGTTGGGCAACTTCGCCTTCTACGCCCGCCCAGGTCCGCAGGCCGTCTCCGGCGTGCTCACCCTCACCCTGCGCGGCCGCACCGTCGAGCAGTCACGGTGGACGCCTGCCGTCATCAGCGGGGGCACGCCCCGCGCGCTCAGCTCACCCGACCGAGCGGTCGCGGCCTGGCAGCAGTTGCGCTCCTGCACCGGCCTGAGCGCCTCGCCGACCGGCTAGGACCGAGGTCAGTCGCGGGGCGGCTGCTGGGCCAAGAAACGCTCGAGCTCGGCACCGAGCTCGTCGGCGGTGGGCAGGTCGGACTCCGCGATCGCATCGTGCTCGGTGCGGCCGCGCAGAAATGCGTCGTACTGCTCTTCGAGCTGTCGGACGACCTCGGCGACCTCGGGGGCGCCGGCGACCTGCTCGTCCAGGGCCTCGCGGGTGGCCAGCGCCGCGGCGTCCAGCGCGTCGACCGGCAGGTCGAGGCCCCCGCTCTTGGCGACCTCACGCACCAGCTGCGCCGCCGCCGCCGGATAGCTGCTCTGGGCGACGTAGTGCGGCACGTGTACGGCGAACCCCATCGCCTCGTAGCCGGCCTCCGCGAGCCGGAACTCGAGCAGGTGGCCCGCCGACGCCGGTACCTGGACGGTCTCGACCCACGGCTCGTAGCCCTCGACCAGCGACCGTGGCACGCCATGTGCGATGACCCCGACCGGTCGGGTGTGGGGCAGACCCATGGGGATGGCGTTCAGTCCGATGCTCCGTCGTACGCCGAGGACTTTGCAGAGCTGCTCGACAGCGGCCACGAAGCGCTCCCACTGCACGTCCGGCTCAGGGCCGGCGAGCACGAGGAAGGGGTTGCCGGCGAGGTCGTGGAGCAGGTGCAGGGCCAGCTGGGGAGTGTCGTAGGACTCCCAGTGGTCCCTGGCGAAGACCATGATCGGCCGGCGGGCCCGGTAGTCGAACAGCTGGTCGTGGTCGAAGCGCGCCACCACGGTGCTGTCCAGGGTGTCCAAAAGGTGCTGTGAGGCGAGCTTGCGGGCACCGCCGGCGTCGATGAAGCCGTCCAGGGCCTGCACGAGGACGGCACCGGAGACGTCGGGACGGTCGGGGTCCAGCTCGTAGAGCTCGCTCGGGTCAAGCTTGCGCATTGTCCTGACTTCCTCTGGTGAGCTCGTCAGTGTCCCGCACGTGACGGCTTCTCGTCACCGGGAACAACATCGCGACCCCAGGTGTCACTTCCCGTATGAGCGATTCCGACACGACGAAGACCGAACGGGCCCTGGTCGTGGTGGCCCACCCCGACGACATCGACTTCGGCGCGGCGGGGACCATCGCGGGCTGGACCGACGAAGGCATCGAGGTCACCTACCTGCTGTGTACCGCCGGGGACGCCGGCGGCTTCGACCCGGCGGTCGCCCGCACCGACATCGCCGGTATCCGGCGGGACGAGCAGCGGGCTGCCGCGAAGGAGGTCGGCGTCGCCGACGTCCGCTTCCTGGACTACCCGGACGGTCAGCTCGTCGCGTCGTTCGACCTGCGCCGCGACATCAGCCGGGTCATCCGCCAGGTGCGCCCGCAGCGCCTGATGATGCAGAGCCCCGAGATCAACTGGGAGCGCCTTGGCGCGTCCCACCCCGACCACCGGGCGGCGGGCGAGGCGACGCTGTGTGCGGTCTATCCCGACGCGCGCAACCCCTTCACGCACACCTCGCTGCTGCAGGACGAGAACCTCGACGCCTGGAGCGTTCACGACGTGTGGGTCATGGCTGCCGGCGCCTCCGGCGGTGCCAACCGCTGGGTCGACGTGACCGGCACCTTCGACCGCAAGGTCGAGGCGCTGCGCAGGCACGTCAGCCAGACCGCCCACATGGACGACCTCGAGGGCATGCTTCGTGGCTGGCTCGGCGCCAACGCCATTGCCGGTGGTCTTCCAGAGGGGCGCCTCGCGGAGTCCTTCAAGGTGATCGCCGTCCCCTGAGCTCAGGCTTCGTGCGCCCCCGCGCTGCCTCCGAGCCGCGAGCCGTCGTCGACCAGCAGCAGGGTGAGCGGGGTGAGCCACCCGAGCCCCGCCACGGGCACGAGCAGCAGACCCGGCGCCTGACGCTTCACCACCTCGAAGCCGAGGAGCAGCATCAGCCCGACCGGCACCAGGGCGACAGCGCCCCAGCGGGTGCTCGAGAAGCCCCGGCGCTCCGCCATGTCGATGCTCAGCACATACGGCGCGATCGCCAGGCCGACTCCCAACGCGAGGACCACCACAGCGACCAGGAGCACGGCCAACAGGGTCGAGAGCATCGCGATCACAGCGGCAGTCCGATCTCGAAGACGGCCGAGACGACTAGGCCGAGCACGAGCAGCCCACCCACCCGGGCGGTGTGCACGAAGCAGATCGCCGCGAACCACAGCGGCCACACCGGGAAGCCGGGCGGCGGCTCGGCCGGCTTCGGCGCCCGCAACGCGCCGGTGACCTTCCACGCCACGGGCAGGTAGACCAGGACCAGCAGGGACGGCCAGGGAAGCGCCTGTACGGCGACAGCCGCCACGACGGCGGCGTAGAACCCCAGCACCAACCCGATCGTGACGACCCTGGCCCGTTCCTCGCCGAGGATCACCGGGATGGTGCGGGTCCCGGTCGGCTCGTCGTAGGGGATCTTGTCGATGTGCTTGCCCATGAGGACCGTCGTACAGAGCAGTCCGTAGGGCACGGACGCGACCCACACCTGCCACGGCAGGTGACCGACGGAGCTGAAGTAGGTGCCGGCGACCATCAGCGGTCCCCACGTCACGAAGACATCCGGCTCGCCGAGACCGTGCTTCTTCAGCCGTAGCGGCGGCGCGGTGTAGGCGTAGGACAGCAGCAGTCCGCCGACGGCAAAGGCCACGACCGGCCAGCCGCGTTGCGCGGCAAGGACCACCATGATGACGAAGTCGGCCAGGACACACGCGCCAATCGCGGCCATCAACTGGCTGCGCGTGACCAGGCCGGACAGGATCGGGTGCGGCGCGTACAGCGCCCGCGGGTAGCTCGCAGTGTCGAGGCCGACGTCGGTGTCGGCCAGGTCGTTCATGAGGTTGTTGGAGGTGTGGGCGAGCAGGATGCCGACCAGCGCCAGGGCGAACATCCAGGCCGAGAAGCCCTCCGCGCGGACGGCCAGCAGCCCGGCAACGAGCCCGGCGAACAGCGTCATCGGCAGGACGGCGGCCCTGGTGACCACGACCCAGCGGGTGACCACGTCGAGGGAGGCGATCGGTCGGTCCGGCGGCGGGTTGGTGGTACGCAGCGCGTAGACCACAGCCCCGAGCCGGCCTGGCTTCGGAGCCGCCAACAGCCGCATTTCACTCATGGCTGTGAGTCTTTCATGGGCAGCGGCGGAGGGCCCCCGGCCTCGACCACGCGGATCCAGACGTCCCGGTACGGCGCCTTCTGCAGAATCGTCAAGCGTGGGTCGGGCACGTCGAGCAGCCGGCCTGTGACGAGCGCCTTCACGTCCGCGAGTCGCCGGTCGTCGAGTACCGCTTCGACGGCTGTCCGCTCCCCACCGACCACCACCGCGTCCAGGGGCCGGCCGAGGAGGATCCGGACGGCGTTGTCGGCCGCCGACTGCAGGGCGACGCTGGCCTGACCCTCCCGCCTCCTGGCGAACCGCTGCTGTGACCAGCCGCCCGCAGCCGACCTCCCGTGGACCTGCCGCGAGCCGACCTTCGAGCTGACCAGGACGCCGCCGTCGAACACGCCCGCGGCATAGCCCCCGAGCCGAACCAGCAGCACCCCCACCGTGCGTGGCGCCAGGACATGGGCCAGCAGTGCCTCGAGCAGAGAAGCCGTCGGGGTAGCCAGCGGCGGAAACGGCACCTCGATATGCGCCTGGGAACCGTCCGCCGCGACGAGCACCACCGTCCCGGGAGCAGCCGCGTCCCCCACGGCTGTCGTGAAGGCGCCGTGCCGGTTACCAAAGCCCTCGACCCACCTGGTCAGTCGTTCCGGTCCGACGCTGACCCAACGTCCGCCGCCCGCCGCTGGCCGCCCTCGCGGGCCCGTCGACACCCCTGCGGGCTTGCCCGTGGCCTTGCCCGCCCCCGAGCCACCGGTCACGGACTCGCCAGCTCACTCACCGTACAAAGGGTACGGGGCCAGCCGCGCACCTCGCGGGCCCGGCAGGCTTACCGGTTCTGGCCGATCTGACCGAGCTTGCCGGCCATCCCTCCGGCCGCCCGCAGGGCAGCCCCGGGCTCGAACGGCGCCGGCTCAGCCCACCCGAACGAGGCGCGGGCCTCCTCGACGGAGCCCATCAGCAGCTCGGCGGCCGGGATCGTCGAGGGCCACAGGTAGAGCGACATGGACCCGGGGATCGTGTTCACCTCGTTGACGTAGAGCACGTCGTCGACGAGCAGGAAGTCCAGGCGCCCCAGACCTCGCAGACCCGTCACGGCGAGCACGGCACCCGCCAGGCGCTCTGCCTCGGCCGTCACCTCCGCGGGGACCTGGGCGGGCAGCTCGCGGGGCGCGGCCTGTAGCCCGTCGGTCTGCAGGTACTTCTGGGTGTAGGAGTAGATCCCTTCAGCGGCCGCCGGGGCGAGCGGCTTCTCGAGCAGCGAGAAGCGCAGGGACGGGTGCGTCGAGTAGGCCAGGTTCAGGTCGATCGCGCCCTTGGAGAACGGCTCGAGCACGACACCCTGCCGCAGGTGCACCGACGTCCTGGCGAGCGCCCGGGCGGTGTCGAGGTCCTCGACCACCTCGATCCCGATGCTCGAGCCACCGAAGCGGGGCTTGACGATGTACGGCCCGTCGAAGGGGACCTGTTCGGCCCCGAGCGCGACGCGCGGCAGGGTCGGGATCGCGTTGGCCTGCAGGACCGCCCCGAAGGCGAGCTTGTCCATGCCCAGGGCGGCCAGCGTGGAGGGGCCGCCGGTCATCGGGAGGCCGAGCTGGTCGAAGACCGCGTTGAGGCCGCCGTTCTCGCCGGCGCCGCCATGGCAGCAGTTCAGGGCCACGTCCAGGGCGAGCGGCTTACCGCCACCGAGGCCTTTCTTGGGGGTCTGAAAGCCGCCCCCGAGGGTCACCTCGAGCTTGGTGGCACCCCGCGGGGCACCCTCCAGGAAGTCCTTTGCCTCCGAGCGCGGGGGGCACAGCACCCACTCCCCCGTCCGCGTCCAGTACAGGGGCGCGACGTCGTGCCCCGCGTCGCGCAGCACCCGCTCACTGAGCAGCCCGGTCAGGATGCTGATGTCGTGCTCCGGCGACGGTCCGCCGAACACGATGGCCAGCTGGCCCACGAAGGTGCTCCGATCAGGGGTAGTGGTCTGGGAGGTCGTTCTCGAACAGTACGACGTCCCCGGTGGCCGACCTCGTCCCGACGAGTGCGACGGCGGCCTCGCGGGTGGCGGCCTTCAGGACCTGCGTCCCACCACCCGATCCACCTTTGCGCAGGGCACGGAGGTTGGTCCGACCGACCACCACGAGGGTGGCCGCCCCTGCATCAGCCACGGCCTTGCCGAGCTCGGTGTTTCGGACCTTCTGATAGGCGCCGAGCTCGACCATTCCGGGGGTGACGACGTGCACACGACCACCTGAGCGGGAGGCGAGCAACACCGCCCGGCGTACCGCTTCTGCGGCTCCGGCAGGGTTGGAGTTGTAGGTGTCGTCGAGGATCCAGCTGCCGCCAGGCTGGGCGACCGGCTCCAGGCGGTGGGCCACGTTGGGGATCGTCGCGAGGCGTCCGAGCAGGGCGGCCGGGTCGTCGCCGAGCGCCACGGCAGCCCCGACCGCGCAGGCCGCATTCGCCGGGTGGACGGCGTCGGGCAGGGTGACGGGACCGACCTCGTCCCCGCGTACATGCAGCACTCCCTCCACGATGCAGACGTCCGCATCGACCGTGAGCACCGAGCAGCGGAGGACCTGTTTGCCTTGTGCGGCAAGGGAAACAGCGAGACCGGCGAGCAGGTCGTCGTCGACGTTGAGCACGACCGTGCGGGCCTTTTCGGTGATCTCGGTCTTCGCACGCAGCACACCCGCGCGCGTCTTCATCCGCTGCAGGTGCACCTCGCCGATGGCGGTCATCACGGCGATGTCGGGCGGGAACACCTCGCACAGCCTGCGGATCTCACCCTCGCCGTAGGTACCCATCTCGGCGACGAACACCTCCGTCCCCGGGACCAGGCCTTCGTTGACGGCCCGCGACAGCCCCATCGCGTTGTTGAAGGAGGCGGGGCTCGCGAGCACCGTGTGGGTCTGCGCGAGCAGGTGCGCGAGGTAGTTCTTGGTGGTCGTCTTGCCGAAGGACCCGGTGATGGCGACGACCGTCGGCCGGACCTTTGCGACCTTGGCCCGGGCCTGCTCGAGGAAGGCGCTGGACAGCTTCTTCTCGACCGGCGTCAGGCTCAGCAACGCCAGGTCGACCAGGGCTGTGAGGAACAGCGACGTACAGCTGGCCAGCGCAGGTGACCAGACCGCGACGAGAACGACGAGCAGCCCCAGTACGACGCAGAGCCGGCGGAGCCGGGGCGTCCAGGCCAGCCGCGACGTGCGCCCCCGGTAGGGCAGCCCGAGCGGGGTGGTCTGCGCGAGGACCGCGGCACCGACGTAGAACCACGGGCTCACGACGACCCCGAGGGCAAACAACCCGATGACCGGCAGGTAGAGCAACACTGACGGCAGGGATCGGCTCAGCCAGAGCTGCTCGGTCCAGAGCACCGATCCGGGGAGGTAGTGCTCGCGCTGGGCGACGCGCAGCCAGCGGGGGGTCCCTGCCACGGCTGCCGCGACACACAGCAGCTGCACCAGCACGCTCACAGGGCCCGCGCCAGCAGCTCGTACAGCCCCTCGTCGAGCAGATGGCCGCTCGTCTCGGAGACGCTCAGCGTCCCGTGCGCCAACAGCCCACAGGCCTCCCGGGCCATCGCCAAGGGCGCGGCGGTGTCCGACGCACCCCACACCAGCTCCACCGGCGCCTCGATGCGCACCAGCTGCTCGCGGTAGTCCTCGTTGATCAGGCGTACCAGGGTGTCCCGCATCACGCCGGTGGCGTTGCGGTAGTCCGTGGAGCCGCGCGCCCGCCGCTGCTGCTCCATCGCGTCGTCCGAGAGCAGGCCGAGCCGGTGGGCCTTCCTGGCCAGCCGGAACGCCAGCGGCGCCTTAGCCGTGGACGTCGTCCGTAGCAGCGGGACGCCTGTCAGGACCACCTTGGAGATCAGCGAGGGCCACCCCGCGGCCAGGTGTACGGCGACGCGTCCACCGAAGGAGTGGCCCGCCACGGTCCAGCCGCCACCCGCGAGGACCGGGGCAAGAAGCTCGGCGTAGTCCCGTGCGCCCCAGGCGGTGGCCGGCTCCGGGGAGGCACCGAAGCCAGGCAGGTCGACGGCGAGAGCGGCCACCCCGGCGAGGACCGGCAGCCAGTCGGCGCGGGTCCGTCCCCAGCCGTGCAGGGCGAGCACCTGGGGGTTGTCCCCGGTCTTTTCGGCCAGCACCGCACCGTCGAGCAGGGCGGTCAGCGCCACCTCAGCCGCCGCGCTTCTTCGCGTTGCCGACGAGGGTCGCGTAGACCTCGCTGAGCTCAAGGCCTGCGCTGGTGACCGCCAGCGGAAACGTGGACGTCTCGGTGAGCCCTGGCGTGACCGCCGCCTCAAGGACCTGCGGCACGCCGTCCGTCCCGACGATCACATCAACGCGCGACAGGTCGCGCAGCCCCAGCAGGCTGTGGACCCGCTCGGCGACGGCGCGCACCGCGGCGACGTCGACCCGCGGGTCGTCGTCGCTCAGCGAGGTGTAGCGGACGTTGGACGAGGCGTCGTACCGGGCCTGGTAGTCGTAGACGGTGCCTTCGGGCAGCTCGATGAGCATCGGCGCCAGCGCCTTGGGGCCCTCGCCGAGGTCGAGGACGGGGACGGTCACCTCGTGGCCGAGGACGTAGGCCTCGAGCAGGACGTCGGGCGCGTAGGCGTAGGCCTGGACGAGCGCCCCCGGCAGGTCCTTCTCCTCACGGACGACGGTCACCCCGAGGGAGGAGCCACCGGTGACGGGCTTGACGACCAACGGCAGCCCGATGACCGAGTCGACCAGGTGGTAGAGGTTCTCCGGGCCCACCTCGCGAAAAATCGTGCTGGGCAGAGTCACCCACGCCGGCGTAGACAGGCCGGCCTCGACCATGCGGGTCTTGGCGATGGCCTTGTCGTAGGCGCCCCGGCAGGCGCCGGCCGTCGACCCGACGTAGGGCAGCCCGGCGAGCTCGAGCAGGGCCTGGACCGTGCCGTTCTCGCCGGACCCGCCGTGCAGCGCGACGAAGGCCACGTCGGCGTCACGGTCTGAGACCAGACCGACGAAGCGCTCGTCGACGTCCCAGTGGTCGACGTCGAGCCCGGCCTTGACGAGCTGCTCGGCAAGTCGGCGCCCGGAGCGCACCGACACGTCCCGCTCGTGGGAGAGCCCCCCGGAGATGACCGCTACCTGATGCACGCCGACAGGCTAGTGGGCGTCACCCGCAGCGACGAGCACCTGAGACGCATGAGCAGGGGCGCCTTCACCGACCTGCACATGCGCGGGCCCGGCGGCTGACAGCCGCGATGTCGGACACCTGACAGGGGCTTTCCGTGCCTCCACGGCCGGTCTAGGTTGAAGGCAAGGGCTATTTCCTGGGGGTTCACACATGGCCGAGTTCGACATCAACAAGGTGCAGGGCAACGACCGGTACATCGCCGGTGGGGCCGTCCTGCTGCTGCTCGTCAGCTTCTTCTCCTGGCGGGCCTTCAGCGCGAGCGGCTTCAGCGTGAGCGTCAACGCCTGGGGCAACGGGTCCTACGGCTGGCCGAAGCTGGCGATCCTGCTTTCCCTCGTCGCCGGTGGGATCGTCGTGGCAAGGCTCATGGGCGCCCTCGACAGCGTCAAGCTCCCCGCTGGGGTCAACCTCATCACGCTCGCCGCCACCGGGCTCGCGACTGTCATCTTGCTGCTGCAGTTCGTCGCCGGGTTCAGCAACCACCTGCACCCTGCCTTCGGTTTCTACCTCGGCATCGTGATCTCCGCAGCGATGACCTACTTCGCCTTCCTGAACTTCAAGCGCTCCGGTGAGCAACTGCCGTCCAAGCCGGCCGCCAACCCGCCCGCACCCGGATACCCGCCGCCCGGCCCCTGACCTGTCGCCCTGCAGGAGCTGCGAGGGCCGCCTGGCTCGGGCTGCGGACGGCCGCCGCTGACCGGTCGGTAGCGTGGTCCGATGACGACCGGCCCCCTGATGGTCATCGGCGGCGCCGAGGACAAGACCGGCGCGCGTCAGGTTCTCGCCCGCTTCGCCAAGCTCGCCGGCGGTCCTGGCGCGAAGGTCGCGGTCATCGCGACCGCCTCTTCGCTCGGTGCGGAGATCATCGATGCCTACCGCGAGGCCTTCGGCAAGCTCGGTGTCACCGACGTCGTGGCGCCCCGGCCGCGCACCCGCGCTGACGCTGAGGATCCGCACCAGGTCGCCCAGCTGCACGACGTGACCGGCATCTTCATGACCGGTGGCAACCAGTCGACGTTGTCAGCGGTCCTGGCCGGCACGACGTTCGGAACGGCCATCAAGATGGCCCACATCCGGGGGGTGGTCGTCGGTGGCACCTCTGCCGGCGCCTCGGTCCAGAGCGAGCACATGGTCGCCTTCGGCCCCCCCGGTACGACGCCCAAGATGCGTGGCGCCCAGATGTCGGCCGGGCTGGGCCTGCTGCCCGGGCTGGTGATCGACCAGCACTTCGACCAGCGCAACCGTTATGGCCGGCTGCTGACCCTGGTGTCGCACGCCCCGCACCTGCTCGGCATGGGCGTCGATGAGGACACAGCAGCCATCATCACGCAGGGGCATCTGCTCGAGGTCATCGGTCGCGGCGCCGTCACGCTGTTCGACGGCCGGACCGCCACGTCCAACATCGACACCGCTGCCCGGAGCGCACCCATCCTCGTGTCGGGCATGGTGGTGCACTCGCTGCCGGCTGGAGCCCGTTTCGACCTCGCCGCCCGCCTGCTGCTCCCCGGTGTCGGTGGGCGTCCCGACGACCTGCGCGAGCCCCCTCATGTGCGCAGCAGGGTCGAGCGGCTGATCGCCGTCGAGGGAGCGGTGGGCAACGTCCCCCGTCGCCTCAGCCAGGAGGGCGCATCGTCATGACCACCTCCCTGCCGTCGCCCGACCTGACGATCGTGTCGAGCCGCGTCTACCGCGGACCGAACTACTGGTCGTATGACCCGGCGGTACACCTGCAGGTCGACCTGGGGGGTCTCGAGCAGTTCCCGACCGACCTGATCCCGGGCTTCACCGAGGCGCTGCTCGCACTGCTTCCCGGCGTCGGCGAGCACTCCTGCTCACGACGCAAGGCCGGTGGCTTTGCCGAGCGCCTTGACGAGGGCACCTGGCTCGGGCACGTCGCGGAGCACGTCGCCCTGGAGCTGCAAAAGCTCACCGGCGCCGACGTGTCGCGTGGCAAGACCCGGGGCACCGCCGGCCGACCCGGGGTGTACGACGTGATCTACGCCTATTCCGATGAGACCGTCGGGGTCGCGGCCGGCAAGCTCGCCGTCCGGCTGGTGAATCACCTCGTGCAGGCCGAGCCCAACCTCGACCCCGGCGGCGAGATCGAGCGGCTGCTGCTGCTCGCCCAGAAGGCCGCCTTCGGGCCGTCGACCCAGTCGCTGGTCGATGAGGCCGTGTCCCGAGACATCCCGTGGATGCGACTCAACACCGCGTCGCTCGTGCAGCTCGGGCAGGGGGTCCACGCAAAACGGATCCGGGCCACCATGACCTCCCAGACGGGCTCGCTTGCGGTCGACATCGCGAGCGACAAGGAGATGACCCTGCAGCTGCTGTCCTCGGCTGGGCTGCCGGTGCCGCAGTCCAAGGCCGTCCGGACACTCGACGACGCGTTGGAGGTCGCCCATCGGATCGGCTTCCCGGTCGTGCTGAAGCCGGCCGACGGCAACCACGGGCGCGGGGTCGGGCTCGACCTGCGTGACGACGCAGCGGTCGCGAAAGCCTTCGACGTCGCCAAAAGCGAGTCCCGCCGCGGCTGGGTCATCGTCGAGACCTACCTGGTGGGCAGCGACTACCGGTTCCTGGTTGTCGGCGGCCGGATGGTCGCCGTCGCCGAGCGGGTGCCGGCCCACGTCATCGGCGACGGCGTCCAGACCGTCGCCGAGCTGGTCGAGGTCACGAACGCCGACCCCCGCCGGGGCGTCGGCCACGAGAAGGTCCTCACCAGGATCGCCCTCGACGAGGCGGCCGACGAGCTGCTTGGCGCGCAGGGCCTGACCCGGTCCGCCGTCCCTGACCGGGGCGTCATGGTAAAGCTCACGCTGACTGCCAACATGTCGACCGGCGGCATCTCGATCGACCGGACCCTCGAAGCCCATCCGGACAACGTCGAGATCGCCGAGGAGGCGGCCCGCGTCGTCGGCCTCGACGTCGCCGGCATCGACTTCATGGCCGTCGACATCTCCGACCCGGTCCGTGAGGTTGGCGGCGGCATCGTCGAGGTCAACGCCGCCCCGGGCTTCCGGATGCACACCAACCCGACGGTCGGCGAGCCGCAGTACGTCGCGAAGCCCGTCATCGACCTGCTGTTCCCGCCCGGTACCCCCTCCCGCATCCCCATCGTCGCGATCACCGGCACCAACGGCAAGACGACGACGTCGCGAATGGTGTCGCACATCTTCAAAGGCCTGGGCCGCAAGGTCGGGATGACCTCGACCGACGGCATCGTCATCGACGAGCGCCTGGTCATCCGGGCTGACGCGTCCGGCCCCAAGAGCGCCCGGATGGTGCTGCAGAACCCGCGCGTCGACTTCGCCGTCTTCGAGGTCGCCCGCGGAGGCCTACTGCGCGAAGGCCTGGGCTACGAGCGCAACGACGTCGCGGTCGTCCTGAACGTCTCCCCCGACCACCTCGGGCTCGGTGGCATCGACACCATCGAGCAGCTGGCCACGGTGAAGCAGGTCATCGTCGAGGCGGTACCCCGCGACGGCTTCGCGGTCCTCAACGCCGACGACCCGCTGGTCGCCAAGATGTCCCGCTCCTGCAGCGGCCAGGTCGTGTGGTTCACGATGTCGCAGCCCGGTACGCCGGTCTGGAAGAGGGTCGACGACCACTGCCGCCGTGGCGGCCGGGCCGTCGTACTCGAGCGCGGCGACCTGGGCGACATGATCTTGATCCGGCACGGCCGACGGTCCATGCAGCTCGCCTGGACGCACCTGCTGCCCGCCACTTTCGGCGGCAAGGCGATCATGAACGTCCAGAACGCGATGGCCGCAGCTGGCGCCGCCTTCGCTGCGGGCGCTCCACTGCACGACATCCGGCAGGGGCTGCGGACGTTCACCACGTCCTACTACCTCGCGCCCGGCCGCCTCAACGTGACCGAGATCGACGGGATCACCGTCGTCGTCGACTACTGCCACAACGCGGCCGGTATGCGACTGCTCGGCGACTTCGTCGACAAGCTCAGCGACCAGCCCACCGACGACTTGCTGCGGCACCGCCGGATCGGCGTCATCGCCACCGCTGGCGACCGGCGTGATGAGGACATGCGCGAGCTCGGCGAGGTCGCCGCGCGGCACTTCGACCTGCTCGTCGTACGCGAGGACAAACGCCTGCGGGGGCGGCCCAGTGGTCAGGTCGCGGCGCTCATCGAGGACGGTGCCCGTGCCGCCATGGCAGACGGGGCGCGCTGCGGTGTCGTCGAACAGGTCCACGACGAGATGCAGGCCACCCGCCGCGCCCTTGACCTGGCCGGCACCGGCGACCTCGTCGTCCTGTGCGTCGACAGCCACACCGCCGTCTGGTCGGAAATCCAGGAACGCTCCCAACGAGCCCAGGCGGGTGCCCGCGCTGACACCTCCACCGGCGACCCCGACCTCTGACCCCCGCTGCGTCCTAGCCTCCATGCTGACCTAAGGGGGCCTTTCCTAGGACGTAAGGGGCTTAGGCGCGGGCAGCAAGGACGCGGGCGTGGACCTGGTCGGCGGACATCCGGAGACCCCCGGCGGCCCGAAGGACGTCCTCACAACCCGCCCGATCCTGATGACACAGCAGTGCCACGACGTCGGCCGGGTGCCGACCCAGCAGGACGGCCCGCAACGCCGTCGCCTCGTCGTCGTAGGCGGGTACGTCACCGGCCCCCTCGCGAAGCAGCCCGACCAGCTCGGACACGGTGCGTCCCCGCAGGTAGTTGTCCTTGACGGCGATGACGACCTCGTCGGAGCCGTTCCGGGCCAGCCGGCCCATCTCCCGCAGCTGACCATCGAGCCGGTCACCGACCGCACCGAGCACCGTGACGACCCGGCCACCGTCCAGCCGCAGGCCCCGGACGACGGACAGCAGAGCGGTGAGCCCGTCCTCGTTGTGGGCGAGGTCCAGCGACAGCACGCAGCCGTCGACGCTCCACAGGTTCATCCGGCCCGGGTTGTCCTCGGCGGAGAAGGTTCTCAGCCCTTCGAGGACGGCACCGCGGGGCAGCCCGATCGCGAGGCCGGCGGCGACGGCGGCGAGGGCGTTCGCGACGTCGTGCCGGGACAGCCCGGACAGGGTCATCGGGATGTCGGCCAGGGCCAGCATCGGGTCGACCAGGCCGCCCTCGCCGAGCACCGTCACGCAGTCGTCCATCACGGTCGTCGCCCGCCCATGGGCATCCATCGCCGTACGCACTCCGGGGGCTGACGGGTCGAGGGAAAAGACCCACGGCCGGCCCTTCGAGGTGGCAGCCATCGCGAGCACCCGTGGGTCCTGCGCGTTGAGGACGCACCAGCCCCCCGCCCGCGTGATCCCTGGTACGACGGCCTTCACCTCGGCGAGGTCGTCGATCGTGTGGATTCCCTGCAGGCCAAGGTGATCTGCGCCGACGTTGGTCACGACCGAGACGTCGTTGTGCAACGAGCCGGCCCCCCGAAGCAGCAGGCCACCGCGGGCCGTCTCGAGGACCGCCAGCTGCACGCTGGGGTCGGCCAGGACGCGGCCCGCTCCGCCGTACCCGCTCCAGTCGCCCTGCTCGACGGCAACGCCATCGACGAAGACGCCGTCGGTCGAGGCCCAGCCGGTGACGTTGCCCGCGCAGCGCGACATGTGCGCGATCAGGCGGGTGGTGGTCGTCTTGCCGTTGGTACCGGTCACAGCGACGACAGGGATCCGCGGCCGTGGCGTGGACGGCATCGGCCCGGGCTCGACACCGACCAAGTCGACGGACGCGCCTTCCATGGTCCGGGCCAACGCCACGCCGAGCGCCTGCGCGAGACCTCGTCTGCGCCACGGGAAGGCGACGGTCAGCTGCCCCGGCTCGGGCCCCGGTCTACTTCGTACGGCGAGCCGCCCCACCCCGGCGGTGCGGGCCAGCGAGCGGGTGACGCCCAGCAGGACCCTCGCGAGGACCCGGGCCCGTACCTGCGAACCCGGCGGGCCGGGACGCGCCACCGGTGTGCCCCAATGTGCCGCCCGGCGGCCGAAGTCGTCCTCGGACAGGGCGAGCAGCTCGTGTAGATCGAGGACCACCTTGCAGGCAGCCCGCGGGAAGTACAAGTTGGGGCCGTCGAGCAGGCGCAGCTCCCGTAGCACCGCGGGGGCATCCTCGGGGCGGTGCGGCATGGCGCCGAGGCTACCGACGCCGCGCCGCCGGGGTGGCCGGCTGTCGATCTGGGCCTGTCCCGTTCGTCGTACCGGTGAGAGGCTCCACCCCGGAGCCCCGGACCGAGGAGTGGCCCATGTCGCAGTACCTGGTGCTGATCTACGAGAGCGTTCAGGCCTATACCGAGGGCGGGCAAGGCCTGGTCGACGACGTCATGAAGGGCCACCTGAGCTTCGGTGAGGCCGCCGGCGACAAGATTGCTGGCGGCAACGCGCTGCAGGGTCCTGACACGGCCACCACGATCCGCCCCGGTGGCGACGGGACGTTCACCGTCACCGACGGTCCCTTCCTCGAGACCAAGGAGGCGCTCGGCGGCTACTACGTCGTCGAGGCCGAGGATCTCGACGGCGCGATCGCGCTGGCCAAGCAGATCCCGGCTCCTGGGGGCGCCCTCGAGGTCCGCCCGGTGCGGGTCTTCGACTGAGCGACGACCGCCCCCGTCCCGACGTCCGCACCGACGTCCAGCAGGCGTTGGCTGACGCGCATCGTTGCGAGTGGGCTGCCGTGCTCGCCGCGACGGTGCGCGTCACACGTGACCTCGACCTGGCGCAGGAGTGCGTGCAGGACGCGTTCGCGAAGGCCCTGCTGACCTGGCAGGGCGGGGTGCCGAACAGCCCCGGAGGCTGGCTGACGACCGTCGCGCGCAACCGGGCGGTGGACCTGCTGCGCCGGGAGCAGGTGCTCGGCAAGGCGCTGCCGCTGCTGATCGTCGAGGAGCAGGACCCGCAAGGACCGTTCCCCGACGACCGGCTCCGGCTGGTGTTCACGTGCTGCCACCCTGCTCTCGCGACCGAGACCCAGGTGGCGCTGGCGCTGCGACTGCTGTGCGGGCTGTCAACGGCAGAGGTGGCGCACGCCTTCCTGGTCAGCGAGCCGACGATGGCCGCCCGGATCACCCGGGCGAAGAAGAAGATCGGCCAGGCCCGGATCCCCTACCGGGTGCCCATCGCACAGGAGCTGCCGGAGCGCGTCGATGGCGTGCTGGCCGTGCTCCACCTGCTGTTCACGACCGGCCACACCGCCCCGGTTGGGGACCGCCTGACCCGTCACGACCTGGTCGAGCGGTCCCTGGACCTCGCCCGGATGCTGCACAGCCTGCTGCCGACCCCGGAGGTGACGGGACTGCTGGCACTCATCGAGCTGACCGATGCCCGGCGGGCCACCCGCACCGACGAGCTCGGTCGGCTGCTGCTGCTCGAGGAGCAAGACCGCACCCGTTGGGACCGCGCCGCCATCGACGCCGCCGTCGCCAAGGTCCGGTCCGCCCTGCAGCAGGGTCCCCCCGGCCGCTACGCCCTGCAGGCTGCCATCGCCGCGGTGCACGCCGACGCCCGCACCTGGCAGGAGACCGACTGGCGCGAGATCGTCGCGCTCTACGGGCTGCTCGAACGGCAGTGGCCCAGCCCGGTCGTCGCCCTCAACCGGGCTGTCGCCACCGGTATGGCCGACGGCCCCGAGGCCGGGCTCGATGCCCTCGACGCCCTCGGTAGCGAGCCGGCCCTCGCGGCCTACGGCTACTTCTCCGCCGCCAGGGCTGACTTCCTGCGCCGCCTTGGCCGCAAGGGCGAGGCAGCGACGGCGTACCAGGAGGCGCTGCTGCTCACCCACAACACCGTGGAAAGAGCATTCCTCGTCGATCGGCTGCGCTCACTCCAGACGAGGCAGGCCTAGCGATACGGACCGGCGCCGCCCGTTAGGGGGGTCGGGCGGCGCCGTATCTTCAGTATCGACCTGCCTGGCTCATCACGCATCCGAAGAGCGAGACGGCGGGGCACCGTGTCCTGGGAGGTCAGCCCAGGGCGGCTTCGATGGCGCCGATCACAGCCGGGTCCTCCGGCGTCGTCGTGGAGCGCCAGTGGGCGATGACCTCACCGTCGCGGCTGATGAGGAACTTCTCGAAGTTCCACCTCACGCCTCGGCCGGTGCCGTCGGTCGTGCCCTTGGTGAGCTCGGCGTACAGCGGGTGCTGATGGCGGCCGCGGACGTTGAGCTTTTCGAACATTGGGAAGGTCACGCCGTACGTCAGGCTGCAGAACTGGGCGATCTCGTCCGCGCTGCCCTTCTCCTGGAACAGGAACTGGTTGCACGGGAAGCCCAGGACCGCGAAGCCGCGGTCAGCGTAAGTCTCATGCAGTTTTTCCAAGCCCTCGTACTGCGGGGTGAAGCCGCACTTGGACGCGACGTTGACCGCAAGCAGGACCTCGCCCTGGTGTTCGGCGAGGGTTGCAGGACTTCCCTCTAGCGTGGTGAGCGGGATGTCGTAGAGCGACATGCGGAGGCCTCCTGAGGACGTGGCCGAGATCGTGATCATGGCACCCTGTGGAGTTCCTGCCCCGGGGCCGAGTGGCTCAGCCCTTGCAGCCGCCCGCAAAGTACTTCCCGATCAGCTGGGTGGCTGCGGCGAACTTGGGGTCGCTGTACAGCTTCTGAAGGGCCCTGAGGTTCTCCGCTGAAGGCGGCTGTCCGGGCGTGACCGTGACCCCCTTCTGAGTGGCCACGAACGTCTCGTATGCGGAGGCGAACACCTTCATGGCGTCGCGGTACTTGCCCTCGGGGATGCTGTTCACGATCGCCTTCATCGCCTCCGCGACCTTGCCGGCCGAGTCCAGTGAGTTGGCGCCCGGGGTCAGCGCTGCCGCCTTGCCCAGCTCGACTCCCGCCGCCTCGCACTTGGCAAGCAGCGCTGCGGCGCCCGTCGTACCCGCGCTTGAAGCCGGCAGCGGCGTCGATGTCTGCTCCGATGTTGGTGTCTGAGTCTGGGCCGAGGTCGTCTGCGTGGTGGCGACCTTCGCCGTCGTGTTCGTCGAGCCGCCGCAGCCGGTCACTGCCGTGACGACGACGACGGCAACGGCCAGTGCGGTCGATTGCTTCATGAGGAGCCCCCGGGTCGGATGCACCTACCTTTGCCGGTTTGCGGCCCAGTGCGCCAGTTTCGTGTCGTGAATCTTGCAGGCAGACTGTCCGCGTGACGCTCACCTTCCAGCCTGCTGCTCCTGAGGACGTCCCGACCGTCGTTGCCCTGGTCGAGTCCGCCTACCGCGGCGAGGCCAGTCGGGAAGGGTGGACCACCGAGGCCGACCTGCTCGACGGCCAGCGGACCGACCCCGAGGCCGTCCTCGAGACGCTGCCCCAGCTGCTGCTCGCCTTCGAGGACTGCACCCTTGTCGGTTGCTGCGCACTCGTCCCCCAGGACGACCACGCCTACTTCGGGATGTTCGCCGTCCGCCCCGGGCTTCAAGGCTCCGGCGTCGGCTCCGCCATCCTCGCCGAGGCCGAGGCCCGCGCTGCCCGCGCCGGGCTGTCCCGGGTGGAGATGACGGTCCTGTCGGTGCGCACGGAGCTGATTGCGTTCTACCTTCGGCGCGGCTACCGCGACACCGGCGAGGTCCGCCCCTTCCCGTACGGCGAGGAGCGCTTCGGCCGCCCCCGCCGCGACGACCTGGCCTTCGCCGTGCTCACGAAGGCCCTCCAGGAGCAGCGAGCTTGGGTGGCCCCACCCCACTCTTCACCCCTACCAAGAAACCCTGACAGATAAGGACACTGATCGACCGGGGCGCCGAGCGGTGGCCACGAGCCAGAGGCTCAGGCTGAAGTAGGAGTGGAATCGACCGATCCCGCAGCAGTGGAAGTCGCTGGCTGGTGGGACGCTCAATGGCATGGAAACGTCCCCCAACCCAGACCTTGCCGCCTAGATGGTTCTTGGTGTTGATGGGGAACACCCCGGCAGGGCCGATGAGCAGGTGGTCGATGTCGCTTTTACCTGTGCAGACGGCGATCACTGACAGGCCCCATCAGGGGCCCTCTCGACGGTCTGATCGGCACGGTCGGTGCGGCACCCCCTGCGTACCGGCTGGGATGATCAAGATTGCTGCGCTAGCCGGTCTTGGATCTGCGAGGGTGCAGCCAGGTCTCCGGTGCTGAGTCTGACCCTAAGCAACCGGCTGACGCGAGTTGTGCTGTCTGGGTAATGAACAATCGACTTCGGCGTCGGGTGCCTGTTCAAGCGCACCAACCGGTCGAGGTGACCTATGAGGAGCTTGCTCCAACAAGCCCATCGCAGTCTTGTCCGCCGTCCCGGCTGGTGCTGCCACCACGCAACTGACTAAGGAGAACGCGATGGCCCGCTCCACACTGCCAAAAACCGTTACCGATGTCGCCGCCGACGTCATCACTGGTGGTGTTGACACCCACCTGGACGTCCATGTCGCCGCAGCCCTGAGCAGCATCGGCGGGCTGTTGGGGACCAAGTCGTTCCCCACGACACCAGCTGGCTACCGGCAGCTCCTGGCATGGCTGCACAGTTTCGGGGAGGTCGGACAGGTCGGGATCGAAGGGACCAGCACCTACGGCGCTGGCCTTAGCCGTTCTCTGCAAGCAGCAGATGTGACGGTCCTGGAAATGGACCGGCCGAACCGGCAAGTTCGACGGCGAGTCGGGAAGTCCGACGCCCTGAGGACCGCACCAGGGTGAGAACTCGGACTCGAGCGTGAAGACCCGCACCCAGTCGCTGAACCAAATCCGTCGCCTGGTCAGCACCGCTCCCGCCGAACTTCGAGAGAAGCTCCGCAGCCTGTCCATCGGCGACATCGTGCTGCTCTGCGCGGGCTTCCGGCCAGGCGAGGCAGCGACTTCACGACCATCACCAAGCTTGCGCTGCGGGTCCTGGCACGAAGGGTGCAGTACCTCGACGCAGAGATCGCCGAGCTCGACACCCGACGGTCACAGCTCGTTAAGGAGGTCAGCCGGGGCGACCCCAGTCGTCGTAGTGGCTTGCGCTTAGAAGTCGGGAACGCCCGGGGGAAGGTTGCGTGGCACCACCTCGGACTGTGAGTCCGCGGTTTGTCTGTGTTCAGAATGTGTTCAGCGTGAACGCGGTCCGGCCGCACCAGACTCCACGCACTTTTCTGCACGGCTTCGGCCTACGCTGGCATTCGGCGGGGGCACCCACACAAACCTCTCCGTCACTACCGAAGATCGACTCTTTAATGCGCGGGGTTCGGGGTTCGAGCACCTGGCGGCGCACCCCCCTTTGACCTGGGCGTTCTTCCTGATGGAAGCGAGTCCAGGGTCATTCTCGGACCCAGATGGGGCCGAGCTGGGCCAGCGTGGTCGGGCCGCGTCATTCGGGACCACCAGCTGGGCGGCTGCTTCGGTAGCGGCGCGGGACACCGGGACGACCTGGCGATAGACCAGCAGTGGGGATGGACCCCACTTACCCCGGTCTACCTCACCAGCATGCTGCTGTCGCGACGCAGGGCGCGCCAGCAACGCACCGGGATGGGGATGAGCCGCTGCACCGCAGGCAGGCTCTGCCGCGTGCCGCGTGCCGCGTGCCGCGCGCACAGAGGGCGTGTCAGCACGCGGCAGGCACGAGATCGTCGACGAGATCAGCGACCGACGCGACGATGCGCGTCGGGACGTAGGGGAACCTGCTCACCATCGACGCCTGGGTGACGCCGGTGAGGACGAGCACTGTCCGCAGACCGGCCTCGAGACCCGCGACGATATCGGTGTCCATCCGATCGCCGATCATGATGCTGGTCTGCGAGTGAGCGTCGAGCGAGCGCAGGGCGGACCGCATCATCAGCGGGTTCGGCTTGCCGATGAAGTAGGGCGCGACACCGGTGGCCTGGGTGATGAGCGCGGCGACGGCGCCGGTCGCCGGGATCGGCCCGTGGGGGGAGGGGCCCACGGGGTCCGGGTTCGTGGCAAGGAAGCGCGCCCCGCCCTCGACCAGCCTGATACCGCGGGTGATCTGCTCGAAGCTGTACGTCCGGGTTTCCCCCAGCACAACATAGTCGGGGTCCCGGTCGGTCAGCGTGTAGCCAACGTCGTGCAGGGCGGTCGTGAGCCCGGCCTCGCCGATGACGAAGGCACTCCCGTCCGGGCGCTGGCGGCTGAGGAACTGCGCGGTCGCAAGGGCGGAGGTCCAGATCTTTTCCGGTGGGACCTGCAAGCCGGTGGCGGCCAGCCGCGCCGACAGATCGCGCGCGGTGTAAATGGAATTGTTCGTCAGCACCCGATAGCGGATTCCTCGGCGTTCGAGCGACGCCAGGAACAGGTCCGCTCCTGGGATCATCAGCTCCTCGCGAACGAGGACTCCGTCCATGTCCATGAGGCAGTTGACGATCTCGGGTCCCTCAGAGGAATCGCAGGCGGCCGGCAGCGACGCCCCGACCGGGGCCGTGACGGCTGTCACCCCTGCCAGCTCCCGGGGTGCAGCAGCTCGTCGATGCGCTCGAGCACAAAGGTGGGCCGGCGCTCGACCGCGAGGTCGGCGACGTCGTCGCGCGTGCTGTCGCCCGTCAGAGGGAGCCGGTCGAGTCCTGCGAGCAGGCGGAGTCCGCCCTCATCGGGGGCGAGGGAGCTCACGCTGAACCAGCCTCGAGTTCCTGGCGCAGCCGGCTGAGGAGCCCTGCATCCGTCGCGCCGTCGACAGCCCGGTGGTCGCAGGTGAGGGTGAGCTCGGCGATCGGGCGCACCTCGACCCAGCCCGTCCACCACGACTGGACGCTTGCGGGTGGCGCCCACGGCGAGGATGCCGACCTGTGGCGGGTTGAGGATTGCATCGAATCTGTCTACGCCGAGCATGGCCCAGGTTCGAGACAGTGAAGGTGCCGGACTCGACGTCGGCGCGCGTCAGGCGCTTCGTCCTCGGCGACGGTGTCACCGACCACCTTCAGCCACGAGGTGACGGTGCCCTCACTCATGCCCATGCCCCACTGGGGAAGAAGCACCTCGATCCGTGCCATGTTTCTCCTCGACGTCCGGTTCGGGTGTTGCGGTCAGCGCGGGGCGAGCCGGGCCGGCTCGCCTTCATTGGTGGGCAGGTCGAGCGGCCGGGCGCCGACGAGCCGGCGAACGGCTTCGGCGACGCCCTTGCGCTCCGGGTACATCTGCATCTCCAGCGGCGTCTTCCGGTCGAGCGCGGTCATGGGTCTTCACCTTCTGGGTGGTCGGGTCGGTGTGCCGCCGGCACGTGACTCGGGCGTCGGGGACGCGTCCGCGAGGGGTGGACCAGGGGGCTCAGCCCAGGCGGCCGACGACTTCGCGCACCAGGGGCCACGTTTTGGCCACGGAAACGTGGCTCACGGACTCCTTTGGTGAGTGCAGGTCGTGCAGCTCCGTGCCGATGGAGATGATGTCGAGTCCGGGGATCTTGTTGCTGAACATGCCCAGCTCGAGACTGCATTGCGACACGTGCACGTCGGGTTCCTCGCTGTTGATCTCGCGGTAGGCCTTGACGGCGATGGCCAGCAGGGGGGAATCGGGCTGGTACGGGAATTCAGCGGCGTCGAGCCCGTAGGACTCCACGACGACTCCCCCGCCCGCCAGGCCGGCGAGGGCACGGACACGATCCAGCACCTCGTGCTTGCGGGTGGACACGGCCGACGTGATGGTGGCCATCAGGCGGACACCCCCGTCAGTTGCCCGGATGGTGCCCAGATTGTTGGAGGTCTCAACGATGCCGGGGACGGACAAGCTCCAGCTGATGACGCCGTTCGGCACCAGGGCCGTCAACCGCGCGAAGCGCTCACCGGCCGCGACGGAGAAGACCTGCGCAGGAGCCTGCGAGGTCTCGGACTCGAGACGGATTCCTGGATCCGCGAGCTTGTACTCGCCGGCGAGGTGTTCTCCAAGCACCTTCACGACGTCGATGACGCTCTGGACCGCGTCTGGCCGAACGAGGACCACCGCCTCCGCATCCATAGGGATGGCGTTGTTCTGGGCGCCGCCGTGGGCACTGGCGATGCGGGCATCGGTGGTGGCCAGCACCTCATTGAGCAGTCGCGCCAGGACGAGCACGGCGTTGGCTCGCTCGAGCTGGATGTCAAACTCGCAGTGACCGCCGTTGAGTCCGCGCACCTTCAACACCAGCGCCTCGGTGTGGGTTGCCGGCGCCGGCTCCCATTCCGCGGGGATATCGACGGTGAAGGTGATGTCACCGCTGCATCCAGCCAGGATTTCGTTGTCAGTGATCCAGTTGAAGTCGATCATCCGCCGGCCCGCGAGCCGTGACGTGTCGAATTGTGAGGCCCCGACCTTGCCCTTCTCCTCCATGGCCGTGAGCACTGCTTCCAGCGGCGGATGCGGAATAGTCGTCGAGGCAAGTAGCGCAAGAATGTAGGAGACCCCAATGCCGTTATCCGCACCCAGCGATGTGCCATCGGCGGTGATGTAGTCACCCTCGACGATCAGCGTGAGCGGGTCCTTCTCGAAATCGTGGACGACACCCTCGTTCTTCTCGCACACCATGTCGAGGTGTCCGTGGAGGATCAGCGGTTCGGCATTCTCCAGGCCCAGCTGGCCCGGCTTGCGGACGAACACGCAGTTCAGGTCGTCGCGCTCGGCGTGGCACCCACGCTCGTTGGCGAAATCGACGATCCAGTCGGCGACGCGGCGTTCGTTCGTCGAACCGCGCGGGATAGACGAGAGGACCTCGAAGTACTCAAAGATCTCACGGGGCTCCAGCGAAGCCAATGCGGTCATGGTGGGTCCTTGTCTCGGGAGAGCGGGGAGGCGGGCTTACTTGATGATCGATCCGGCGCTCCGCCGGATGGTCAGGGCGACGGCGATGATGATCACGAGGCCGTAGACGAGGCTCTGCGCCGTGGCCGGCACGTGCAGCACCGCTGAGGCGATAGGGATGAGCGCGACGGTGAGCGCCCCGAAGATGACGAGCAGCGGGTTGGTCCTTCCGCCGGTGATGGAGGTGCCACCCACGATGGCGGCGGCGATGCCGGGCAGCAGCAGGTCGCTGCCGAGACCGAAGGAGGACGCTGCCCCGCCCTGCGCAATGATCATGATCCCGACCAGCCCGGAGAAGAAGCCGGACAACCCGAAGGCCAGGACCTTGACGCCTCGGTTGCTGATGCCCGAGAAGATCGCGCCCTGCTCGTTGAGTCCCACCGCCGTCATGGACTCTCCCGCCCGCGTGAAGCGGAAAACGACCCACATGACCACCGCTAGGACCACGGAGAGCCAGAAGGCCAGCGGCAGCTTGGCGAAGGCGGTGCCGAACAGCGGGTTCAGGAGCGTGCTGCTGCCCTTGACGTAGACCGTCGTCGCGTCGCTGATGACGAGGGACGCGGCCTGCAGGACGCCCAGCGTGCCGAGCGTGAGTGCGAAGGACGGCACCTGGGCGTACGCGATCAGCAGGCCGTTGCCGACGCCGACGAGGGTGGCGAGCGCGACCGACAGGACGAGGGCGAGCGGGCCGAGGCTGCTCAGGTTCATCGCCAGCACCATGGCCGACAGGACCGAGAGCGCCGCGTTCGACAGGTCGATGCTGCCGACGTTGAGGACGCACGCCTGGCCGAGCGCGATGAGCAGGATGAACGTCGCCTGCAGGGTCAGGATGCCGGGTCCGCCACCGATCAGGAACGCCGAGTTCAGGACCACGACGAGGGCGAACAGCGCCAGGCAGACGACGAGCGGACCGATGGACTGCCAGAGGTCCAGCGCCGTGAGCCGGCGGCGGGGCGGTGCGCTCGCACCGGTCGAGGCGTCGGTCGTGGTTGGGTCCGGTGCAGCGGGGAGGATCTCGGTGCTCATGACGTCACACCATCTTCTCGAGGAGGTCCAGGGCGGTGATCGCGTCGACAGACAGGTCGTAGCGGGCCGTCACCTCGCCGTCGCGCATGACCACGATGACGTGCGCCATGTCGAGGGCCTCCTCCATGGTGTCGGCGATGAGGAGCACGCCCACGCCCCGGGAACAGGCCGCCTGCACCTGGGCGTTGACCGTCTCGGACGCGCCGACGTCGAGGCCTCGGAGCGGGTGGTCGAGCACCAGGACCTTGAGCTGCGCACCGAGCAGCCACTTGCCCATGACGACCTTCTGCTGGTTGCCACCGGAGAAGCGCTCGAGGCGCAGCTTCGGGTCGTTCGGCCGGACGTCGAGGGTCTCGAACCACTCCGACACCAGCTTCTTGCGGGCACCCGGGGACAGGAACGGCCCGAAGGCGGCCGCGCCGGGGTAGGCCAGGGTGAGGTTGTCGGCCGCGGGGAGCCCGCCCACCATCCCTTCGACCTTGCGCTCGGCGGGGACGTACGCCACGCCGCTCCGGACGGCCGTGCGCATCGACCAGTTCCGGGTCTCCTTGCCGTCGACCTTGATCTGGCCCGAGTCGATCGTGTCCGCGCCGAACACGGCGCGGCAGAGCTCCTCACGGCCTGATCCGATCGTCCCGACGACCGCGACGCACTGTCCCGGGAAGACCTCCAGCGACACGTCGCGGTAGGCGCCCTTCCGGCTGACCCCCGTGATCTCGAGGACCGGAGTACCGGTGCGCAGCGCAGCGGCTTCCGGACGCTTCGCGGCGCGGGACCCGTGGCCGATCATCAGCCGGAAGAGCTCGTCCTGCGTGACGTCCGCGGTGTTGCGGTCCGCGACCAGCCTGCCGCGGCGCATCACGAGGATGCGGTCGCAGATCCGCATGACCTCGTCGAGCCGGTGGGAGACGAAGATGACGGACCCCAGGTCCTTCAGGGCGCGGATCTCCCGCTCGAGCGTCTCTGTCTCGTCGCGCTCGAGCACCGACGTGGGTTCGTCGAGGATGAGCAGCGGTGGGACGTGCAGGGCGTCGTCGACGCGGAGCGCGCGGGCAATCTCCACCATCTGCCGGTCGACGAAGGGCAGGTCCCCCACGATCGCGCGGGGGTCGACGGTCGAGCCGACCTTGGCGAGGACGGACTCGGCCTCCTTGTTGAGCTTCTTCCAGCGGTAGAAGCCGAACTTGGTGCCCGCGTCCTTGAGCGAGACGCCCGCCATCGCGATGTTCTCGGCGACCGAGAGGTTCGTCAGCAGGGACTGCTCCTGGTGGACCACACCGATGCCGGCGGCCACCGAGTCCTGCGGACGCCTGAACTTCACGACCCTGCCGTGCGACTCCATGGTCCCCGAGTCGGGCTGGTAGATGCCGGTGAGGATCTTCAACAGGCTCGACTTGCCGGCACCGTTCTCGCCGATCAGGCCGACGACCTCGTGCTGGCGGACCTCCATGGTGATGTCCTCGACGGCGCTCACCCTGGCGAAGACCTTGGAGATCCCGGTGAGTCGCAGGGCAGGCGTGTCCGCAGCTGCGCTGGGACCCCGGGGAGGCAGGGTGGTGGTCATTTGACGATCCTCAGTCTGCTGCGGTACGGCCCGGAGGCCGCGACGATAGCCATGATCAGGACCCCGCCCGAGACGGCGGACTGGACGTTCGGGCTGACTCCGGAGAGGATCAGGCCGTTGTTGAGGACCGTGAGCAGCAGGACCCCCACGGCGGTCCGCAGGACCCCGCCCTTGCCGCCCCCGAGCGACGTCCCTCCGATGACGACCGCGGCGATGGTCAGGAACAGCGTCCCGATGCCGATGCGGGCCGGCGCTGAGCCGAGGTCCATCGTGACCAGGATCCCGGCCATGCCGCTGCACGCGCCGGCGATGGTGAAGACCAGAACCTTGTAACGGTTAACCGGCACGCCGTTGTCGCGGGCGATCAGCTCGTTGTCGCCGATCGCGTAGGTGAAGCGCCCGAGCCGGGTGTACCGGCTGACCAGAGCGCCCAGGGCCACGAGGACGAAGGCCAGCCAGAAGGAGTACGGCAGGCCCAGGAACCTGTGCACCGGCCAGGACGTGAGGGAGGTGTTGCGCAGGAAGGGGAGCTGGTCCTCACCGAACAGGATCGTCGCGAGGCCGAAGGCGACGAACCCCATGCCCAGCGTGACGATGAACGAGGGGACCTTCAGCAGGGTGTGGACCAGCCCGTTGGCCAGGCCCAGTAGTGCACCGAGCCCGAGGCCTATGACGATGGCCCACATGCCATGGTCCCCCGGTCCGCGGCTGTTGGCCGACAGGAGGACGAAGGCGAGGCCACAGACGCTCATGAAGCCTTCGACCGAGAGGTCGATGCAGCCGAGCAGGATCACCAGGGTTGCGCCGACGCCGATGATGAGGGGGGTCGAAGCCTGGTCGAGAATGGTCCGAAGGTTGACGACCGTCGGGAACGAGTCCTTGTTCAGCACGCTGAAGATCACGACGAGCAGCAGGAGCGCACCCGTCTCCGCCCCGCTGCGGACGTCAATCCGGCGCCGTTTACGGGGCGCAGCCGGCGTGCTCTCGTCGCCCGTACTGGGCGCAGGAGCGAGGGTGTCGGTGTCTGTCATCACTCCGCCTGGGTGTGTGGGGGTCGATGATCCGGCCGCGCGCCACGCGGGCGCGCGACCGGACAATCACCCTGGATTAGGACTGAGGCAACTTCTCAGGACCACCAGCGACCAGCGGGACGGGCTCAACGTTCCACGGGCCGTTCTTGATCAGGGTGTCGATCCAGCCGTCGATGTTCGTGTCGTACTTGGTGTATAGGGAAAGGTTCGCCGGTGTGACACAGGCGATCTTGAAGATGCTGTCACGCTTCTCGTGCGGCAGTTTGGACGGATCCATCTGGCCGGTCGCCGCGAGGTAGGCGGTGTAGAGGCCCATGGCCGATGCCATGTAGCCCCGGTGGAAGGTCTCACCGACGATCGGGTTGTCAGGGCTCTTCATGATGTCGATGACCGGCGGGTACAGACCGTCCGAGGTGAACTTGACCTTGCCCTTGAGGCTGGACTTGTCCACAGCCTCCTTGGCACCGATGATCATGCCGTCGTCAGCAGCCCAGACGCCCTTGATCTTGTCGCCGTACTTGGCAATCAAGTTCTGCGTCTCCTGGAACGCCATCTGGGGGTCCCAGTTGGCCGGGCGCACGTCGAGCAGGCTCACGCCGGGGTACTTCTTCAGCTCGTCTTTGAGGCCGGCGACGCGGGTCTGACTGGTGGTGCTGTCCTGGACGCCACCGAGGGCGATGATGCCGCCGGTCTTGATCGACTCGGCGAGGGTCTTCGCCGTGCACCGACCGCTGTCCACGCCACCGTGCTTCTGGAAGGCGACGAAGTTGTTGCCTTGGTCCCACGGCTCGTAGCTGTCCGGCTTGTTCCACCAGATGGTGCAAAAGGCGCTGGCCTGCTTGCACGCGCTGATGATCGGCGGCACGTCGGAGCTGGCAACCGTGTTGACGAACACGATATTCGTCTTGTCTCCCTGAGCGAGGATCGCCTGGATCTTGGAGATCTCCTTCTGCGAGCTGCCCTCAGCGTCGACGATCTGCACCGGGATGTTCAGCTTCTTGCCCAGCGCCTTGGCGCCCTCGATGTTCGACGCGAAGTACGGGTTTGTTGTGTTGATCACCGAGGCGATGATCTGCAGCTTGCTGACGTCGACCGGCTTGGCGTTGGCCCCCGTGTAGTCGGCCCCCTGAGCAGCGGACCCTACGGTGGTACCGGCCTTGGTCGTGGTGGCGCTCGAACAACCGGCGGCGGCCAAGGCCACGACGGTTATTGCGGCAACCGCCACTGCCAGCGGGGGCCGGCTCCGGAGGGTGCGAGTGGTCATCTGATCTCCTAGATCGCTGGGCTGCTTAAGGGGTTGCATAAATACTTGCTTCCTGAATTTCTATAGAGAGTGCCAATAGCGTCGTCTCTTGTCAATAAGCGCTCAGTGACGAAGTCGTAACCCAGGGGCAACTTTGTCGCGCCGTGACAGACGGGGTTTTTACCGACAGGGCGAGATGCAGCCCAGCCCACTCGTCCACCCGCCGTGAGTCAGCTGTCTGTCAACGACCGTGACAGGTCAACGGAACTGGCGGAAGAACGTCGCCACGTCATCGACGTAGATCTCAGGGACCTCAAGGGGAGCAAAGTGCCCTCCGTCCTCGTGGACGCGGTACTGCTGCAGGTTGAAGTACTTCTCGGTCCACGTCCGCGGCGGTTTGTAGATCTCCCCGGGGTAGATGCTCACGGCGGTAGGGACCCCTACGACCGGGAACCTGTCGTGGCTGGGCCGCCACGGGTTCCCGCGGCACTCCCAGTAGTAGCGCGAGGAGGTCCCTCCGGTGTTGGTGAGGAAGTAGACCGCGGCCGTCGTGATCAGGTCCTCCTTGGACCAGACGCGCTCGAACGCCTCCGTCCCCACCCCCCGTTCCTCGAGGCCCCAGAAATACCGCTTCTCGGTGATCCAGGCGAGCTGGCCGGCAGGTGAGTCCGCCAGCGCTGCGGCCAACGTCTGCGGCTTGGTCAGCTGGATCTCGCCGTAGCCGCTCTCGTTGAGCACGAACAGCTTCCCGCGATCGAACCAGCCCTTCTCGTCGGCGCTGTACTCGCTCTCGGCCGGCACCCCCAGGACGGGATCGAACTGGACGCCGGGCGGTGCGTCGGGGTGCTCGAACAGGTAGTGGCTCATCTGCGCCGGAAAGTGGGTGTAGATGCCCAGCACGTCCTGCGCGTACTTGTGGCCGTGCTGCTGCGTCACGAGGGCACCCCAGTCACCGCCGGCCACGGCGTACTTCTCGTAGCCCAGGACGTCCTTCATCAGGGCGTTCTCGAGGTCAGCGGTGCGCCACCAGTTCCAGCCGGTCTCCTTCAGGGGCGAGGAGAAGCCATACCCAGGCAGGCTGATCAGGACGATGTCGAACGAGTCAGCCGGATCCCCTCCGTAGGCGGCCGGATCGGTCAGCGGGCCGATGACCTTGCGGAGGTCCCAGAACGTCCACGGCCAGCCGTGGTGGAGAAGCAGCGGCACCGGATTCGGGCCCTTCCCGCGCACGTGCAGGAAGTGGAGGGGGACGCCCATGAGCTGGGTCTTGAAGTGCGGCAGCTCGTTCATCCGCCGCTCTACGTCGCGCCAGTCGTACTCCTCCAGCCAGTACCGGACGAGCTCCCGGTGGTAGTCCCCGTTGTAGCCGTAGCGCCAATCGTCGTTGCCGAAGTCGTCCGGGAAGCGCGTCCTGCTCAGCCGGTCCTTCAGGTCGGCAAGGTCGTCATCCGGGATGGCGATGCTGAACTCGGACACCTCGTGACTCTTGGTGCTCACGCTGACCTCCTGGGTCGTGGCCGGCGACCGGACCGTCGCGGCGTTGCCTGCTGTCGGGTGTGCGGGTCGTCGCCGGTTGCCAGGGGGTGACCTGCCGCCCAGCGACGAGCGGCCGCCCTCGCACCGTGAATCAAAAGGCAAGAATTGCTCGATCGGTGGAACATTTCTATGCTCTGCCTGCAAATCGATGCAAGAATAACATGACGAACATCACTGTCAAGGCAAGGTCGGGACCGGTTGGATCCGACACGTCCATGAAGCAGGAGAGGGCCGTGGCCGAGCGCAACGACCTGCAGCAACTGCGCATGATGACCAAGGTCGCGTGGCTCTACCACAACGGACGCCTCCGACAGCGCGAGATCGCGGACCGTCTGGCGATCTCCCAGTCCAGGGTGTCCCGGCTGCTCGACATGGCCATGGCGGCCGGCGTCGTCCGGACGAGCGTTGTGGCGCCGGACGGCCTGCATGCCGAGGTGGAGGAGGCGCTAGAGAAGCGGTACGGCCTGCTGGAGGCGCACGTCTTCGATGTCGCCACGGGGGTCGAGGAGGACGAGCAGGACCTCGTTCGCTCGCTCGGCCTATCGGTCGCGCACTGGCTGCAGGCGCACCCGTTCGACGCGGACATCATCGGCTTCACGTCGTGGAGCCGCTCGTTGCGGGCCACTGTCGCTGCGCTCCCGCGCCTGCGGTCCAATGTCCGCTTCGTCGTCGAGCTGCTCGGCGACGTGGGACGGACGACGTTGCAGCACGAGGCTGCGCAGGCCACGCGGGACCTGGCCAAGCTCACCGGCGCAGAACCCAGGTTCCTGCGCACCCCGGGTGTCGCGCTCAGCCCCGAGCTCCGCAAGACCCTGCTCGCACACGACCCGGATGCACGGGCGTCCCTCGAGCTGCTCGACCACATGCAGCTGGCCCTGGTGGGGATCGGCACCTGTGAGGTCGACCATCCGCTCGCCGCCGGGGAGAACTTCTTCACCGACGAGCAGTTCGACCGCGCCCGGCAGCTGGGCGCGGTCGGACAGGTCAACCTCCGCTTCATCGCGGCGGACGGCAGCCCCGTCGTCTCGGAGCTCGACGATCTCGTCGTCGGGGTCACGCTGGACCAGCTACGCCGCGCGGACCGGGTGCTCGCCGTTGCCGGCGGCACCCAGAAGTACGCAGCGATACGCGCCTCCCTGCTCGGCGGCTGGGTCAACGCGCTGGTCACCGACCTCGCGACCGCGGAGCGCCTCGCCGCGGAGTGACACCCTCGCGGCGAGGCGACGCATGTCTACGCAGGAGGTGACTAGACACCGGGCGGCGTCGCCCGTAACGTGCCCCCAGCCCGTCGCCGAGAGGGAGACACCACCATGGCCACTGCGCTCGACCGGTATGCAGACATGGCACCGAGCTGGGACTACCCGGTCATCATCGAGTCCCACATCAACGGGATCCGCACCAAGGAGATGAACCCGAACACGCCGATCAGCTACGACGAGATCGCCGAGGACGCGATCCGTTGCTGGGAAGCGGGCGCGGGCGCCATCCACGCCCACAACACCAGCTTCGACCTCATGGGCGAGAACGCGTATAAGGACTACATGCGCACGTGGGACCGGGTTCTCGCCAAGCACCCCCGCATCACGTGGTATCCCACCACCTGCAACAACCTGCGCCTGCTCCCCTGCGAGAACGGCCTGGAGCACATCCCCTACCTCTACGAGGGTGGCAACGTCCGCATCGGCTGCGTGGACACAGGACTGACGCTCTTCGCGATGGAGGCCGACGACGAGGGCTACCTGTCTGGTCCCGAGTTCGGCTTCAACTACGCCCGCGTTGCCAGCCAGGTCAGGATGTTCCGGGAGCGCAACATCGGCATGGTCTTCGGGGTGTATGAACCGGGGCACCTGCGCCACGCCCTGCACTACGTGAACGCCGGACTGTCGACACAGGGCTCGATGTGGGACTTCTACCTTATCGGCGACTACGGGCTGACGGCGTTGAAGCCCCTCGGCACGAACGGCATGAAGCCCAGCCTGGAGAGCCTGTACTACTACCTGCATATGATCGAGGAGGCACGAGTCAAGCACCCCTGGTACATCTCGATCTGGGGTCAGGGTGCGCTCGATGACACGACCATCCTGCGACGCGCCATCGAGCTCGGCGGCCACATCAAGACCGGCCTCGAGCTTTTTTACGACCCGGCCCGCAACCCCACCAACCTGGAGCTTCTCCTGCAGGCGCAAGAGATCGCGCGCGAGGTCGGTCGGCCCATCGCGACCCAGCAGGAGGCCCGGGCCCTCTACAACATCTCGGGATGACATGAGAGGACCTGCCAGACGCGGGCCCCGGTTCGCTGGGTGAGGGGACGGGACGGCTGCGCGAGGGCGCGGTGCTGCCGGGTCCGGCGCGAGGTGTCGTTCCGCACCGAGGACGGCCTGGTCCTCGTCGGAGAGCTCGCCCAGCCTGTCGACACCACACCGGTGGCCGCCCTGCTCTGCCTGCAGCCGCTGCCGACGCACGGCGGGTTCATGGACAGCCACCTGTTGAGGAAGGCGTCCAACCGACTGCCGCACCAAGCCGGGATCGCGGTGCTGCGCTTCGACACCCGTGGCACGACCAGTCCACGGGGTACGAGCGAAGGGACCTTTGACGACGTCAAGGGGGAGCGCCACGACGTCGCCGCCGCGATCGACCTGTTGCAACGGGAGGCCCTAACCCGTCTCTGGCTGCTCGGCTGGTCTTTCGGGACCGACCTCGCCCCGCCGTACGGATGCGTCCCGGAGGTCGAGGGCGCGATCCTGCTGTCCCCGACGCTGCGCTGGTCGGCTACGGACGACCTGCCGCTGGGCGTCGCGTCCGAGAAGCCGCTTACGGTCCTCGTCCCCGAGTTCGACAACTCCCTGTCCCCCGATAGGGCAACGGCGGCCTTCCGCGCCGTGCCGCACGCCGATGTCGTCGTCGTCCAGGGCGCGAAGCACCTGATGTTCGGTCGCACCGAGACAGTCCTCGCCAAGGTGGTCGGTCGGGTGCTCCCGGCCACGCGCGGACCGGGGTCGAATGAGAGAATGACGATGAGCGGCTGGTAGTCGTCGGGAGTCTGTTCGCCATCTCCTTCGTCGCCTTGGGCGCGAAACTGGGGACTACTGGTCGAGGCCAACAACGGCGTGTGGGGCGGCCGCTGGTGCTGGGCTTCCACGTGAAGCTGGGCGCACCCCCGAGCAGAACCGGGCGAACAAGCAGCAGCCCGTCCAAGAAGGCAGTACCCACGCGGCCCTCCTCTTCGACGGCGACGACTGCCTGGGATCGTGCCAGTTCGGCTCACCCGTCGAGTTGCCAGAGATCGAGAGCAGGCGACGGTAGACAACGAACTCACTTATCGCCCGGACTGGCGCATCACGTGCTTCTACACGGGCAGGGGCCGCGCCAGCGCGGCGTCGTACACACCGCGCCGGACGGGGCGCTCGCCGAGATCGCCAGCTAGGGCGCAGGCGCGGTCCAGGGCTACTCCGAGGAGACCGACGTCCGCACAAGCGTCGGGATCGTTCCTGCACACCGGGCCGGTGGCCGCCTTCGAGCACCACGGCTTCACGCGCACCCGGCGGAAATCTGTCAGGAGGGATTCCACGTGGCGGCGCCCCCGACCCTTTCCGGCCGGCCGCCACGCAACCAATCACATATGGCGGCTACGCGTTCGTTGTCGTAAGGCGGCCGGGCGAAGGTGATCGCTTGAGTGTCGCGGGGCGTTGCAACGGTGACCTGCAGCAGGCCGGGCCATTTCAGCGAGTCGGAGGTCGTGCGGTTGAGCGTGGGCTGGAATGGCTGAAGAGTGTCAGCGGTGCAGTCGACCTTCTGGTGCATCACGAGTTCGCGTCTTGTCTGCGCCGGGAGCGGAATAGGGGCGAGCAGGACGAACTCTCCGGCGGTGGCGCGGGTCACGGTGACATCTCGCGGGCCGGTGTTGCGCAGGAAGAACTTCATGTCCAGCCCGGCAGACAGAGAGGGAGCCGGGTCCGCCTCAAGCTCGAATCCGTAGGGCCCCTCGACGGACACCTGCCTCAAGCTTGCCAGCCGACGGGCCTCGGCTGCGGCGGCGCGCTGCTCCTGTGCCTTCAACCCCCCGGCGACAGCCGCAAACGACACGATGACGACGACGCTGCCGAGTCGCAGTCGGTGTCGCGCGGCCGGCGTGAGTCGCGGCCCGCGCTCGCTTCCGCTGACAAGGACATCGGGCGCGGGGTCCTCCCCGGACCCAACATTGAGGGAGACTCGCGGACGCTCCTGCACGTGGCCGAGGGTACGCGCCTTGCTCCTCGCGCAACAAGAGGCGACAGACGTCGCCCAGAGGTCGTGGGACCAATCACTTACTCGACCGCACCGGATGGTGGGTCAGCCGCTTGGGTCCGTCGCAGTGAGGCGAACCCGTCATCAGGAATTTGACCCGCTCACGCGCACTGTCGTACAAACTGGCCTGTAACCCCGCAGGTCAGCCTTGGGGACTTACTCCCACTCGATGGTGCCCGGGGGCTTGCTGGTGACGTCGAGGACGACGCGGTTCACCTCGCGGACCTCGTTGGTGATGCGGGTCGAGATGCGGGCCAGCACGTCGTAGGGGACGCGGGACCAGTCGGCCGTCATGGCGTCCTCCGACGACACCGGACGTAGGACGACGGGGTGGCCGTAGGTGCGCCCGTCTCCTTGCACACCAACGGATCTGACGTCGGCGAGCAGCACGACGGGGCACTGCCAGATGTCGCGGTCGAGGCCGGCGCGGGTGAGCTCCTCGCGGGCGATGGCGTCGGCCTCGCGGAGCAGGTCGAGGCGGTCCTGGGTGACCTCACCGATGATGCGGATACCGAGGCCGGGGCCGGGGAACGGCTGGCGCCAGACGATCGCCCCGGGCAGCCCGAGCTCGAGACCAACTGCCCTGACCTCGTCCTTGAACAGCGCCCGCAGCGGCTCGACCAGGGCGAACTGCAGGTCCTCGGGCAGCCCGCCGACGTTGTGGTGGCTCTTGATGTTGGAGGTGCCGGCACCGCCACCGGACTCGACGACGTCCGGGTAGAGCGTGCCCTGCACCAGGAAGTCCACGGGCTCGTCGGCGGAGATCTCGCGGGCGGCCTCCTCGAAGACTCGGATGAACTCGCGGCCGATGGCCTTGCGCTTGGCCTCGGGGTCGGTGACGCCGGCGAGCGCGTCGAGGAACCGCTTGCGGGCGTCGGCGACGTGCAGCTGCACGCCGGTCGAGGCGACGAAGTCCTGCTCCACCTGCTCGGCCTCTCCCTTGCGGAGCAGGCCGTGGTCGACGAAGACGCAGGTCAGCTGGTCACCGACGGCACGGTGCACGAGGGCGGCGGCGACAGCCGAGTCGACGCCACCGGACAGCCCGCAGATGACCCGACCGGTCCCGACCTGCTCACGGATCAGGGCGACCTGCTCCTCGACGACGTTGACCATCGTCCACGTCGGACGGCAGCCGGCGGCCTCGATGAGGAACTTCTTCAGCACCGCCTGGCCATGCTCGGAGTGCAGCACCTCCGGATGGAACTGCACGCCGTACAGGCCTGCGGAGGTGTTCTCAAAGGCGGCAACGGGCGTCGCCTCGGTGGTGGCGACGACGGTGAAGCCGGGGGGCGCCTCGGCGACCGCGTCGCCGTGCGACATCCACACCGACTGCTCCTCGGGAAGCCCGTCGAACAGCACCCCGGGGGACGTGACGGTCAAGGCGGTACGGCCGTACTCAGCCGTACCGGTCTGGGCGACGCGACCGCCCAGGGCCAGGGCCATCGCCTGATGGCCGTAGCAGATCCCGAACGTGGGTACGCCGGTGTCGAAGAAGCCGGCCGGGACCTGCGGGGCCCCGTCCGCGTAGACCGACGACGGCCCACCGGACAAGATCACGGCCTTCGGAGCGCGGGCCCGGATCTGCTCGGCGGTGATCGTGTGCGGCACGATCTCGGAGTAGACGTGGCACTCGCGGACGCGCCGGGCGATCAGCTGGGCGTACTGCGCGCCGAAGTCGACCACCAGGACAACGTCGGTCTCCGTCATCACATGGAGTCTAGGAGACTCACCGCATGAATCCCGTTGCCCGGCAGCGTGCCGCGACCGTCGCGGTCTGGCGGGCCGACGTCGCGACCCGTCCGGCCGGTGACTGGGCCGACCTCGGCGGGCTCGCCGTCCACACGACCGGCCTGGACGCGGTCCACTGGAACGGCGCCCATCTGACCCACCGCGGCGGTCTGGCCCACCTTGGCCAGGCCGAGCAGTGGTTTGCCGAGCGACACATGCCCTGGGCCGTTCTCGTCCCAGCCGAGCTCGACCTCGACCCGGGTACGCCGCACGTCACCGACCAGGAGGTCATGCTTCGCTCTCTCGAGCAGCTGCCGCCACCGCCGCCCGTGGCGCTGCGCTGGGACGACGCGCAGGGCGCGGCCGCGGTCCAGACGGCGTCCTTCGGTGACCCGTTGGAGATGGCCACCGCGTTCGTCCTACCGAAGCTTCGCAACGCGGCGTGCGCGGTAGCCGTCGGCTATGACGGTGCGCTACCGGTGGCGACAGCGACCCTGGTGACGGTCGACGGGGTCGCCGCTGTCTACGGCGTCGGGACCGTGCCCGTCGCCCGGCGGCAGGGCCTGGGCCGGGCCCTGACCCTGGCCGTGCTGCACGAAGCCCAGCGGCGCGGCTGCGACCTGGCCTTCCTCAACCCCAGCCCTGCGGGATACGCCGTGTACGCCGGGCTCGGGTTCACCGACGCGCCACCGTGGCGGATCTACCGGGCTGGCACGTCCTAGCCCGCTATCGCGGGGCGATCTGCGCGACCCTCGGCCCGAAGCAATGCGGAGGCGTCGCACCGGTGCTCTGGTACGACGCCTCCGAGATGAGCGGTCGTGGCCCCCCGACCAACGGGCCGCCCGTGCAGAAGTCCGGCCCCCCCAGAACTTCCGGACGCCATCTCGTCACAGCTTCGCCAAGAGGGGAAGGTTGGTGTCAGGTACACGACAGAGCGCGTCAGACGTGGACGACGCACCGCCAGTCAGCCGAAGGTGCCGAGCCCCTGGGCCCGCTGCAGCTCCTTGCCCTCGGTCCGAAGCGCGGGCGCGACCATGACCTCGACCTTTTGGAACTCCTTGATCGAGGAGTAGCCGGTCATCGCCATCGCGCGCCGCAGCCCGCCGAAGATGTTGGTGGCGCCGTCGTCGGTGCCGGCCGGGCCGAGCAGAACCTCCGCCAGCGTGCCGACCGGCTCGGTGCGGACCCGGGTGCCGCGGGGCAGTACCGGATGGTGGGAGGCGTGTCCCCAGTGCCAGCCACGACCCGGGGCCTCCGACGCGCGCGCGAGGGCACTGCCCATCATCACCGCGTCGGCGCCCATCGCGATCGCCTTGGCGACGTCGCCACCGGTGCTCATCCCGCCGTCGGCGATGACGTGCACGTAGCGCCCGCCCGACTCGTCGAGGTAGTCGCGACGGGCACCGGCCGCGTCCGCGATGGAGGTCGCCATGGGTACCCCGAGGCCCAGGATCGCCCGGGTGGTGTTGGCCTGCCCGGGACCGACACCGACCAGGATCCCGGCCGCACCGGTCCTCATCAGGTGCAGCGCCGACTGGTAGGTCGCACATCCTCCGACGATCACCGGTACGTCGAGCTCGGCGATGAAGCGCTTGAGGTTGAGCGGCTCCGAGCGTGAGGAGACGTGCTCGGCCGAGACGACAGTGCCCTGGATGACGAACAGGTCGACCCCGGCGTCGATGACCGTCTGGGCGAACTGGACGGTCCGCTGAGGGGTGAGGGAGGCCGCAACGGTCACCCCCGAGTCACGGATCTGCTTGACGCGGGCACTGATCAGGTCGGCCTTGATCGGCTCGGCGTAGATCTCGCGCATCCGGTCGACGGCCCGGTCGGCAGGCAGGGTCGCGATCTCGACGAGCAGCGGCTCCGGGTCGTCGTACCGGGTCCAGACGCCCTCGAGGTCCAGGACGCCAAGGCCACCGAGCTTGCCCAGAGCGACAGCGGTGTCGGGGCTGACGACGCCGTCCATCGGGCTCGCCATCAGGGGCAGCTCGAAGCGGTAGGCATCGATCTCCCACGCGAGGCTGACGTCCTCCGGGTCGCGGGTGCGCCGGCTCGGCACGATCGCGATGTCGTCGAACGCGTACGCCTCACGCCCGCGCTTGCCCCGGCCGATCTCGATCTCGCTCATGCCGACGATCCTCCCAGACTCCGGCCGGGGGTACACACCGGAGCGACGCTCACCGCGAGGAGTAGTTGGGCGCCTCGATCGTCATCTGGACGTCGTGCGGGTGGCTCTCCTTGAGCCCGGCGGGCGTGATCCGGATCAGCTTGCCGCCAGACTGGAGGTCGGCCACGGTGGCCGCCCCTGCGAAGCCCATCCCCGCGCGCAGGCCGCCGACGAGCTGGTGCGCGAC
>JAYUBO010000197.1:0-2591 GCA_043740815.1 Frankiales bacterium | reverse complement strand
GCGGTCGTCTTCAGCCACTTGGCGTGCTGGTTGACCATCGAGTCCACGATGTGGATGAAGGCCTCGTAGCAGTTGAACAGCCCGTGGCGACCGGTGAGCAGGTATCCCTCCAACCATCCCTGGCACAGGTGCTCGGAGAGCACCTCCATCACCCGACCCTCCGCGTTCAGGTGGTCATCCCCAGGTCGAATCTCTGCGTCCCAGACCCGGTCGGTCGCCTCGAACAGCGAGGACAACCGGTTGGAGGCGGTCTCGTCCGGACCCATGACCCGGAACGTCAGCGGGTTGGCTGCGACGATGTCCCGCAGGAAAGCGCCGGTCACCCGGGTCGCCTCGCTGAACGACCCAGCTGGACGTGGCACGTCCACGGCGTAGCTGCGGAAGTCGGGAAGGACCAGGTCCTGCAACAGCGCTCCGCCGTTCGCGTGCGGGCTGGCACTCATCCGGTGTTGCCCGGCAGGAGCCAGTGCCGCGAACTCCGGGCGCAACGCCCCCGCTGGAGTGAAGAGCTCCTGGGGGTCGTAGCTGCGCATCCACGCCTCGAGCTGTGCGAGATGGCTGGCGTTGGTGCGGACCTCGGACAAGGGCACCTGATGGGCGCGGAAGGTTCCCTCGACAGGCAGTCCGTCGACGATCGCTGGCCCAGTCCAACCCTTCGGAGTCCGCAGCACGATCATCGGCCAGGCAGGGCGCCCGACGAGGGTGCCCGCCGCTGCCCGGGCCTTAATGGCGGCAATGTCGTCGAAGGCGTCGTCCATCGCTGCCGCGAGCAGCTGGTGCACCTGCGCCGGTTGGTCGCCGGACACCAGGATCGGCCGGTGGCCGTAGCCCTCGAGCAGCCTCGTGAGTTCGTCCTCCGGGATCCGTGCCAGCACAGCAGGGCTGGCGATCTTGTACCCGTTGAGGTGCAGAATCGGCAACACCACTCCGTCCCGCGCGGGGTTGACGAACTTGTTGGAGTGCCAGCTCGCGGCCAGCGGCCCCGTCTCGGCCTCGCCGTCACCGATCACGCAGGCGACGACCAGCTCCGGATTGTCAAACGCCGCGCCGTACGCGTGCACGAGCGCGTAGCCCAGCTCACCGCCTTCGTGGATCGAGCCGGGAGTTTCCGGCGCAACATGGCTAGGGATGCCACCTGGGAAGGAGAACTGCCGGAACAACCGCCGAAGGCCCTCGGTGTCCCGACCGATGGGCGGGTAGACCTCGCTGTACGTGCCTTCCAGGTAGGCGTTCGCGACTATTGCCGGGCCGCCGTGTCCCGGTCCGATCACGTACATCACCTCGACGTTGCGTGCTGAGATGATCCGATTCAGGTGGGCGTACAGCAGGTTCAACCCCGGCGTCGTGCCCCAATGCCCCAGCAACCGCGGCTTGACGTGCTCCGGTAGCAGCGGCTCGGTCAACAGTGGGTTGTCCATCAGGTAGATCTGACCGACCGAAAGGTAGTTCGCGGCACGCCAGTAGCCGTTGATTAATTGGAGCTCAGCCTGGCCCAGCGGCCCCGCAGTACCTGTCGTCGCTGGCCTGTCCGGCGAGGTGGCGATGGTCAGATCCACACCCAGCGCGGGGTCGACGCTCACGGTTGAGCTGCCTTGCGTTGAGGCGGCGCGGCGGACACCCTCGATGCTGCCTTTCATCCTGCGCTGCCATCGGTGTGGAACGTCACCCGGTTGGCATCTCGACGCGGTGTGGCTTCAACCCTGCCGCCCATGCCGAGCCGGAGCACCAGCTGGGCGTGGCCCGTGAGGCTGAGTGCGGACCGCATCTCGTTGCGGATCGCCGACTCCTCGACGGGCTGGTTGAGGTAGGACGCGTGGGCACTGGCCGCAGCAGCGCACAACAGCACCGCGCCCAAGGCCCGGCCGGCCACCAGCCAGTCGGCTGGCCGGTCGTTGCTGGTGCACAGCACACCGACAACCGGCCGATCGATACCCGCCCGATCCTGTGCCGGCCGCGAGCCAGGTGTCGAGAAGTCGCGCTGTACGAACTCCGCCCGGTAGGACGCGGCGGCTCCCCGGGTGTGGTCGGTGGGCACCCCGTCCTTCCTTGGGTCTCCAGGTGCCCGGAGCCAGCCGGCCAGCTCCTCACCCACTTGGCCACGCTTCACCAGCAGCCGGTCTGCTCGCTCTACCAGGTCGACCAGCGTGTTCCGGTCCCCCGGTGTGCTGACGAGCCGCAGCGAGGCGCCCTCGACCGCCGCGGCGGACTGCAGCAGGAAGGGCAGGGCGGTCGGGAGCGCGCCCCCGTCAAGCGGACCCCTGTCCGTGCGACGGGTCGGAATGCAGGCGAGCAACTCCCGGTCCCGCTCAGAGATCTCCCAGGGCCCTACCTCGACCAGGCGAGCCAGGCAACCGCCTGACCCGTCCGGCAACATCGTGACGGCGGGCTGGTGGCCCAGGGCACGAGCCGCGACGCAGGCCCGGTGCACCGCGGCGCCGCAGGAGATGATCAACTCTCGATGGTGCGGGTCGGTTTCGGGGAGCATCCGCCTAGGGTCGCTCCACACCTCAAGGGAACTGCCGCAGACGACGAACCGCCAGGGCTGGGTGTTGTGCTTCGACGGCGCCATCCGGGCCACCGCTGCATACCAG
>JAYUBO010000196.1:0-29450 GCA_043740815.1 Frankiales bacterium | reverse complement strand
CGGTGCGGGTCGCCGTCCGCCGCAAGGCTGACCTGCACCAGGACCTGCACGACCCGCTCCGCGCGCACTGCGCCTTGGCTGAGCGCGGTCACCAGCGAGGCCCGGTCGACCGACTGCACCACCGAGGCGTACGACGCGACGCTGCGAGCCTTGTTCCTCTGGAGCTGGCCGACGAAGTGCCACCGGACCCCGCCGACCACCCCCAGGGTCTCCTGCGCCTTCTGTAGAGCCTCCCCGTCACGGTTCTCGGCGAGGTCGACGACGCCCAGCTCGCACAGGTGGAGGCAGTCTGTGGTGGGCCAGGTCTTGGTCACGGCGATCAGGGTCACGTCCTGCGGGCGGCGTCCGGCCGCCCCGCAGGCGGCTGCGATCCGGGAGCGCACGTCCTCCAGGTTGGCCGCGAGCTCGGCGTGGCGGAGCAGGTCGTCGGTCACGGTAGCCAGACGACCCCGGCGTGCCGTCCCGTGACGCCGTCGCGGCGGTAGGAGAAGAAGTGCTCGGGCTGCTCCACCGTGCAGCCGCCGACGGCGCGGACCGACACGCCCTCGGCACTCAGCTGCGAGGTCGCGCCGGCCAGCAGGTCGACCGAGGCCGAGCCCTGCCGGGTCGTGGCACGGCTGCCCGGGACCGCCTTCTCGACCTCCCCGGCCATGGAAGCCGGCACCTCGTAACAGCGTCCGCAGATGCCGGGGCCGACGACGGCGCTGATCACCTCGGCCCCGAGCTCCCGCATCTGCGCGACTACCGCCGCCAGCACCCCCTTGACCATCCCTGGCCGGCCCACGTGGGCGGCAGCCACGACGCCAGGGGCGGCGAGCAGCACGGGAAGGCAGTCTGCGCCCATCGTGACCAGCCCGAGGCGCGGGGTTGTCGTGACCAGGGCGTCGGTGTCGTCGAGCCCGCGCGTGGTCTTGTTGCTCAGCCCACGGACGACCCGGACTCCGATGCCGTGTACCTGTTTGCCGAAGGCGAGGCCGTCGACGCCCAGCTGCTCCACGAGCAGGGCCCGGTTTGCCTGCACCTTTGCATGGGCGTCGTCGACGTGGACAGCGAGGTTGAGGCTGTCCCAGGGCGGCAGGCTGAACCCTCCACCGCGGGTGGTGAAGACCCCCCGCGCCGGTCCGGGCAGGCCGGCGTCGAGAACGTTGAACACGACCTACTTCAGGAAGTCGGGGACGTCGAGGTCATCTTCGAAGACCACCGTGCGTCGCTGCCGCTCGGGCTGGGCGACCGGCGCACGTGGGGGGGCAGCGGCCGACTGCGGCTTGGCCGTGGCCGTCGATGTCGTCGGCGTGTATCGCGAAGCCGAGCGCCCCTGGTCTGAACCGCTCGGCGCCTCGGAAGCAGGTTCGGCGGTCGGCTCGGCCGGGACCTGAAGCCGGGGCTCGAATCGCTTCTGCGTCGGGGCGCCACTGTCGAAGCCGGCACCGATCACAGTGACCCGCACCTCGTCGCCGAGCGCGTCGTCGATGACGGCGCCGAAGATGATGTTGGCGTCGGGGTGGGCAGCGTCGGCGACGAGCTGCGCAGCCTCGTTGATCTCGAACAGACCGAGATCACTGCCGCCACTGATGGAGATGAGGACGCCGTGGGCGCCGTCCATGCTGGCCTCGAGCAGCGGGCTGCTGATGGCCATCTCGGCGGCGATGACCGAGCGGTCCTCGCCACGTGCGGAGCCGATACCCATCAGGGCCGAGCCGGCACCGCTCATGATCGACTTCACGTCAGCGAAGTCCAGGTTGATCAGGCCGGGTGTGGTGATCAGGTCGGTGATGCCCTGCACACCGGACAGCAGGACCTGGTCAGCACTCTTGAACGCGTCCATCACGCTGACCTGCTTGTCGCTGATGGACAGCAACCTGTCGTTGGGGATCACGATGAGGGTGTCGACCTCGGCACGCAGCTGCTCGATGCCCTCCTCGGCCTGGGATGCACGACGGCGGCCCTCGAAGGAGAACGGGCGGGTGACGACCCCGATGGTGAGGGCGCCCAGGGACCGCGCGACGGCGGCCACGATGGGCGCGCCACCGGTGCCGGTGCCGCCGCCCTCTCCGGCGGTTACGAACACCATGTCGGCCCCCTTGAGGACCTCTTCGATCTCGTCGCGATGGTCCTCGGCAGCCTGGCGGCCGACGTCCGGCGCAGCACCGGCGCCCAGTCCCCGGGTGAGCTCGCGGCCAACGTCGAGCTTGACGTCGGCGTCCGACATGAGCAGCGCCTGAGCGTCGGTGTTGATGGCGATGAACTCGACGCCCTTGAGGCCTACCTCGATCATCCGGTTGACGGCGTTGACACCGCCTCCCCCGATGCCAACCACCTTGATGACGGCGAGATAGTTCTGCGGTGCTGCCACGGTCTCGGGGCCCTTCGTCGTTGGTGCGGCTGGTGGTTTGGCCTGGTGGAGCTGCCTTGAGTGAGGTCGAGCTGGACGGGCTGGCTGGGTAGGACTGGCGGTGCAGGACTGGCGGTGCAGGACTGGCGGTGCAGCAGGACTCGTGGCGCGGGGAAGGCGCTGCGAGATCGCGAGGACCTACGAACCGGTCAGGATGCAGAACGGCCATCTGCCGACCCTCAGCCTCAGGTAGACGCTTATAGTTATGTCAACCTGTGGCCTGCCGTGAACCGTAGGCGTCCGGTAGATGCTGGGTCAACCCACCAGGCCGCGTGTCCCACCACATAACTGTCCGCCCAGCCCTGCAGCACAGCCCGCTACTGCGGGAGAAAAGCCAACGGCCCGCCTCCGAGCGGGGCGAGGCGTAGGCCCTAGGACGTGCCGCGAGGCGGCTGGTGCCTGCGGCGGTGGGGCGCGCGCTTCGCGGCGTACATGTCGGCGTCAGCCTGGGCGAGGAGCTCCTCGTGGTCGACGGCGCCCGCCCGCGAGACGGCGACCCCGATGCTGACCCCCACCTTGAGGTCGAGAGTTCCGATGCTCTCTCCCAGGACCTCCTGCAACCGGGCCACCAGCGGCGTCAGACCTTCCTCGGTGGCCCCCTCCACGAGTACGACGAACTCGTCCCCGCCCAGACGGGACACCGTGTCGGACGGGCGGACCGCTGCCAACAACCGACTCGCCACTGTGGTGAGCACCAGGTCGCCCGTCGCGTGGCCATGGGTGTCGTTGACCGCCTTGAAGCCGTCGAGGTCGAGGAAAAGCAGCGCGGTGGAGGCGCCGGTACGGGCGTCACGAGCCAGAACAGCTCGCAGTCGCTCCTCCAGCAGAGCCCGGTTGGCCAGCCCGGTAAGCGGGTCGCGGACCGCACGTTCGGTCAGCGACGCCGTGAGGGCACGCAGCTCCTCCTCCGCGCGCCGCCGCTCGGTGATGTCCTGCGCGCTGACGGCGAACCACGCGGGCCGACCCTGCGTGTCCGGCACGACCGTCACCCCGTGCAGAACCCAAAGGGTGCGGCCGTCAGGCGCGACATACCGCTGCTCCGACTGCAACGACAGCTCCTCTCCCCGGAGCAGGCGCGCCACACCGTCGGCATCCCCGAGGCGGTCGTCAGGGTGCAACACGTGGGCGAACGGGACTCCGATGAGGTCTTCAGGGGGTCGACCCAGCAGCTCGGCGTAGGTGCGGTTGGCCCGGACGTAGCAAGCCGATAGATCAGCGAGCGCCAGGCCGATCCGAGCCTGGTCGAAGAACGTCTCGAATACGTCCTCGCTGGTGGCGAGGACCTGCATGGTGCGCAGCGCCCGCTTGGCGCGGGCATCGCTCGACGTGACGTCCGGCTCGCTGATGGACACCTCCTGCTGCTGGTTGTCTCCCGGTACTGCCCACTCCAGTCCTCTTCGGCGCGTGAAACGCAGAGGGTGAGTGAGACCGTGCCCACAGAACGTCCCACCAACCGGGCGCGTGCCCTGGCAGGCGCGCGCAACGCCCACGGCGGTCGCCAGACGGAGGTCGGGTGCCCGGAGTGTCGGCGCTGTGCTCAGCGGCGGGTGACCACTCCCGGGGCGCTGACGTCGAAGACGGTGCCGGGCATCTTCAGCAGAGCCAGCAGGGCCAGCGCCTTAGCCCGCCCGTCTGCTGCTCCGCCCCACAGGACGCGACGACCGTGGGTGAGCATCAGGGTGACCTGCTCGGGTGAGGTCGCGCTCAGGCTGACCAGATCGTGGCCCAGGACCGCCGGCAGCCCCCGCAGGACCGCCAGGGCTGCAACCGTTGCGGCTCGGTCGGTGACCGGCACAGCCAGGGGGTAGACGCCGGCCGGCACGGCCTTCACCGTGGCCACCTGCACGCCGTGGGTGTCCAGCAGCAGCACGCTTGCGCCCTGAGGCACCGCCGCGACGGGAACCCTCTCCACCACCGTGACCGTGAGGCCATGTGGCCAGCTGCGGGTGACCGTCACACCGGCGACGGCGGTGAGCGCCCTGACCCGCCTGGCCACAGCGGAGGTGTCGACGCGAGCCAACGGGGTGCCAGAGGGGACGCCGACGACCGCAGTGATCTGGGCAGCTGTGAGCCGGTGCTCACCGGTCACGACCACCTTCTGCACCCCGAGCAACGACGATCCCAGGACCAACCAGCCCAGCAACGCCAGGGGCAGGACGATCCCCAGGCCCCAAGCGGAACGCCTGACCCACACCGTCAGGTAGGCCCTCCGGTCGGCGTCGGCGCGGACCGCGAGCCGCGGAGCCGCGGACACGACCCGCGGTGGCCGGGCGACCGGGGCACGGCTCACGGCGCCTCGCCCTCCAGCAGCCGCAGTACCTCAGGGCCGATCTGCGTCACGTCGCCTGCCCCGAGTGTCACGACCAGGTCACCGGCGCGCACCCGCTCCACGACCGCTGCGGGGACGGCCGTCCAGGACGGCTCGAACAGGACCTGCCCGGGGTCGAGCGGGACGGCAGCCGCCACGAGCGCGCCGGTGACGCCGGGCATCGGGTCCTCCCGGGCACCGTAGACGCCCATGACGACGACCTCGTCGGCGAGCCCGAGGGCGGCCCCGAAGTCCGGCGCGAAGGCGGCCGTCCGCGAGTACATGTGCGGCTGGAACACCGCGACCAGCCGACCCCCGCCGGTCATGCCACGGGCCGCGACAAGCTGGGCGCGCACCTCGGTCGGGTGGTGCGCATAGTCGTCGTACACGCGCACACCGGCCGCGCTGCCCTTGAGCTCCATCCGGCGCCGGACGCCGGTGAAGCCCGCCAGACCCTCCATCAGCGCGGCCTCCGGGAGGCCGAGCTCGATGCCGGCCAGCAGGGCGCCGGCACTGTTGCGGGCAAGGTGGGCGCCCGGCACCTGGACGCGGACCTCACCGAGCCGCCGGCCCCGCAGGACGGCGTCGTAGGTGGAGGTGGATCCCCTGCTGATGAACGCATCCATCCGCAGGTCAGCGCCCTCGGTGGTGCCGTAGGTGCGGACGTCGATGCCCTCCGCGCGGGCGACGGCAGCCAGCGCGACCGTCCCGGCGTCGTCGGCGCACAGGACCAGGAACCCACCCGGGTCGACGGTCCGCACGAACTGGGCGAAGGCCTCCCGATAAGCGGCCTCGTTGAGGTAGTGGTCAAGGTGGTCGGGCTCGACGTTGGTGACGATCGCAGCGTACGGCCGGTAGACCAAAAAGGACCCGTCACTCTCGTCAGCCTCGACCACGAACAGGTTGCCGCTGCCGTGGTGGGCGTTGCTTCCTGCCTCGTTGAGGTCGCCCCCGATCGCGAAGGACGGGTCGACGCCGCAGTGCTGCGCGGCAACGGTGAGCATCGAGGTCGTGGTGGTCTTGCCGTGCGTGCCGGCGACGGCGACGGCGCGGTGGCCCACGAGCAGCTCCGCCAGGGCCTCCGCGCGCTTGAGGATCCGCAGCCCGCCGGCTCGGGCGGCGACGAGCTCGGGATTGGCCTCGCGAATCGCCGTCGACACCACCACCGTCTCGGCGCCACCAAGATGGGCTGCGTCGTGACCCACGTGGACCTCGGCACCGAGCGCGCGCAGCGCTGACAGGGCGAGGGAGTCCTTGGCGTCGCTGCCGGAGACAGCGGTGCCGCGGGCCAGCAGGACACGGGCGATGCCACTCATCCCAGCCCCGCCGATCCCGACGAAATGCACCGTCATGGTGCTGCCCCCTCGATGATCTCGGCCAGCACCTCGTCAGCGGACCTGTGACCCAGTCCTGTGGCGGCCAGGGACATCTGTGCCAAGCGGACGGGGTCAAGGAGCAACGGGAGGACGGTTGAGGTGACGAAGTCAGCATCCAGGGCTGCATCCTGCACCAGTAGCCCACCTCCGGCGTCGACGGTCGGCTGAGCGTTGAGCGCCTGCTCGCCATTGCCGATCGGGAGCGGAACGAAGACCGCGGGCAGTCCGACCGCTGCCAGCTCGGCGCAGGTCATCGCCCCTGCTCGGCACAGCACCAGGTCGCAGGCGGCGTAGGCCGCGTCCATCCCGTCGAGGTAGTCCAGGACGTGATGCGTCGGGGGTGGCTGCGGGCCGAGGGCGGCGCGCACGGCGTCTGCCTGCACCGGACCGGCGAGATGGAGGACCTGCACACCGGCGGCGGCAAGGGCATCAGCGGCATCGACGATGGCGGCGTTGATCCGCCGCGCACCCTGCGAGCCGCCGGTCACCAGCAGGACCGGGCCCTCGCCGAGCCCGAGAGCTGCCCGCGCTGCCGGCCGGGCCACCCCGCGGTCGAGCTGCGCGATCTGCCTCCGCAGTGGCATCCCCACGACGACCGCGCCCCGAAGTCCTGTCCCGGACACGGCTACAGCGACCCGAGCAGCGAACCTGGCCCCGAGCCGGTTGGCGATGCCTGCGCGGGCGTTGGCCTCGTGCACCACGATCGGCGTGCCACGTCGCCGGGCTGCGAGGTAGGCGGGTACGCAGACGTAGCCGCCGAACCCGACGACGACCGAGGCGTCCACCTCCTCCAGGTGGGCCGACGCTGCGCGGACGGCTGCCCTCAGCCTCCCGGGCAGTCGCAGCAGGTCGACCGTCGGCCGCCTGGGCAGCGGCACCTTGGGCACCGTGGACAGGGCGTAGCCGCGCAGCGGCACGAGGCGGGCTTCCAGTCCCTCAGCGGTGCCCAGCGCAGAGATGCCAACGTCTGGATGCCTGCGGCGGAGGGCATCTGCCGTGTTCATCATCGGCTCGACGTGCCCCGCCGACCCGCCTCCTGCGAGAACGACGTGCACCGTCACCGCCTGCGCGAAACGGGTCGGCGTACCGGCACCGACGTGGGACGGGACCGCTGGGAGGGCACACCCGCTGAGGGGACTGGCCGATGCAGCACCAGGGCTCGCAGCTTGCCCTGCTGCGAGGCGAGTGCAGCGGCCGCCCCCGGCTCGTCGCGCGCGAACGACAGCAGCATCCCGATGCCCACCAGGGTCGGGACCAGCGCGGAGCCACCGAAGGAGATCAGCGGGAGTGGGATGCCTGTCACCGGCACGAGCCCCACGACGGTCGCCATGTTGACCAGCGCCTGCACGGCGATCCACACCGTGATCCCGGTGGCCGCCAGGCGGGCGAAGGGGTCCTTGGTGCGCTTGGCGATCCGGAAGCCGGCGTAGGTCAGCGTCGCGAACAGCAGCAGGACGGTCAGCGTGCCGAGCAGACCTAGCTCCTCGCCGACGATCGCATACACGTAATCGGTGTAGGGGTTGGGCAGACCGCCGGCCCACTTCTCGCGGCTCGCCCCGAGGCCCACACCCACCCAGCCGCCCCCGCCGAGCGCCTGCAGCCCCTGACACGCCTGATAGCCCTTGAGCAGCCGGTGGGTGTCCGAGCAGGGGTCGGCGAACGAGGTGAGGCGCGCGAGCCGGTACGGCTCGGCCACGGCCATCACCGCACCGAGGGCCAGCCCGACCCCGACGATCCAGGCGAAGACCCGACCGGGGGCACCCACGACCCACAGCAGCGCCACGAGGACGGAGACGACCACAATGGTCGTACCCATGTCCGGCTCGAGCATGACGAGGATGCCGACCAGGCCGACGACGGGCACAAGCGGTATCACCAGGTGCTTCCAGTCCCCCAGCAGCTTGCGCTTGCGCACCAGCAGATCCGCTCCCCACACGGCGATCCCAAGTTTCGCGAGCTCGCTCGGCTGCAGGTTGAAGCCGCCCGGCAGGGGGATCCACCGGCGCGCACCGTCCACGTTGCGACCGATGCCAGGGACGAGCACGGCAAAGAGCAAAAACAGGGCACCGAGCAGGATCGGCAGGCCGAGGTGCCGCCACACCCGGGCCGGAATACGGGACGCGACCCACAGGGCCAGCAGGCCGATCCCGATGAAGATGCCCTGCTTGAGGGCGATCGCGTAGGCGGAGTGATAAGTCTGGTAGGACCGGACGCTCGAGGCGGACAGCACCATCACGAAGCCGATCGCGAGCAGCAGCCCGGTGCTGACGACCACCAGGTAGTACGACGCGAGTGGACGTTGAAGAGCCGCCGGCCGGACTACCGACAGCGCGCCGACCGAAGCTGCTGTCGAGACTGCCGTCACCGAAGGCTCATGACGGCGTCGGCGAACAGGTCGCCTCGCTGCTTGTAGTCCGTGAAGCAGTCCATGGAGGCTGCGGCGGGCGCGAGCAGCACCGTGTCTCCCGGCCGCGCGAGGGACCGGGCCGCCTCGACGACCTCCTGCATGGCCCCAGTGTCGAGGCGGGCGACCTCGACGACGGGGACCTCCGGGGCGTGTCGTGACAGTGCGTCGCGAAGGACGGCACGGTCTGTCCCCAGCAGGACCGCGGCGCGCAGTCGCGGCGCCGCCTGCCGGACCAAGTCGTCGACGTCCGCCCCCTTCAGCAGGCCACCCGCGACCCAGACCACCGGCCGGTACGCCGCCAGGGAGGCGGCCGCGGCGTGCGGGTTGGTCGCCTTGCTGTCGTCCACCCAGGACACCTCGCCAAGGACGGCGACCAGCGTGTTGCGGTGCGGCTCGGGGACGAAGCTCCGCAGCCCCTCGCGAACCGCGCTGGCGGGGACTCCAAAAGAGCGAGCCATGGCGGCCGCGGCAAGGGCGTTGGCGACGTTGTGGTCACCGGGTACGCCGATGTCGTCGAGCGTCGCCAGCTCGGTGCCTTCCCCTGGTACGTCGGGAAAGGCACGGTCGACAAGCAGGTGCTCGACGACCCCCACCTCGCCAGCCCTTGGCGTGCGCAGCGTGAAGCCAACCTGCTGGGCGGAGGCGTGAGCGAGCAGGCCCCGCACCGCATCGTCGTCGGCGTTGCCGACAGCGACGTCCGCGGCAAGGATGTGGGCCTTGGCCCGGGTGTAGTCCCCGAAAGAGCCGTGCCAGTCGGTGTGGTCGTCGGCGAGGTTGAGCAGGGCGCCAGTGTGCGGGCGCAGCGAGCGCGACCAGTGCAGCTGGAAGCTCGACAGCTCGACGGCCAGCACGTCGTACGACCCGTCCACCGCGTCCACCAGAGGCAGGCCAACGTTGCCCGCGGCGACCGTGCGGTGACCCGCGGCAACGAGCATCGCCTCGAGCATTTTCACGGTGGTGGTCTTTCCGTTGGTGCCCGTCAGGGCCAGCCAGGGGACCGCCCTACGGCCGGGAAGGTGGGCCAGCCGCCAGGCCAGCTCCACCTCTCCGATCACCTCGGCCCCCCGTGCGGCCGCCTCGACCAGGACGGGGGCCGTCGGCCGAAAGCCCGGGGAGGTCACGACCAGGGCCACCTCGACCGGAAGCCCGGAAGCAACCGAGAACCCCTGCGCCGCAAGCAGGTCCAGGGCCTCGGCTGAGCCGTCGACGACCGTGACCACAGCGCCGAGGTCGCGCAGGACGCGGGCGGACGCCTCGCCGGAGACCCCTGCGCCAGCCACAACGACAGGCAGGCCGCGGTAGGCGTCGTGCATCAGCTGAGCGACCCGTGGGACAGGAACTCCGCGTAGAACAGCCCGAGTCCGAAAGCCACAGCCAGGCCACCGATGATCCAGAAGCGCACGATGACGGTGTTCTCGGCCCAGCCGGCGAGCTCAAAATGGTGATGGATCGGCGCCATGTTGAACACCCGCTTGCGCGTCATCTTGAAGAACCCGACCTGGATGATGACCGACAACGTCTCGACGACGAACAAGCCGCCGAGCACGACGAGAAGCAGCTCGGTACGGGTCACGATGGCGATGCCGGCGAACAGCCCCCCGAGGGCCAGGGAACCCGTGTCACCCATGAAGATCTTCGCCGGCGAGGCGTTCCACCACAGGAACCCGAAACAGGCGCCCATTGCCGCCGCGGCGACAAGGGCGACATCGAGCGGGTCCCTGGCGTGGTAGCAGCTCGACGTGACGGCACGTGCGCAGGCGTTGCCGAACTCCCAGAAGGCGATGATCACGTAGGACGCCAGGACCATCACCGACGTCCCGGTGGCGAGGCCGTCGAGCCCGTCTGTGAGGTTGACCGCGTTGGACGTGCCGGTGACCACCAGGTAGGCGAAGACCACGAACCCGACGGTCCCCAGTGACCAGCCGCCGTAGTCACGCACGAACGACAGGTGGGTCGAGGCCGGGGCCAGCCCGGTGGTCTTGCTGCGGAACTGCAAGGCGAGTACGGCGAACCCGACGCCGGTCACGAGCTGGCCGCCGAACTTGGCCAGCGCGGTGAGCCCCAGCGAGCGCTGCTTGCGGATCTTGATGAAGTCGTCGAGGAACCCGACCAGGCCGAGGCTCCCCATGAGCCCCAAGACCAGCAGTCCACTGGCGGTGGGTCCTCGGCCAGGGTTGCGCAGGGCCAACACGTGCGCGACGCCGTAGCCGGCGAAGGTCGCCAGGATGATGACCGTGCCGCCCATGGTGGGCGTTCCCCGCTTGGTGGCGTGGCTGGCGGGACCGTCCTCGCGGATCTCCTGGCCGTAGCCCTGTCGGCGGAACAGCTTCACCACCGCGGGTGTGCAGAGCAGGCTGAGGACCAGCGCGGTCATGGCGGCGACGAGGACGGAGATCATGCGGCTCCCTCGAGCGCGGTCAGGACGGTCGGTAGGCCGGCAACGAGGACGACATCGTCAGCAGTGAGCTCGTGGCGGAGCAGGGCGAGAGCATCATCGGCCGTGTCGACGTGCCGCGACTCCGAGCCCCAGGAGCCCTCCAGCACGGCACCTGCGTGCACCGACCCGGCCTCCCCGACGACGACCAGCGACGTGATGTCCAGGCGAACCAGGTAGCGACCGAGGTCCATCAGGTCCTCCCGGGAGGTGTCCGGGACGGGGCCGAGGACGGCGTAGGTGCGGTGGGCCTTGCCCTCGCTCGCGATAGCCAGGTCCCGCAGGCCTTCCCGCAGGGCGGGCAGTGAGGCGGGCACGGTGAGCAGTCTCATGCGTGGACCCCTTCAAGAGCCGCACGCAGCACCAACCGGTCATCGAACGGCGTGACGACACCGGCAACCTCCTGGCCGCTCTCGTGTCCCTTGCCGGCCACGACCACGGCGTCACCCGGCCGAGCCTGGGCGACGGCCCAGGCGATCGCCGCCCGTCGGTCGGGCTCGACAACGGCTCCGGGCTGTGTCATCTCGCCGAGAATCGCCAGCGGGTCCTCGCCGCGCGGGTTGTCGCTCGTCAGGACGGCGACGTCGGCGCCGGCGACGGCTGCCCGGCCCATCAGGGGACGCTTGCCCCGGTCCCGGTCACCGCCACAGCCCAGGACCACGATCACCCGTCCCGCCGTGAGCGCCCGGACGCTGCGCAACAGCATCTCGACGGCGTCGGGGGTGTGCGCGTAGTCGACCAGGGCGGTGAAGGGCTGGCCTATGTCGATCCGCTCCATCCGGCCCGGGACGCACGACAACCCAGCAACCCCGCGCACCGCGTCGGCGACCGGCACCCCGGCGGTCACGAGCGTGGCCAGGGCGCCCAGGGCGTTGCTCACGTTGAAGCCCCCAGGCAGCTGCACGGCCGCCACGGCGGACACGCCAGGCCCCTCCAGCACGAACGTGCTCCCGTCAGCTCGCAGCTCCACCGAGCTGGCCCGCCAGGTCCCGTCGGCGCCGTACGCGGCCAGGGGGATGGAGGAGTTGGCGAGCAGCCTGAGGCCGGCTGGGTCGTCGCCGTTGACGATGCCGCGGGCCGAACGCGTGGGAGTGAACAACGAGGCCTTGGCGGCGAAGTAATCCTCCATGCTGTCGTGGAAGTCGAGGTGGTCCTGGGACAGGTTGGTAAACACCGAGGTGTCGAAACGCACGCCGTCGACGCGCCCCAGGGACAGCGCGTGACTGCTGACCTCCATGGCCACCGCCGTCACGCCGCGCTCGCGCATCACGGCAAACAGCGCGTGCAGGTCGGTCGCCTCCGGCGTGGTCCGGACGCTTTTGACCTCGACGTCCCCGATCCGGGTGAGCACGGTGCCGAGCAGGCCGGTCGGGAGGCCGGCGGCACGCAAACCGGCTTCGAGCAGGAACGCCGTGGTGGTCTTGCCGTTGGTGCCGGTAACGCCCAGGACGGTCAGCGCCTGTGAGGGGTCGCCATGGACCCAGGAGGCGACCGCTCCCAGTACCGTGCGGGGCTGCTCAGCGACCAGCACCGGCACCGCGGTGACCTGGCTGGCGCCGGCCGGGTCCGTCAGGACGGCGACGGCACCGGCGGCCACGGCCTGGGCCACGAAGCTCGCGCCGTGCAGGTGGGCACCGGGCAGGGCGGCGTACAGGTCACCGGGACGCACAGCGCGGGAGTCGTGGGTGCAGCCGGTGACCCGGACGCCGGAGAGCTCTCCCTGGACGTGCAGCCCGGCAACCGCGCCGAGCACCGCACCCAGGGCACGCGGCGACGGGTCGGACGGCCGCAGGGCGGCGGCGTCCGGGGTCGCAGGCACGAGGTGAGGCTAGCGGCGTCAGTCGACGGACAGGCGGAGCACGGGCGGCGTGGTGCCGGTCGGTGCCACGTCGTACGAGCGGAGGGCGAAGCCCATGATCTTGCTGAACAGGGGCGCCGCGACCTGACCTCCGAAGTAGCCCTTTGCTCCGGTGCCCTGCAGGACCACGGCCGTGACGAAGCGCGGCGCATCGGCGGGGGCCATGCCGATGAAGGACGAGGTGTACGTGCCGTCGTAGTAGCCAGCCCGCGGTCCGCTGGTCGCGACCCGCTGTGCGGTGCCCGTCTTGCCCGCCACCCGGTAGCCCGCGATGGCTGCGAGCGGCGCCGTCCCCTGCTCCGACACCACCGACTCGAGCATCGCCCGGATGTCGGCCGCGACCGCAGCGGAGATGACCCGGCGCTGCGCTGGAGCAGCGGCCGGCGTCACGTGACCGGAACTGTCCCGGGTGCTCTTGACGATGCTCGGCTGCACGCGTACGCCGGCGTTGGCGAGCGTCGCGTAGACCGACGCGACCTGCATCGCGTTGACCGAGATCCCCTGCCCGATCGGGATGTTGGCGATCGACGTGCCCGACCAGTCGGCGGGGACGGGGATGATCCCCTTGCTCTCCCCCGGCAGCCCGAGACCGGAGCGGTCACCGAAGCCGAAGGCCCGCAACATCGCGTAGATCCGGTCCGGTCCAACCTGCTGCGCAACCTTGACGGTGCCGATGTTCGACGACTTCGCCAGGACTCCGGCAAAGGTCAGGTGCTCGGTGCCGTGCGCCTCCGCGTCGTGCAGCACCTTGTCAGCCACGCGGTACGTCGGAGGCACTTCGATGACCGTCTGCGGGGTGACGATGCCGGCTTGCAGAGCCGCGGCGGCGGTGATGACCTTGTTGACCGAGCCAGGCTCGTAGACGTCGCTCACAGCCGGGTTGGCCGTGAAGGTACCGCTGGGCCGGTTGTCGGGGTCGAAGGTCGGGGCCGTCGCGAGCGCGAGCACCTCTCCGGTCTTGATGTCCATGACCACGACGGTGCCGTTCGTCGCCTGCGTCGCCTGGACCTGCGTGGCAAGCAGCTGCTGGGCGTACCACTGCAGGTCGCGGTCGATCGTCAGCTCGACGTCGTGCCCGGCTACTGGGTTGACCTGACTGACATCACCGGTGGGGATGACCCGCCCGGACGCGTCGAAGCGCGCGATGGTCTTGCCGTCCTTGCCGGCCAGCAGGTCCTGCATGGCGAGCTCGACGCCGGCTCGGCCAATGCCCTCGAAGTCGGTGAACCCGAGTACACCGGAGGCCAGGTCGTGCGAGGGGTGCACTCGCTCACTGGTGCTCTCCGCGCCGATCCCGGGCAGGTCGAGCTTCATGACCTGCTGGGCCAATGCCGGGTTGACATCGCGCTTGAGGTAGACGAAGCCCCTGCTGGAGGACAGTTGGGTCTGCACCTTTGCGGCGTCGAGGCCGAGCAGCGGAGCGACCGCCTTGGCGATGCTGGCGGGGTCGCACGGGTCGGTCGCGCCGACCTGGCAACGTCCCTTGGCGATGGTCCGCGGCTCGGCGTAGATGTTCTTGGCAATGACCGACAGCGCCAACGCGTTGCCGTTGCGGTCGAGCACCTCGCCGCGCAGCGAAGGCAACAGGACCTCGCGGGTCTGCTGGATGCCCGCCTGCCCTGCGTACGCCGCGGGCTGCAGTCCCTGCAGCTGCACGAGCCGTCCCGCGAGCAGCAACACGACCACCCCCAGCAGCGAGAGTCCGATCCGCAGCCGCCTGCCCGGCAGCCCCAACGGCCGGGTACGCCGGACCGGTGGCCGCTTGCGTGCCGGTGCCGTCCGGGCAGCAGGGCGGGCGGGCGCGCGGCCAGCAGTGCGGGCGGGTGGGCGGCCAGCAGTGCGGGCGCTGGTCGCAGGGCGGCGGGACGGCTGTGAAGGGGTCACCGGTGTGCTCGCGCGGGCTTCTTAGCGGGCGAGATCGGTACCGTCGAGGTGGTCGGGCCGGTCGGCTTGGTCACGGTGGTCGGCTTGGTCACGGTGCCGGGAGCGGTAGGGGGGACACGTGGCACGACGGGGGCCACGCCAGCCGAGGGCCGACCCAGCACCCGGCCGTCGGACAGCCGCAGGAAAGCGGGCGCACCACCGGGCACCATTCCGAGGGAGGTGGCCCGATGCGCCAGGTCGGCGGGCGCCTGGAGGGTTTGGACCTGCGCAGCGAGGTCCTGCTCCTGCTGCTGGAGCGCCTTGCCGGAGCTGCTGAGGTCGTGCAGCGCGAAGCTGTCCTGTGCCACCAGCGTGTTGAGCAGCAGCAGCCCCAGCAGGCCACCGACGATCAGCAGAACCACGACCACGACGAACGGCGCCTTGGCCGCGGTGGACCGGCGCTGTGGGACCAGGCGAAGGCCGGCGACCCGGCGCTGGGGGGCTTTGAGCAGCGGACTGCGCAGCGGGACACTGAGGGTGCCGGGCGAGGTGCTGGCCGCGCTGGTGGCTACGGGGCTCATGCGGCGTCCCTGGCGCGCTCGGCGGCGCGCAGCCGCACGGACTGGGCACGGGGGTTGGCAAGGACCTCGGTATCGGTAGCCTTCTCGGAGCCTCGGACCAGCAGCGTCAGCTCGGGCTGCGACCCTTCGGGGACGAACGGCAGGTCGACCGGGACATCCGACGTGGAGCGGCGTACCAGCTCGGCCTTAACAATCTTGTCCTCAAGCGACTGGTAGCTCATGACGACGATACGTCCGCCGACGGACAGCGCGTCGAGCGCGGACGGGATCGCGCGGCGCAGGACGCCGAGCTCGTCGTTGACCTCGATGCGCAGCGCCTGGAAGGTGCGCTTGGCGGGATGTCCCCCGGTACGCCGGGTCGCAGCCGGGATCGAGGTTCTCACCAGTTCGGCAAGCCGTGCGGTGTGGGTGAAGGGGTCGCGGACACGCTCGCGGACAATGGCGTCGGCGATCCGGGACGCGAACCGTTCGTCGCCGTAGTCCTTCAGCACGCGGGCAAGAGCCTTGCCGTCGTAGCCGTTGACGACATCGGCCGCGCTCTGCCCCGTCGTCGGGTCCATCCTCATGTCGAGCGGGGCGTCCTGGGCGTAGGCGAACCCGCGGGCCACCTCGTCGAGCTGCAGCGAGGAGACCCCGAGGTCGAACAGAATGCCCTGCACCTGGCCGATGCCGAGGCCCGCGAGTACGCCAGGCAGCGCGTCGTAGACGGCGTGCACGAGGGTCACGCGGCTGCCGTAGGCCTCCAGGCGGGCTGCGGTGCGCACCAGCGCCTCAGGGTCGCGGTCGAGGCCGACGAGACGGGCGGGGGTGTCGCGCAGCAACGCCTCCGCGTGGCCCCCCAGTCCGAGGGTGCAGTCGACCACCACGTCGTCGGGACCGGTCAGGGCGGGGGCGAGCAGGCCGACGCAGCGTTCCAGGAGCACCGGAACATGCGCCGGCTGCGGGGTGCTGCCCATCTCGACCCTGCCCTCCTAGGACGTGCTCTCGTGCTGTGATCTGCTCCGGGGCTCGCGGACCCCAGACCTCGTGCTCCCTGACTTCTGGTCCCCGCCCGCTCCCCCGCCTGGCACCGGGGAAGGTGTGCCAGGAGGGAAAGCGGTCGGAGGCCAGATCCCAGGGGTGCTCAGAAGACGCCAGGCATGACCTCCTCTGCCTGGGCTGCGTAGGCCGGCTCCTGGCCGGCCTCGTAGGTCGCCCAGGTGGCGGCGTCCCAGATCTCGATCCGGGTGTTCATGCCAATGACGGTGCAGTCCTTGGTCAGGCCCGCGTAGGTCCGAAGTCCCAGCGGGACCGTGATGCGGCCTTGCTTGTCCGGGATGTCGTCGAAGGCGCTGGAGAAAAAGATCCGGCCGAAGTCGCGGGCCCCCTGCAAGGTGAGCGGGGCGCCCTGCAGCTTCTGGGCGTGCTCCATGAAGTCGGGCGTCTTGAACACGTAAAGGCAGCGCTCCTGGCCCTTGGTGATCACTACTCCCTGTGCCAGCTCCTCGCGGAAGCGGGCCGGAAGGAAGAGCCGGCCCTTGTCGTCGAGCTTCGGGGAGTGCGTGCCGAGGAACACGGCTGCGCTCCCCCCTGGAGAACCCCCTCGGCTCCCGTGCGCTCCACGTTACTCCACTCTCACCCACTGTCAACGTCGTATGTGCAGTTCTCCCGAGCCTGCGCTTGCATCACCGCAGGTCAGAGGGATGGTGACGACGTGGAGGGAAAATGGCCCCCAGGGCCTGCATGCGGCGGCAGACGGGCCCTCGTACCCGGCCAGCAGGGGACAGAAGGGGCGTGCTGGCAGGAAGGAAGGCTCGGTGGTGTGAAGTGGGGAACCTTGCGCAGCACGGGTGCGTCGTGCTGGTGCAGGACCCGCGGTCAGCCAATCGTGACCTGGACCAGCCCAGACCCTGGGCGACGGAACAGCAGATTCGGTGTCAGACTCAGCTGTGCTCCAGCACCCGGCTAGCGCACCTGAGAGCCAGCACGCCCGACCATGACGGAGGACCTTCGGTGGTACGCCGTACCCGCGTCGGACCTGAGGCGCTTTTCGGCGTCGCTGGCCTCGACGACCTGCTCGAGGTAGCGAGCCTGATCCGGGGCAACATCGAGCGGGTGATCGAGGGCAAGCCCGAGGTCGTCCAGCTCTCGCTGGTCGTCCTGCTCGCTGAGGGCCATCTGCTCATCGAAGACGTCCCGGGCGTGGGCAAGACGATGCTCGCGAAGGCCCTGGCTCGTTCGATCGACTGCTCGGTGCGGCGCATCCAGTTCACCCCGGACCTGCTGCCGTCTGACGTGACGGGTGTGTCGGTCTACGACATGGAGGCCCGCGAGTTCGAGTTCAAGCCCGGTGCGGTCTTCGCCAACATCGTGGTCGGCGATGAGATCAACCGCGCCTCACCGAAAACGCAGAGTGCCCTGCTCGAGGCCATGGAGGAACGCCAAGTCACCGTCGACGGCACGACCTACGTCCTCGAGGCCCCCTTCATGGTCATAGCGACACAGAACCCGATCGAGATGGAGGGCACCTACCCGCTGCCCGAAGCCCAGCGGGACCGCTTCACCGCCCGCGTCTCGATGGGCTACCCGAGCGTCGAGGCCGAGATCGAGATGCTCGACACCCACGGCGGACCAGCCGCCCTGGACGATCTGGAACCGGTCGCCGACGCCGTCACCGTCCGCAAGCTGATCGACATCGTGCGCGGCGTTCACGTCAGTGCCGACGTCAAGCGGTACGTCGTCGAGCTCGCCAACGCCACCCGCAGCGCCCCCGAGCTCCGGCTCGGCGCCTCGCCGCGTGCCTCGCTGCAGCTGCTCCGCGCCTCGCGCGCTCTGGCTGCCCTCCAAGGCCGGGACTACGTGCTGCCCGACGACGTCCAGACGTTGGCCGCATCGGTCCTGGCGCACCGGCTTTTGCCGACGGCCGAGGCCCAGGTGGCCCGGCGCAGCACCGAGTCGGTCGTCGCGGACCTGGTCGCCCGGCTCCCCCTTCCCGACCTCGGAAAGAACTGACCTGGTGCGCGCAGCTCTGAGCGGACTCACGACGCGCGGGCGCTGCCTGCTCGCAGCCGGGCTGGCCCTGGCGCTGTGCGCTGTCCTGCTCGGCCAGCGCGACCTGCTCCGAGCGGCCGTCTTCCTCGTCGCCCTGCCGCTGATGGCGGTCGTCATCGTGGCCCGCACCCGCTACCGGCTGGCGTGCTCCCGGCTGCTCGACCCACCGCGCGTCGAGGCCGGCCGCGCCTCGACCGTGCGCCTGCGCCTGGACAACGTGTCCCGGCTGCCCAGCGGCGTCCTGCTTATGGAGGACGCGTTGCCGTACGTCCTGGGGGGCCGACCACGCTTCGTGCTCGACCGGATCGAGCCCAACGGCATCCGTGAAGTCAGCTACCCCGTCCGGGCCGACGTCCGCGGCCGCTACCGCGTGGGCCCGCTCTCTGTGCGGCTGACCGACCCGTTCGGGCTGGTCGAGCTGACCCGGTCCTTCGCGTCGGTCGACGACCTGGTCGTGACCCCCGCCATCTACCCCCTGCCCGCGGTCCGGCTCGGTGGCGACTGGGCAGGCGGCGGGGAGGCGGCGGCGCGATCAGTGGCGGTCTCCGGTAGTGACGACGCCGCCACCCGGGAGTACCGCTACGGCGACGACCTGCGCAAGGTGCACTGGCGCTCGACGGCCCGCGTCGGTGAGCTCATGGTCCGACGCGAGGAGCAGCCCTACCAGAGCCGCGCGACGCTGTTGCTCGACAGCCGCAGGGTCGCCCACCGTGGCGACGGCCCCGGCTCATCCTTCGAATGGGCGGTGAGTGCCGTCGCGAGCGTCGCCGTCGCCCTGACCCGCAGCGGGTTCTCACTGCGGCTGATGTCTGACACCGGGCTGGATCTCGTCCCGGCCGGGCTGCCCGCGACCGAGGGCACGGTCCTGGACGCTCTCGCGGCCGTCACAGCGTCCCGGACCGAGAGCCTCGACCCGGTCACCGAGCGCCTTCGGCGCAGTGGCGTCGACGGTGTGCTGGTCGCCGTCCTTGGGGCGCTCGCCCCCGAGGACGCCCAACGGCTGTCGCGGCTGCGGCATGGCACCGCAACCTGCGTCGCCGTACTGCTCGACGCCGAGACCTGGTCCCCCACCGGACCGCGTGGACGCCAGATCGGTGCAGCCGCCTACGAGGCCTCCGCCACCCTGCTCGGAAGCACCGGATGGCGGGTGCTGCGCATCGATCACGGCACGACCCTTCCCTCCGCCTGGCCCCTTGCGGGACGCCGCGGGGGCCGCAGCGAGGTGAGCGCGTGAGCACCAAGGAGCAGCTGACGCTTGCGGCCGGACTGGCGGTCGCGCTGGCGACCCCGGCGCTGTTCCCGCTGTTCCAGGGCAAGGATTGGCTCGCCAAAGTCCTCGGCGCGGTCCTCGTCGTGGTCGCCGCGGGGCTCGTCGGACGGCGACTCGGATTGCCCCGCGTCCTGCAGCCCGTGCTCGGCCTGGCCGTCCTGTTCGGCTACCTGTCGTTGGTTTTCGCCGGCTCGTCCCTGGCGTTCGGGCTGGTCCCGACGTCCCGCACCCTGGACGTGCTCCAGACGTTGGTCCGAAGCGGGCAGGACGACATCGCGCGCTTCGGACCGCCGGTTCCTGCCCATGACGGGATGGTGCTGTTCACCGCCGCCGGAGTCGGAGGCATTGCTGTCCTCGTCGACCTGGTCGCCGTGGTGCTGGACCGAGTTGCCGTCGCGGGCCTACCCCTGCTCGTGATGTTCGCCGTGCCGTCCGCAGTGCTGCCGGGTGGAATCGGGGGCGCCCCCTTCGTCCTTGGCGCCCTCGGCTGGCTCAGCCTGCTGCTGGTGGAGGGCAGCGAACGCGTCGGTCGCTGGGGCACCCCGATGCGGTCCTCCCTGCCGGGCGCGCGACCGGGCGGGGACGACACCAGTCTGGGGAGGGTCGGCCGCCGCATCGGCTTCGCCGCCGTCAGCCTGGCGGTCGTCATCCCGGCGCTCATCCCAGGCCTCGACCACCGCCTCCTAGGAGGCAGCGGTGGAGGGGGCGGCTCGGGCGCCGGCAGTGGACCCAACAGCGCCCATACCTACAACGCGCTCACCACCCTGCGCGACCAGCTGACGCTTCCCAAACCGACGACCCTTCTGGTCTACCGCACCGACGACCCGCACCCGGACTACCTACGGATGACGACCCTGGGGCAGTTCACCGGCGACGGCTGGAAGGCGGCCGACCTCGTGGCAGACCGCGAGAACGCCAGGGTGCAAAAGGGCGTGCCCACCCCCATCGGAGACGGTGGAAACCACCAGACGGTCAACATGCGGATCGTCCCGGACCATGGCCACCTCGACGTGCACTGGCTACCGGTGCCGTTCGGTCCGACGAAGGTCGACGTCAAGGGCACCTGGCTGTGGGACCCGTCGAGCCAGACGGTCTTCTCCGCCTCCAACACCACCAAGAATCTGCCCTCGTACTCCGTGCAGGCCAGTCGGGTCCTTCCTGACCGTGACGCCCTCGCCAGAGCCCAGGTCAACGGCATCGACCCGAGTATCAGCGAGCAGTACGGCCAGCCCATCGACGTCAGCCCCTACGTCGAGCAGCTCACCGCCAGGGTGGTCAGAGGGCAAACGACGGAGTACGACAAAGCCGTTGCCCTGCAGCGTTACTTCACCAGCCCCCTCAACGGCTACGTCTACAACCTGCGGGCCTCCCAGCCCAGCGCCGGACAGGACCCCGTCGACGCGTTCCTGCTCGGCAAGAACGGCTTCTGCGAGCAGTACGCCACCACCATGGCAGCCATGCTGCGCGTCGCCGGGATCCCGTCCCGCGTGGCAGTGGGCTTCACGCCCGGGACGCAGGACAGCTCCGACAAGCAGGTCTACAGCGTCACCACGCACGATGCGCACGCGTGGCCGGAGGCGTGGTTCGCCGGCACCGGGTGGGTGCGCTTCGAGCCGACCCCGGCGGTCAGCGGCTCGACCGTCCCGAGCTACAGCGTGCCGGCCCCCGTCGCTGCCGTGAACCCCGCCGACCCGACCGGTCCGTCGACGGTGCCGACCGCAGGCGCAGGTGGGCACCCGCCCGGTCACACCGACCCCGACCTGTTGGCCGCGACCAGGTCGACGGCAAGCCCCAGCGCCCGCCCGCACGCTCAGGCCGTCTCACGCTGGCTGTTCGGGCCGGGCGCCGTGGCGCTTCTGCTCCTGGTTCCGCTGTTGCTCACCCTGGTACGACGTCACCGTCGCTGGGCCCACCCGACTCCACTCACGGCCTGGGAGCAGCTGCGCGACGACGCGACCGACGTGGGCTACCGCTGGCACCCTGCCGACTCCCCGAGGGCGGCGGCGCTGCGGCTCGCCAACAGCCGTGGCCTGGCCGGTCCGGTCGCGGCTGCCCTCGAGCGGGTGGCCGTGGCCACAGAGCGGGCTCGTTACGCCCCACCCGGTCGACTGCAGGACGGCGACCTGCGCCCCGACGTGAACGAGGTGCGGAACGCCCTGCGGCAAGGCTCCCCCGCCCTGGTCCGGCTGCGGGCCACCGTCTTGGCGCCCTCCACGCTGGGCTGGGCTTCGCGTTGGCTGGCCGATCGGCTCGCCGACCTGACGGAACGCTTCGACAACGGGCTTGCGGCCCTCAGCCGTCCGCTGCGGCGTCGGGCTGCCACCCGATAGTCCCGACTGGGTGGCTACCGCCGCCAGATGTCAGGTATTACTCGGGTCCGCCACGCTCTTCCCAGCGCTTCTTCCAACGGTCTTCGAGCCGCCCCCGCGTCGAGCCTTGCGAGCGATCCCGCTTGCCGAGTCCCCGCTTGATCGAGCGCTGCGCTCGGCCCTCGACCGCCCGCAGGGTGGTAGTGCTGGTCCCGTTGAGTCGCTTGTAGGCCGAGCCGCCCAGCAGTAACGCGGCCAGCATGACGACGAAACCGGCGATGCCGACCACCGGCTGGTTGGCGACGGGACCGCCGACGAGCAGCAGGCCCCCGATGACGGCAAGCCCGATCGCACGGCGCAAGCGTCGGCGCATGTGGGTGCGCAGGTCGGTCGAGCGCACTGTCGTCGCAAACTTGGGGTCTTCGGCGTACAGGGCACGCTCGATCTGGTCGAGCAGTCGCTGCTCGTGCTCAGAGAGCGGCATGGCGCTCCCTCCAGAGGTCGATCGTGCGGAGCGCGGAGGCTCTGCCGACGCAGCGGGCCCGCGCCGTAGCCATAAGGATACGAGCCGAATGGCCGCGCGTCACGGCGAGTCCGAAGTTCATCGGGATCGATCACCGACAGAGCGCTTCTCCGTCAGTATTTCAGGCGTGTTCGACGTGCCTGTCCTGCTGTCCGCAGCCTGGGAGCGTCGGCCACTAGGGCGGTCCGTCCGTGGGGTCTCGTCGGGTCGAAACAGGGCCGCCGGCCGAACTGCTCCCTCCCCGAAGCGCAGGGTCGCCTGGTCGACGGCCTGCTCCGCCTCCCGCCAGCCGGTCTCCCGCTCACCCAGAAGCAGCTGTCGAGCCTGCCCCTCCACGTCGGCCAGGCCCTCCACCCGGACGCCGACCAGGCGCAGGCGAGCCCGCTCGAGGCCGAGGACGTCATACAGGGCCAGGGCGGTCTCATAGACGACCCTCCCGACGTCGGTCGACTCGCGCAGCGTCTTGGAACGGGTGATCGTGGTGAAGTCCGCGAAGCGGATCTTCAGGACGATGGTGCGGCCCACCTGACCCGAGGCGCGAAGCCGTGCGGCAGTTCGCTCCGACAGCCGCAACAACTCGCGGCGGACCACCTGCGGGTCGTCGACGTCGACCGGGAAGGTCTCTTCGGCGCCGATGCTCTTCTCCGGCTCGGAGGGCGTCACCGAGCGTTCGTCTCGGCCCCAAGCCAAGGCCGACAGGTGCGCCCCTGCTGCCGGGCCGAGCGCGCGCTGCAGGGTCTGAACAGGGGTGGTGGCGAGGTCGCCGACAGTGTGCAGCCCGAGCTTGCGCAGCACCTCGTCGGTCTTCTCGCCGACGCCCCACAGTGCCGCGACGGGCAGCGGGTGCAGGAACTGCACCACCCCGTCGGCGGGGACGACCAGCAGCCCGTCCGGCTTGCAGTGCGCGCTCGCCAGCTTGGCGACGAACTTGGTGCTGGCCACCCCGACCGAGCAGGTGATGCCCTGCTCGTCCTGCACGGTGGCCCGGATCCACTCGCCGATCATCTGGGCGCCCCCAAGCCGCCGGGCAGCCCCGCGGACATCGAGGAACGCCTCGTCCAGCGACAGCGGCTCCACCAGGGGCGTGAGAGACCGGAAGACCTCCATCACCCCCGCGCTCGCCGCCGCATAAGCGCCGAAGGTGGGGGAGATCACGACGGCCTCCGGGCACAGCCGACGCGCCCGCGACATCGGCATGGCGCTGGCCACCCCGAACCAGCGCGCTTCATAGGTGGCGCTCAGCACCACCCCGCGCGAGCCCTCCCCGCCGACGATCATGGGCTTACCGCGCAGCTCCGGCCGGCGCAGCAGCTCAACGCTGGCGTAGAACGCGTCCATGTCCACGTGCAGCACGTGACAGCCGGTGTCGTCACCGGCCGGGCCGCGCGGGGGCCCGGCGGGAACGACCCGACCGCGGCTCACGGCCTACTCCTCAGGCTGTTGTGCGTGGTCGGGCCGGCGCTGCGCCAGCACGTGCATCTGCGTGGCGAGGTCGCGGAAGGGGGGCCGGTCCGACAGGGTCCGCTCGAGTGCCAGCAGCGCGGCGGCCGCACCGGGCTCAAGGTCCAGGACAGCACTGGGGACAAGGTCGGAAACGGTCCGGACGCCGTGCAGCTGCTCGACCGTGAGACCGGCGGCCACGACCAGGTCCTGCAGTCCGGTGGGGGTCCAGCGCCGAGCGGCGCCATCGGCGACGCCCCAGCGCCCGTCGGGATCGGTGAGGGCGCGGGCCGCCTCCTCCGGGCGGCCCGCCAGGGCCCGGGCCAGCACCGCTGCGTTGCGGTTGGCCACGAGCAGGCTGAGCCGACCACCCGGGCGCAGCACCCCGGCGACGGCAGCCAGCGCAGCCGCGGGGTCGTCGACGACTTCGAGGACGCTGTGACACAGGACCAGGTCGACGCTGCCGGCCGGAACCAGGGCCGTGAGGTCGCCCAGGTCCCCCTGTATCGCCTCCACCGCGAGGCCCCGCTCGGCGGCGCGACGCTGCAGGGCCGCGAGCGAGTCCGGGCTGGGATCGACGACGGTGACCCGGTGGCCCGCCTCGGCGAGCGGGACGGCGAACCCGCCGGTGCCCCCACCAGCATCGACGACGACGAGTCCCGTGCCGTGAGGGTCGGCCTCACGCAGCGCCGCGGACAGCACCTCCCAGAGCACAGCGGTCCGCACGTTGGCCCCTGGTCCGCCGGTCCGGATGCGCAGGTCCGGTCCTCGGTCCGGGGGTGCGTCCATGCGAGGGAGCTCCATGCCTGCGAGCCTAGTGCTGGACGGGTCATCGTCCCGAGCTCCCCGGACTCGCGTGCCAGAGCTTGCGCGGGGCCGCAGGTGTACCTGCGGGCTTGATGTCGGCGTAGGGGCTGGCCCGAAACCCCGTCGAGTAGACGTGCACCGCTCCGCCTACTCCCGAGTGCTCGGGCGGCTTGGTCATCACCGGCCGGCTCGAACGGCTCGCTGCCGCACCATGGACCGCAGCCTCGCTCGAGAGCGACGGCCCCTCCATCAGCTCCCACACCGCGTCCAGACCTCCGTGCTGCCAGGCGGTGTGGAGCACGGGCAGCTCCCAGGCCCCGAGACCGAGCAGCGAGATCCCCCGGGGGCCGGTCCGTCGCACCTGTCCTTGGACCACCAGCAGCCAGGAGTGGAACAGGGTGCTGGCGTAGCCAACCTGGGCGTCCTCAAAGAAGGTCGCATCGGCAAGACCGGTGCTGTCGTCGAGGGTGACGAACACGACCCGGCGACCGGAGCGGATCGGTGGGGTCTGGGTCGCAACCTTGACCCCGGCGACCAGGACCCGCTGGGAGCTGCGGCACCCGAGCAGGTCCTTGCCGCGGATCACGCCCAGCTCCCGCAAAAAGGGCGCGTAGCCGTCGAGGACGTGGCTGCTCACGTCAAGGCCCAGGACGTCGAGCTCGGCCCGGGTCCGCTCGGCCTGCGTCATCTCCGGCAGCCCGCTGGAGGCGGTGTGTTCGGGGGCGTCGCCAAGGTCGAGGGTGAGCTGCACGTCGACCGGGTCGGGGACGGCCGCGGCCTGCGACTGGCTGGCCTGCCGGGCGCGGACGTCATTGAGGTCGGTGACCCCCCCGCCGCCCGTGCGCTTCGGGGGGCTCCCTTTCGGTGTTCTGCTGCTCTTTTGCACCGAACGGGACCAACGGTCGAGGTCGGCCACCTGCAGCAGTAGGTCGCGGCGGGTCACCTGCCCCCGGCGGCGACCGGGGATGACCGACCCCAGGCCGTAGAGGGAGTCGAAACCGCCCGCGACGACGAGCCGTTCGACCACCGGACGGGAGACCGCCGCCCGGTGCCAGAAGTCCGACAGGCTGGCGAAAGGACGGCCGGCGACGATCCGCGCGATCTCGGCCTCGTTGATGCCACGGACGTCGGACAGCCCGATCCGGATCCCGTGGCCCCGGCCGTCGGGCAGTCGCAGGTCGGTGGCCCGGGACCGTGGTGGCGCCCCGAGGATCGCGGGCGGCGGCTCGTCGAGGAAACCCACCTTCTCGACCGTGTAGGTGGCCGCGGAGGCGTTGACGTCGAGGCTGAGGATGGCGATTCCGAACTGGCGGGCGTCATCGAGGATCAGCCGCTTGGGGTACATCCCAGGATCGTGGGTGAGGACCCCGGCCAGGAAGGCCGCCGGGTGGTGGGCCTTGAGCCAGGCCGACTGGTAGGTCGGCAGGGCAAAGGCTGCCGCGTGGGCCTTGCAGAAGCCGAAGGACGCGAAGGCCTTGAGGATCTCCCACACCTGCTCGACGACGTCGCTGGTGTAGCCGCGCCCCAGGGCGGCCGGGACGAACCAGACCCGCACCTGCTCCTGCCCCTCGGGGCTGCCGAGGGCGCGTCGGACCTCGTCGGCCTCGGCGAGGGTGCAACCGCTCATCGTCGACACGATCATGAGGACCTGCTCGTGGAACACCACGACGCCATAGGTCTGCTCGAGGGCGTAGCGCAGGTCCTCGTGGAGGTACTCCGGAGTGCACCATCCCTGGCGGGCGTGCAGGAACGGCCGGACCATGTCGCTCTTGACCGGTCCGGGACGGAACAAGCTGATGTCGGTGATGAGATCCTCGAAAGTCTCCGGCGCGAACTTCCCGACCAGCTCGCGCTGGCCCGGCGACTCGATCTGGAACATCCCGAGGGTCTTGGTCGACTGGATCAGCTCGAAGGTGCGCGGGTCGTCGCGCGGGGCGGTGTCGACGTCGATCGTCAGACCGTCGACCCGCTGGACCTCCTGCACGGCGTAGGCCATCGCGGACTGCATCCGGATGCCGAGCACATCGAGCTTGAGCAGCCCGAGAGCCTCCACGTCGTCCTTGTCGAACTGGCTCATCGGGAAGCCCAGCCAGCTCGACTCGACCGGGGTGCGGTCAAGCAGGGTGCGGTCACTCAGCAGCACCCCGCACGGGTGCAGGGCGATGTGCCGCGGCAGGCCGTCGAGCCGCTCGACGAGCCGCAGCAGCAGGTCGGTGCGTGGGCTGTTGAGGCTGCTGGACCGCAGCTCGGGCAGATCCTTCATCGCCTGCCGCACCTGGTTGGCGCGGATGTGCGGGAACGCCTTGGCGAGGGTGTCGACCTCCCCTGGTGGCAGCCCGAGGGCGGCGCCGACGTCGCGGATCCCGTGCCGCGCCCGGTAGGTGTCCATCATCGAGACGCAGGTGCAGCGCTCTCCGCCATACCGCCCCAGGACCTGCTCGTAGACCTCCATCCTTCGGGCGGACTCGACGTCGACGTCGATGTCGGGCAGCTGGTGGCGCAGCGGGCTCAGGAACCGCTCCATCAGCAACCCGTAGCGGATCGGGTCCACGTCACTGATCCCCAGCAGGTAGTTGACGAGGCTGCCTGCCCCGCTCCCCCGCGCAGCCACCCGCACGCCCATCCCCTTGATGAGGTCGGTGACGTCGGCAACCGTCAGGAAGTACGACGGGTAGCCCAGGCCGGCGATGACTGCGAGCTCGTCGTCGAGGCGGGCCCGGGTCGGCGCGTCCGCGGCCATCCCCCGTCGACCGAAGCCTGCCTCGCAACGGTCCCGGAGGACCTGGTGGGCCTCCCCCGCGACCTCGAGCTCGGGGAAGTGGACCTCACCGATCCCGAGGTCACGGCGCGGGTCGACGACACACCGGTCAGCCTCGTGCCGTGTGCGGGCGAGCAGTCCCCTGCCGTCGTCACCCAGGCCGGCGAAGCGGGCCGCTTCGCTTGCGACGTCGGCCATCTCCTTGCCGGAGAGCAACGCGGCCTCGGCGTTGGTCCGGTCGACGTGGCGGGCGTCGAGCGCCACCAGCCGGCGGCTTGCATCAAGGACGTCGGCGGTGGGGGCGTCGGCCCGGTCGACGTAGCGCACCACGTTGGACAGGACCGCGCTGGCTTGCTGCTCGTGGGCGAACCCGAGCAGGCGGGCGGCCCGGCCCGCGTCACCGGGACCGCGGTGATGGACGACCTCGACGAGCACTGCATCGGTGCCCAGGACGTTCCGCCAGCGGTCCAGGTGGCCCTTCGCGAGGTCGGGGCGGCGCTGGACGAGGGCCCGGCCGAGCTCCGACGCCGGGCCGAGCAGGACGGCCAGCCCCCCGGCCTGCGCGACCGCCCCGGCGTACTCAGCGACCAGGTCGAGGCTGGTCACCGGGGCGCCGCGCTCCCCCGCCAGGTGGGTCGCGGAGATCAACCGGCACAGTGCCGCCCAGCCTCGTGCGTCGCGGGCCAGCAGGGTGATCCGCGGCAGCGCGTCAGTGACCAGGAACGACCCACCCCGTGCCGGACTGCTCCTGTTCCTCGTCTTCTGCTTCTCCACCGCACCCTGACGCTGTGGACACACCAGGGGGGCGGTGGCGAGGTCGACCCCGAACACGGGGCGAATACCCATCCGGTCGCAGGCCTGGGCGAACTTCACGATCCCGTAGGCACCGTCGCGGTCGGTCAGCGCCATGGTGTCCATGCCGTGCTCGGCGGCCCGCTCGACCAGCTGCGCGGGATGGGAGGCCCCGTGCCGCAGCGAGTATCCACTGGCGACATGCAGGTGGACGAAGGGATCCATCGTTCAGCCCGTCCGGGACAGCCGCGAGGCCAGCGTGCCTCGGGTCAGGGTGCCTCGGGTCAGGGTGCCTCGGGACAGGGTGCCAGCCAAGGTGGTCTCGACGACGGACAAGAACGCCTGGGCGTCCCGTAGCAGGTCATCGGCCTCGCGGGGGGTGACGACCCCGGTAAGACCGGCCTCGGCGGCAGCCCGCTTACGAGCGCCGGCGGCGAAGAACTCGGCCCACTCGGTGAGCTCGGGGGCGACCGAGCACAGCAGCACCCAGGCGCTGCGCGGCCGGCCTCGCTTGGCCCCCGTCGCGCCGGCTGAACCCGTCGCGCCGGCAGGTCCGGTGGGCCTGGCCCAGCAGGACAGGACGGCCGCCGCGGCACGCAGGGCCGCCAGGTGGGACAGGGCATAGCGCTGACCTGGCGCGGTGGTCGCCCCAGCCTCGGCCAGGCCCTGCCGGGACAGGGCGAGCAGCGTCGAGGAGGGCAGCACGGGGGTGGTCATCAGTCCATCACCCGCTTGAGCGCCCAGGACTGTGCGGACTCCAGCAGGCACAGGTCGTAGACCCCACTGCCCCCGGACAGCGCGGCCAGCCGACCGGAGTCGGCCTCGACCCGCCACCATTGCTGCTCCCGGTCGTCCAGCGGGACACCGGCCTGCTCCACACCGGCCTGCTCCACACCGGCGCTGTCGGAGCCGGTCTGGAGGGAGCGCATCGTCGTACCGGTCCACCAGGAGCCGGACTCGGTCCAGCGGGCGAGGACCTCCCGCACGAGGTACAGCCGTCCACGCCACAGGAACTGCTCGGGAACCGGTCCGGACGGGGCGACCCGGATCCGAACTTCGACGGGGTCGGCGTGCAGACGGCTCATGGACGTGCCTCCTCCTGGCGTGGCTGGTGCGGGTGCCGGGGGAAGGCGGCTGTACGGCGGTTCGCCGGCCCGACCGAAGCGCTTCCCCACGCTGCAGTCGGACCAGCGATCCGCCCGGTGACATGAGAGGGTCGAGGTCGCACATCACCGGGCGGACGCACCGCCCACCGCCGGGTCCGCGAGGCCCCCACGGCTGATCGAAAATTTGTTCGAATAC
>JAYUBO010000195.1:0-2086 GCA_043740815.1 Frankiales bacterium | reverse complement strand
GCCAACATGACGCTGACCGACTTCTCCTCGCCCGACGCGCTGTTCGTCACCCACCGGGACGGGGAGCCGTTGACGGCCGACCACGGCTTCCCGCTGCGTTTGGTCGTACCGCACCTGTACGCGTGGAAGGGGCCCAAGTGGGCTCGAGGCGTCGAGTACCTCACGCAGGATCGGCGGGGTTTCTGGGAGGAGCGCGGCTATCACAACCTTGCCGACCCGTGGCTCGAGCAGCGGTACTCCTACCAGGAGGGACCCGGAGACGGGCCGGCGCTCTAGCGGTCAGACCTCCAGGCGCTGCCGAGCTCCCTCGGCGCCACGGCGGGGACCGACCTCGGTGAGCACCATCGCAGCGAGCACCAGCGCCGCGCCCAGCAGGGCCTTGGGTCCAAGCGCGTCGCCGTTGACGGCAACCGCGAAGATGCCCGCGAACACCGGCTCCATGGTCATCACGACGGCGGCTCTGGTCGGGGGCAGGTGGGCCTGCGCCCAGGTCTGCACGACGAACGCCAACGCCGTCGCTGCTAGCGCCGTCAGGGCCAGCGCGCCCCACACCCCTGCGTCCGGAGGAGCAGCCAGCCCACCGGGCACGGCGACCACTGCGCACAGCCCAGCCGTCGTGAGCAGCTGTACGACGGCGAGCCCGAACGCGTCATGCGAGCCGGCCCACTTCCCGAGGCCGACGATGTGAAGCGCGAAGGCGGCGGCGCATCCGAGGGTGAGCAGCTCGCCCGATCCGACGGACAGCCCGTGCAGCGACAACAGCCCCAGGCCGACCGTCGCGAGCGCCACCGCGCCCCAAGCGGCCCGGCCAGGTGGGGTGCGCAGCAGCACCGCTGCGCCCAGCGGCGTGAGCACCACGAACATGCCGGTGATGAAGCCGCTGACGGCCGCGGACGTGTGCTGCAGCCCCAGGGTCTGAAGCAGATATCCCGCCCCGAGGGCCAGCCCGAGCAACATCCCAGCCCGCCGGCCAGACCGGCCGAGGGCAGCCACCGATCGAGGTCGCAGAAGCAGCATCGCCAGCGCTGCCAGAGTAAAGCGCCAGGTGAGGAAGTCCGTGACCGGCATCTTGGTGATCGCGTCCTGTACGACCACGAACGTGCTGCCCCAGATGGCGGTGACCCCCACCAGTGCCAACGTCGGGCGGGCGACCCGGGACGGTGGCTCAGGCATCCCGCAGCGCGCAGAGCTGCTTGATGTCGGCGCGCTGCGAGGCCGCGTCCCCCGGTGTCTCGACCACCACCGGCACGTCCCGCGTCGCCGGGTGGCGGAACAGCTCGACAAAAGGGTCCAGGCCGATCCGGCCCTTGCCGATTGCCTCGTGCCGGTCGCGACGGGAGCCGAGCGGATCCTTGGAGTCGTTGGCGTGGACCAGCCCTAGGCGTCCCCGCCCGACAGCGCGCACCAGGGCGTCGAGGGTCCTTCTCATCCCCCCGGGAGCCGCGAGGTCGTGGCCGGCGGCGAACGCGTGACAGGTGTCGAGGCAGACGCCAAGCATCGGGTGGTGGTCGAGCTGCGCGAAGTACTCCGCGAGGTCCTGCACCGTCGCCGCGAGGGCCTGCCCACCTCCGGCTGTCGGCTCGACAAGCAGTCGGGGGCCGTCGGCCGGAAGGCTGTCGAGAACGGGCAGCAGGTGCTCGCGCAGCTGCACCATGGCCTCATCCCGGTGTGCGCCGGCCACGGCGCTGCCGGCATGCACGACGACCCCGCGGGCCCCGATCTGCGCAGCACGATCCATCGCGTGCGCCACCGCGTCGACAGACTTCTTCAGCGTGGCCTCGGTCGGGGATCCGAAGTTCACCAGGTACGGCGCATGAACGTACGTCGGCAGCGACCGCTCCGCCACGAGCCGCCGGAACTCCTCATCGCGGGCAGGGTCGCCCGCGGACAGGGCCCACCCCCGCGGGTTCGAGACGAACACCTGCAGGACGGCAGCGCCGACTTCTTGGGCGTAGGCGAGTCCCTTGACGAGCCCTCCGGTGACCGGTACGTGGGCGCCCACGGGAGACGGCTTGCGGGGAGGCACCGGACAAGGGTGACAGACCGGTCTCGCGCTGGTGACGGCAGGTCAGACCACGAAGATCGT
>JAYUBO010000194.1:0-2543 GCA_043740815.1 Frankiales bacterium | reverse complement strand
CCGTAGATCTCGACGACCCGCCCACGTGGGAGACCGCCGATGCCGAGAGCGACGTCGAGCGCGATGGACCCGGTGGGGATGACGGCGACAGGCGGCCGGGTGTCGTCGCCGAGGCGCATCACCGAGCCCTTGCCGAAGTTCTTGTCGATCTGTGCGAGAGCCATCTCGAGGGCTTTCTCGCGGTCCGGTGCGGCCACCAGCGTCTCCTTCATCCGTAGCGGGTGTTCCGATCTACGACGGACGCTAGGTGCGGGCGCCGACAGTTTCGCTCGGTCGCCCGGACCTGTGGACCGCCCGGAACCCTGTGGACGCTACGTAGAACAACTGTTCTAGTCGAGCGCGACACGCCGAGCCGGAAGTCAACGCTGCGACACCTGCCGCTTTCAGCGCTCCGAAAGGGGGGCCACGTTGGCGTCGCAGACCGCCCGCCAGACGCCCTTGACGTCGTCCCCCTCGGCGAGGGCCTGCAGCACGGTCCGTGAGCCGAGCTCGGCCAGCACCATGTCGGCCGCGTAGGACCGGGCGTAGGGCACGCCGAAGCGGCGTTCCATCCGGTTCCAGAACTCGGTCAGGCGCACCCGCTCAGCGTAGGTGCGCCGCCGACCCGCCCACGAGCCGACGGGCCAGCCGCTCCGGGTCCAGCCCCGGCGGCAGCAGCCGGACGCCAACGTGCAGGAGGGTGACTCCGGACGTGCCGACGAGGACCGGGTCGAGCACGACCTCGGCGACCTCGGGCAGGTCCTCGGCGAGGCGCGCAACCCGGTGCAGGACGTCCTCCAAAGCGGCGGTGTCCCGGCCGGACAGCAGCGAGGCCCCGCGGAGGGACCGCACGAGGTCGGCCGCGTCGAGGTCGGTCAGGGGAAGCGTGCGGGTGAGCGGGTCGGCGAGCAGGTCGGCCGCGACGCCACCGAGCCGCAGCGACACCAGCGGCCCCACGGCGAGGTCGTGGACCAGCCGCACCACCGTCGAGACACCGGGCGGCGCCATCGGCTGCACCAGCAGGTCGGTCGGGCCGAGCAGGTCCTGCACCGCGGTCCACTCGGTCTCGAGCGCCGCCGCGGACAGGATCGACAGCCGCACAGCACCGACGTCGACGCGGTTGCGCCAGAGCTCGTCGGGGTGCTTCAGCGCCACCGGCCAGCCGATCTTCTTGGCTGCGGCCAGGGCCTGCTTCACCGAGGCACAGCGGACTGTCGGCCATACCGTCAGCCCGTAAAAACCCAGCAGTGCAGGCGCTTGCGGTAACCAGGAGCCGTCCTGCGTCAGCCCTGACAGCAGGGCCCGCGCCCCCGCCGCATCCACGTCGAGCACGGGCACCTCGCCTTGGGGACGGGCCCGCCACCTGGCGTACATGGTCGCGCGGGCCAGGGAACGCACGGCGGACTCCGGTGAGGCGTACGACGGCACGGAGCCGCGACCGGCAGCCTCCGCACCGTCGGCACGGGCAAGCGCAGCGGGTACACCGTCATGACCGAGGAACGACGCCAGGACAGGCAGGGTGGTGCCGAGGTCGCGGACCGCCGCACCGAGGCCGGCGTCGTCGGCGTGCGGGGTCACGAGCACCAGCAGGCTGTCGACCTCACCGGAGGCGGCAACGATCCGCAGCGCCTCGGCCAGGCGATCGGCTGGAGCGAGCGGCCCAAGATCGACCGGGTTGGCGACCTCTGTGGTCCCGAGCCCGACCAGCGCCTTCTGCAGGGCGGGGCTCAGGGTGACGACGTCCAGTCCGCAGGACCTGGCGCTGTCCACAGCGAGGGCGGCCAGGGCCGAGCTGGTCGCGACGATCGCGACGCGGGGCCCGGCCGGCAGCGGTTGCAATGCCAGCAGCTGGCCGGTCTCGAACAGCTCCGCGAGGGTCTCGACCCGAATCACGCCCGCAGACCGGAACAGCGCATCCACCGCGACATCCCCTGAGCCACGACCGCTCTTGAGGGCAACGACCGGCTTGGACAGGCCGACCTCGCGGGCGATGCGGGCGAACTTGCGCGGGTTGCCGAACCCCTGCAGGTGCAGCAGGACGACATCGGTACGGGGGTCCTGCTGCCAGTACTGGAGCAGGTCGTTACCCGACACGTCGGCGCGGTCCCCGATCGACACGAACGTCGACAGTCCAAGGTTGCGGCGGTCGAGGGCAGCGAGCACCGTCCCGGCGAGCGCCCCCGACTGGCTGAACATTCCGACCCGACCCGGCAGGGCGTGCCCGACGGCGAACGTGGCGTGCAGGGACACCTGCGGGTCGGTGTTGACGACGCCCATCGCGTTCGGGCCGATGAGCCGCAGCCCGCCGTCCCGTGCGGCCTGCACCACCGCCGCGAGGCGCGCGCGCCCCACCTCGCCGGCGTCGGCGAAGCCGCCGGACACGACGACGAGGCCCCGGACCCGCTTGTCCGCGCAGGCCCGCACCGCGGCAAGCACCTGCTCCGCGGGTACGGCGATGACGGCGAGGTCGATGTCGTCGGGCACGTCCCGCACGTCGGCGTACGCGGGGGCGGCAAGCACGTGGGTCGCCTGCGGGTTGACCGGGTAGACCGGCCCCTGGAAGC
>JAYUBO010000193.1:0-1873 GCA_043740815.1 Frankiales bacterium | reverse complement strand
TGCTGAACAGCCTCCGTGCACTGCCGGGTCATCGACAACATCAGCTCGACGGTGTGCACGAACACCCGCCCCGCCTCCAACAGCGTCAAGGTCTCGCTGAACACCTCCAGCAGCCGACGCGCATCAGCGCACTGCGTCGCCGCGCGGCCCTGACCGATCCGGGCCGTCCCCGCCAGCTCGACCGTGCCGTGCTGGGTCCCTGTCCCGTTCAACGCCGCATCCAACACCGCCCGGTGCCGCATCGTCCGGGCATACCACCGCGCGTGCTCCACCTCATCAGCCGAGATCGCCACCAAGGCAGCCCGCGCCGCAGCATCATCGCGGACGAAGGTGGCAGCGGACATGCCCACATCTTATCCCATTAAAATGAACAAAGAAACGAATATCTACAAGAAACGTCTCGCCCTACTCGGCTCAAAATGCTTGTGAAACATTCACTAAAAACAACATGTAAGACTTTTCGCTGTGAGACGTAGTAGGGGAGGCAGTCGTCATGCGTAGCGGCGTCCTGGCGCCCGGAACCTCCAGGACCCGACCAGTTGTCCTGGCACCGCATTACCCTCATCGACTACGCCAGCGTCGCTCGGCTGCTGACCACCGAACCGCGTTCTACTCTCGGCGGATGGCCTCCCTGCTGCTGTCCCGCCGTGACCTCGACTTTCTGCTGCACGAGTGGCTCGACGTCACGACCTTGACGAGCCGGGAGCGCTACGCCGACCACAGCCGGGAGACCTTTGACGCCGTACTCGACCTGGCCGAGCTCATCGCCACCCGGGACTTCGCACCCCACAACAGGCTGTCCGATGAGCAGGAGCCGACCTTCGACGGCACCACAGTGCACCTGCACCCCGACATCGGGAAGGCGCTTGCAAAGTTCGCCGACGCCGGCCTGACGGGCGCGGGTATGGACTACACGGTGGGCGGGCTCCAGTTGCCTGCCGTCCTCACGCAGGCGGCGATCGGCTGGTTCCAGGCGGCGAACGTCGGCACCTCGTCGTACCCGTTCCTGACGATGGCCAACGCCAACCTGCTCCTGGCGCACGGGTCAGCGGAGCAGGTCGAGACCTACGTGAAGCCGATGCTCACAGGGCGGTACTTCGGCACGATGTGCCTATCGGAGCCGCAGGCCGGCTCAAGCCTCGCGGACGTGACGACAAAAGCCGTCAAGCAGCCGGACGGCACCTACCGGGTCATCGGCAACAAGATGTGGATCAGCGCCGGCGACCACGAGCTCAGCGAGAACATCATCCACCTGGTGCTGGCGAAGATCCCGGGCTCTCCCATTGGTGCCAAGGGGATCTCGCTGTTCATCGTGCCGAAGCTGTTGGAGGATGGGACGCGCAACGACGTCGTCCTGGCAGGCCTCAACCACAAGATGGGCTACCGCGGCACAGTCAACACGCTGCTCAACTTCGGGGAGAAGGGTGGCGCGGTCGGGTTTCTCGTCGGCGAGGAGCACAAGGGCCTGAGCTACATGTTCCACATGATGAACGAGGCCCGGATCGGTGTCGGGGCCGGCGCAACGGCGCTGGGTTACACCGGCTATCTGCAGTCGGTGGACTACGCCAGGCAGCGCCCGCAGGGCCGCCCGGTCGCGGCGAAAGACCCCTGTGCCCCGCAGGTGCCGATCATTGAGCACCCAGATGTACGGCGGATGCTGCTCGCCCAGAAGGCCTATGTGGAGGGGGCGCTCGCCCTGATCCTGTACTGCGCTCGACTTGTCGACGAGGAGAAGACCGCCGACGACGCGGCCGACCGCCACCGCGCGCACCTCCTGCTGGACGTGCTGACGCCGATCGCCAAGAGCTGGCCGTCGCAGTGGTGCCTGGAGGCCAACAGCCTGGCGATCCAGGTGCACGGCGGCTACGGCTAC
>JAYUBO010000192.1:0-3420 GCA_043740815.1 Frankiales bacterium | reverse complement strand
TGGGGCCCGAGCTCGAGTCGCACCGCGGCGCCGTATCGGCGCGCGTGGACCGTCCATCCCACGGCTGCCGCGACGTCCTGTTCGTCTTCGTCCGGGGAGGTGACCTCCGCACTGCGGGTCACCCGGCAGGTGGTCCAGCCGAGCAACCGTGCACCCTTCGGGCTCGCCAGCAACGCCGCCGCGGTCTGCTCCAGCGGCACATAGGCACCGCCGCCCACCGGTAGCAGCCGCGGAGCCCCCGGTGGCAGCGGGAGTCGAACCACCCGGGTGCGCCCGCCAGACTCGACCCGAGCCAGAACGTCCAGCTGACCGGAAGCCAGGAACGGAAAGCCCTGCCACTCGTCGACCGGCAAGGCCTGCAGGGCGGGTCCCAGAAGCCGCCTGGCCGCTGCCATCGCCGTTACCTGTTGCGAGCTGTCCAGCTGCGCCCAGCTGCGCACGGCCACGCCCCGATCAGCCAGCCGTCCGAGCACGCTACGGGCCGCCTGGTTGAGTCGCCCGTGCAACAGCGCCACGTCGCGCCGGACGAGGGCGAGCTGTATGGAGGGGGGAACCTGCCCTCGGCTTACGGCTCCCGTCTCCTGCAGCGCATGAAGAAGTCCGCCGCGGACCATGAGGAAAGCGTCGAGGTTCGCCTGAACCAAGACAAGGAAGCGGCACCGGTCGCCGAGGGAGGTGTGATCGTCCTCTGCGAGTTCGAGCACCCGTCCGATGAACTGCAGCGACTCGAGTTCGCGGTTCGCGAGATGATCGTTATCCCACCGGGGCGGTGCGACCTGCATGGGTAGGTACAGCGGCGCTTCACCGTTTTGTGGCCCCGTCAGCAGGCTCACCGCAGGGTGCCCAGGGCATCGAGGTAGACCCGCGGCCGCCCAGCGGTCCCGCCGACCACGAGGACGACCGTGTGCAGACCGGGAGTGGTGCTGATGGTCCGGCTGTAGACGAGTTGCCGCAGCCGGGCTGTCGCGGAGTAGGTGTCAATGATGGCGACCGCGTGCCCGTCCACGAACACTGTGAAGCGTCCGCAGGTCGCGCACTTGGTGGTCACGACGAAGAGCGCGGCCATGGGCGCGGAGAGCGTGGCCTTTGCGCCCTTGATGCTGGCTAGCCGTTCGGTGCTCAGGTAGGCGCCGCTGGCGCTTACGTTGGTCCAGGTCCCGGCATACTTCACCGAGGTGGAGCGGTCATCGAAGGGGAGGATGCTGGCGGCCGCTGCTGTCCAGGGGCCGACGTTGCCGGCGTTGTCCCGGGAGCGGACCTGGAAGCGGTAGGTGTTGCCGGGGGTTCCGAGGTACCGGGCGCTGCGGGCGGCTGTCCGGCTCAGCCAGGTCGCGTACGTCGCCGACCGGTTCAATGCGACGCGCACGTCATACGTGGTCACGGCGTAGCCGGACAGCGGGGGGGTCGTGGACGACCAGGAGACGGGCACGTAGCTGCTTGTCGAAAGCGTGGTGCTGAGCGCCGGCACGGTGAGCGTCGCACCCGGGGGCGTACGACGAACCACCACTGCGCCGGACAGGCCGTGGCTGCCGCCGTCATCGCCCACTACCGGTCCGTCACTGTCCGCGGCAGTCCCGGTGACGTTCCAGGTGTACACCCCGTCCCCGACGGGAGCCCCAGTGTCATCGTTGCCATCCCAGGTGGCGCGGATCGTCCCAGTGCCGGCAGGTGCGGTGGAGGTGAAGTGACGGACCGGTGCGCCGGTTGCGTCGGTGATGGTGGCACTCCAGCTGTCCAGCGGCTTGCTGAAGTCGAGCTCGGTGTTCCAGGTGTCGCCGCTGCCGTCACCGTTCGGGGAGAACGCTGGTGGGGTAGCGGCAGTCAGCAGCCGGGCGGAGCCAGGCGCTCCGGAGGAGCCGATGGACGTGACGGAGATGGCATTGTTGCCGTCGGCATAGGCCACCAGGCGGTCGTCGAAGGAGAACTTCTTGACGTTGGTGGCAAGGGTCGACGTCGTCACCGGGGAGGTGGTCAGGTCTTGCCGCAGGAGGCTGGCCGGGACGGCGTTGTCTTTGGAGACCGCGAGCCCGTTGCCGACGCTGGTGCCCTTGTTGCAAGGCAGGGTGAGAGTCGTCCCGGTCCTGACGTTGTGGGCCTTGGTCTCGCAGTCGAAGCGCCACACCACCCAGTCGCCCCACGCTTTCGCTGACGTCTTCGCGGCCGTGGTGGTGCACGGGACAACGAGTGAGCACGGATTGGCGTTGCCAGCTGCCCGTACCCGCAAGCTCATCCCAGTCGTCAGATCGAGCCGGTCGACCGAGCCGTCGGCGTTGAACCACACGGCGTACCGGCCAAACAGGTTGGTGCTCGCAGGCAGCTTGCGCACCGCGCCGGTGACGAGGTCGGTGAGGGCATCACCCGTCGTGGTCGATACCAGCAGCCGGCTGCCAGAAAGCTTGACGTCGGTGGTGGTGGCGGCTGACAGCGCCATGTTTCGGATGGTGGCGCCCGGTCCTACGACGGTGAGCACCGTGTTGATGGCGTTGCTGTAGGCGTAGCGGTCACCCGAGGCGGACAGGAAGCTGCCCACCGGCGTGAAGATCGTGGTCTCCGGGCCTACGGTCACGACGCCAGCGGCTTGTGTCACGTCCCGACGGAACAGGCTCCGGGTGGGCGTCGTCGTCGAGGTCGAGGAACGATCGTCCTCGTAGAACAGGGCCCCCGGCGTCAGCTTCAGTTCGTTGATCTTGGCGGCCAGCCCCGTCGCCGTGTTGGTGGCCGTGGGGAGCGAGACAGTGTCGGCGTGCGCCGGCAGGGCAGGCAGGGCAGGCACGAGGAGCAGCCCGACAGCCAGGCTGAGGACGGTGGCGTGCCGGGAAACCAAAGGGTGGTGGCGGGTCATGGGGGCTCCTAGTGCCAGTCCATCGTGAGGGTGAGGTTGTCTACGGGCCTGCCGTCGGAGGGGTACAGGTGGCCGCTCCACTCGCCCGCGGACGGGACCTGGATGTGCTGCGGGGAGCTCAGCGGTCCGGAGTAGGCCTTGGCATTGCTGACGGTGTTCTTCAGGCTGATCTGCAGGCCAGACGTAGGCGTGGTGGCCGTGAAGGCGACCGGACCTTTGATCACGATCTTGTACTTCAAGCCGCACCCGGGGGTGTACCCCTTGGCGACCGTGGCCTGGCAGCCGCCAGGCAGCCGGAAGCCGGTGACACTTAGAGACGTCGGGCCCCTCCAGCCGATGTGGATACCGGCGAGCAGGGTGCTGTTGGCGGTCGCGAGGACGCGCAGGTGGTACTGGGTGTGGCGGGCGATGTCGGCCGTCGTCACTGCCCAGAATCCGGGTTGCGGTGTGACTACCGGGCGGCACGGAGCCTGCCCGAGGAACTCGACGCAGGCCAGCAGCGCCGAGGTGGGGTAGGCGCCCGCCGTCGAGGAACTCGAAGCTGTGTGCGCGTCGAACTCGATTGCGCCAGCGGTGTT
>JAYUBO010000191.1:0-5107 GCA_043740815.1 Frankiales bacterium | reverse complement strand
TGCAGCAAGACGTAGCGCGGGGCTGGCAATCTGTCATCGGGCATGCGCTGGCAGACGGCGGTGTCACCGTCGCGGCATACGTCCCAGACACCCGCTTGCAGGGGGTGCTCGCCTGCCTTGCTGAACGGTCCGTTCTCCTACGTTCTCTCAGCCGCGAGGAGGAGTGTGTCGCCTATGCCGCCGGTCAGCGCATCTCTGGTCGCCGACCGGTCGTGCTGATGCAGAGCTCAGGTTTGGGAAACTCAATCAACGCCCTGGCGACCCTAGCAGTGCCCTACCGGCTGGGTATCCCGATAGTGATGTCCATGCGGGGCACGCTGGGTGAAGCCAACCCGAGTCAGGTGCCTATGGGCCGAGCGACGGTGCCTCTCCTGAACGCCCTGGGCATCCAATCCTTTTCACTGCGCAGCGCGCAGGCCGCCAAACAATTGACGGACGGAATCATGACGCTGGCCTACGACGCGGGCGAATGCGCTGCTCTGTTGCTGGAACCAGAGTTGGGGGGTGGCCGTGAAAGCCACTGATGTGGCAGAGGCCATCGTCCGGACCTTGCCTGAGGCGCTGTGCGTCTCCTCACTGGGCACAGCAACCTCCGCGCTTCGGCAGGCATCCGGTGACGGGGGGCATTTCTACTTCGGGGCCTCGATGGGATCGGCGTTTGCCGGGGCGATGGGCGTGGCCGACGCGCTGCCGGACCGGCTGGTCGTCGCACTGCTCGGCGATGGTGAGTTGCTGATGGGTGCTGCGACGCTGTGGTCGGTGTCGGCGTATCGTCCGGGCAACTTGCTGGCCGTCGTCCTTGCCGACGGTGCGTACAGCATCACCGGCGGCCAGCCGCTGCTGTCGTCCGGGCGCTTTGTCGAGGTGGCTGATGCGCTGGGTGGTATCGCCTGCCGGCGGGTCGATAACCCGGAGGAGCTGGTCACCGCGCTGGTTGACGTAGACCGCCCCGGGCTGATCGAGGCGGTGTTGAACGAGCAGGTCTGGCCCGGTCCTTCGCCGTTCGTCGACCCGGCGAGGACCCGGTTGGAGTTCGAGCGACGAGTCTCCGCCCACACTGGGGACCATCAATCCTAACGAGTTCAGCCTGACCGTGGAGATGGCATGACGACGACATCGGGATCGATCCCGTACCAATTGCTCATCGGTGACAGTTGGCTGCCCGCTGACGGTGGCCAGAGTTACACCAGCGAAAACCCCTATAGCGGCGATGGGTGGGCCACCGTGCCTGATGCGGGCGCCGTCGACGTCGCCAAGGCTGTCTCTGCTGCCCGCGCAGCCCTTGATGGGCCATGGGGGGCCATGACCGGCTTCCAGCGCGCCGCGCTGATGCGGCGCCTAGCGGTGCTGCTCACCCGGGATGCCCGCGAGCTTGCGGAGATCGAGACCCGGGACAACGGCAAGCTGCTGCGGGAAACGCTTGGCCAGGCCGAGTATCTGCCGGCCTGGCTCGACTACTTCGCAGGTGTGGCCGACAAGTTGCAGGGCGAGGTGATCCCGTCCGACCGCCCCAATTTTATGGTCTACACGCGGCACGAACCGGTCGGCGTTGTGGGTGCCATCATCCCGTGGAACTCCCCCCTCCTGCTGCTGATGTGGAAGCTCGCGCCAGCCTTGGCGGCCGGCTGCGTGCTGGTGGTGAAGCCCTCGGACTACACCCCGGTTTCCGCTCTGGAGCTTGGCAAACGAGTCCTGGAAGCAGGTTTTCCACCAGGAGTCTTCAACGTCGTCACCGGACGGGGACCGGCGGTCGGGCAGGCGTTGGTCGCGCACCCGGGTGTGGACCACATTGCCTTCACTGGCTCGACTGCGGTCGGCAAAGTCGTAGCCAGGGACGCCGCCGCAAATCTGACCCGCACGTCGCTGGAATTGGGTGGCAAATCCGCCCAGTTGGTCTTCGACGACGCCGACATGGAAGCTGCTGCCAATGGCGTGATTGCCGGGATCTTCGCCGCTACCGGCCAAACCTGCATCGCCGGGTCCCGGTTGCTGGTACACGAGAGTCGTCACGACGAATTTGTACAGCGGCTCAGCGACCGGGCGGCAACCATCGTTCTGGGTGACCCCTTGGACCCGGAGACCGAGATGGGACCGCTGGCCAACGCCGCCCAACTCGGTACGGTCTCCGGGTTCGTCGAGCGGGCGGTCCTCGAGGGGGCGACGGTCGCCTGCGGCGGTGGGCAGAGCCTGGAGACAGGCCCACTGTTCTTCCAGCCGACGGTGCTCACCGACGTTCGCGTTGAGATGGAGGTGGCCCGCGAAGAAATCTTCGGTCCCGTTCTGGCAGTTCAGCGCTTCTCCACCGAGCAGGAGGCCCTGGACTTGGCCAACAGCACGAAATACGGCTTGGCTGCTGGCGTCTGGACGCGTGACCTCTCCCGCGGTCACCGCGTGGCGCACGGACTGCGGGTGGGCACTGTCTGGGTCAACTCCTACCGGGTGGTCGCCCCCAATGTGCCGTTCGGCGGTGTCGGATCCAGCGGCTGGGGGCGCGAGAGCGGCCTAGAGGCTGTCAAGGCCTACACCGAGACCAAGGCGATCTGGATCGAGCTCCATGGCCTCACCCGCGACCCCTTCCGGATGGGCTAATCAGCCGTTCCGCATTTATGTTTGGAGGCTCTGCCCATGCCCGCACTCCGCATCGTCGACGTCATCACCACTCCGGCGCGCACAGGGTTTTTCGCGGACGACCAACTGGCGATCCGGGGTGGCGCGATGCAGGACGGCTTCTCCTACGTTGGCGCCCCCCTCACCCCGGGGTTCACCAGCATTCGGCAACCAGGCGAGGCGCTGTCCATCCTGCTCGTGCTGTCTGACGGGTCGGTCGCGGTCGGTGACGCCGCGTGCGTACAGTACGCCGGTGCCGGCGGGCGGGAGAGCGCCTTTCGCGCCGACCTGGCGGCAGTCGACGTCGCAACGCACGTAGCGCCGGTGCTGCTCCAGCAGGAAGCCGGCTCCTTCCGCGAGCTGTGCGCCCGGATGGACCAGATCCTGCCGGGCGGTCGCCCGCTGCACGCCGCGCTCCGGTACGGGCTGAGCCAGGCGCTGCTCGACGCCGTGGCCACGACCCAGCGGGTGACGATGGCCGAGGTGGTCCGGGACGAGTACGCCACGGGCGTCGAACTGCGGCCGGTCCCGCTGTTCGTCCAGTCCGGCGACGACCGCTACACCGCGGTCGACAAGATGATCCTCAAGGGGGCGCAGTCGCTGCCGCATGGCCTGATCAATCAGGTCGCCGGCAAGCTCGGGGAGTCGGGGGAGTTGCTCGCCGACTATGTCACCTGGGTGCACGACCGTGTCCTGGCGCTGCGGCCGACCCCGGACTACAACCCGATCCTGCACGTTGACACCTACGGCACGATCGGGATCATCTGCGAAGGGGACACCGAGCGGATGGCCGGCTACCTCGCCCAGCTCGGCTCCCTGGCGGCGCCGTTCCGGCTGCGGGTCGAGCACCCTGTCGACGCGGGTAGCCGGGACGGTCAGGTGACGGCGCTGGCTGCCCTGCGGGCTGAGCTGGGGCGGATGAATGCCGGCGTCGACATCGTCGCGGATGAATGGTGCAACACCTTGCAGGACATCGAGGTGTTCGTGGCAGCGCAAGCGGCCGACGTCATCCACGTCAAGACCCCCGACCTGGGCGGCTTGCACGACACCGCTGCGGCGTTGCTGCTGGTGCGGCGAGGCGGCCTGGCCGCCTACTGCGGGGGAACGTGCAACGAAACAGACCGGTCGGCCCAGGTATCGGCGCACGTAGCGATGGCCTGCGGAGCTGACCTCGTGCTGGCCAAGCCGGGCATGGGCGTGGACGAGGGCATGATGATCGTCGGAAACGAGATGGAGCGCACCGCCGCGCTGGCCGCCCGCCGCTCCGCCGGAGCCGTCGCCGTCGCCGGCATGGTCGCCTCGTGAAACCGCTGGAGGATGTGCGAATCCTGGCGCTGGAGCAGTATGGCGCTGGCCCGTTCGGCAGTGTGCACCTGGCCGACCTCGGTGCCGAGGTCATCAAGATCGAGGACCCACGCACCGGCGGTGACGTCGGGCGCTATGTCCCACCGTTCCAGCACGAGCAGGACAGCCTGTTCTTCGAGACCTTCAACCGGAACAAGAAGAGCATCCAGCTGGACCTGGCCAACCCAGCGGGACGACGCGTCTTCGAGGACCTGGTGCGCGTCAGCGACGTCGTCTACTCCAACCTGCGTGGGGACGTGCCGGAGAAGATCGGCATCACCTACGCCAGTCTCGGCCAGCTCAATCCCGCGGTCGTCTGCTGCTCGCTTAGTGCCTTCGGTATGACCGGCCCCCGCCGCGACGAACCCGGTTACGACTACGTGCTGCAAGGCATCGCCGGCTGGATGGACCTGACAGGGGAACCGGGTGGGCCGCCGAGCAAATCCGGCCTGTCACTCGTGGATTTTTCCGGTGGCCTGGTCGCGGGGACGGCGATTCTCGCTGCTTTGCACGCTGCGCGTCGAGATGGCATCGGCGGCGACTGCGACGTCTCCCTGTTCGACACCGCGATCGCGATGCTGTCCTACCAGGCGACCTGGCACCTCACCGGCGGCTACCAGCCCGAGCGTAAGGGCCGGTCCGCCCACCCCTCGCTCGTGCCGTTCCAGGCCTTCCCGACCGCCGTCGGCTGGATCGTCGTGGCTTGCGCCAAGGAGAAGTTTTTCGTCCGCCTAGCCGCCGCGCTCGGTCGCCCGGAGTTGAGTTCCGATCCCCGCTTTGCGGATTTCGCGGCTCGCGGTGCCCATGCTGGGGAGCTGCAGCGTCTGCTGGACGCCATCTTCACCACCCGCCCTGCATCCGATTGGCTGGAGATGCTGCGGGCCGCCGGGGTCCCTTGCGGCCCGGTCAACGACGTGGCGCAGGCGCTGCTGGACCCTCAGACGCGGGCGCGGGAGATGATTGTCGCCACTGAGCATCCCTATTTCGGACGGGTGGAGCAGGTGGCCAGCCCCGTCCGGGTGGGGTCTGTGACGCCCAGCTACCGCCGGGCGCCGCGGCTGCACGAGGACGCCGACCAATTGCTCGGGGACCTGCTCCAACTGGACGCCGCCGCCATCCACGGGCTGACCGACCAAGGCGCCTTCGGTGTCATCCC
>JAYUBO010000190.1:0-8992 GCA_043740815.1 Frankiales bacterium | reverse complement strand
GTGCGAATCGCCCCGTGATGCGTGCGGTCATACGCGTCCTCCCGTGAGGGGCCGCCGAACTCGGCGCCCTGGCCCGGTAATGCAAGCGCTTGCGTTACTGGGCCGCAACGCAATGAGTGGTAACAATCACGTAACGCCCGCTCAAGTTCGCACGACTGAGGTGGTGTCGCGAACAGCCAGGTGGGTCGGAAGCACCACGTGCTCCTGGCCTCTTTCGCGTTCGTCTCGTAGCGCTTCCAGCACCATGCGCGCAGCAAGCGCACCCTGGCGAGCGACGGGCTGGATGACCGTGGTCAGCCCTACCAGCTCGGCAAGCTCGTGCCCGTCGATGCCGATCACCGACAGCTGCTCGGGCACTCGGATGCCGCGCTCGCGGGCAGCGGCCAGGACCCCGAAGGCCATCTCGTCCGATGCGCAGAAGATGGCTGTCGGCGGCTCTGGAAGGGCCAGCAGCTCGTGCGCGGCGCGGGCCCCAGCGTCCGCCGTGAAGTGACCTGGGACGTCCCATCGAGGGTCCGGCTCGATGCCGGCCTCGCGCAGTGAGGCCATCCAACCGGCACGGCGATCGGCCGGCGCTGTGAAGTTGAGCGGCTGCCGTGGATCTCCGCCCACATAGGCGATCCGGCGGTGACCGAGCTCGAGCAGGTGCCTCGTCGCCACGCGTGAGGCGGCGACGTCGTCGATGCGGACAGACATGGCGCCGGGAACGGCCGCGCCGACGAAGACGGTCGGGAGGTGGAGGCCTCGCAGGTCGTCGAGCTCTCCCCCGGTGAGGGGCACCGTGAGGACCACGATTCCGTCGACCCGGCCCTTCAACGCATCAGCCTGGAACGCCTCCCGAGCGTGGCCGTCGGGCTGCGCGAGCCCCACGAGGAGGGCATCGAGGCCGCTCTGCCGGAGCTCACCCTCGATGGCAGCGACGGCCTGCGCGAAGAACCACCGCTCGATGAACGGAGCGATGACAGCAATGGCCAGGGTGCGTCCGGTGGCGAGCCGGGACGCCGACCTGCTGACGACGTAGCCGAGCTGGTCAGCCACCCGGGAGACCGTCGTGCGGGTTTGATCCGACACGTTGGGGAGCCCCCGCAGGGCACGAGAGACCGTCGCCGTCGAGACCCCCGCTTCGCGTGCGACGTCCTGGATGCGCGCTGACATACCGCCCTTTCCTGCAAACGCTTGCAGATGTGCGCAGTGTGTCGCACCATGCTCAGCACGACAACGCCCTCGGCATGAGCTTTGACGCTTCATGCCGTGGGTCGCGTCGATAACCACCCATCCACGACGGATCGTCCGGCACGTACCTGCCGGTGGAGGGAAACACAGATGACCACTGTCACCTTTGACCAGGCGACTCGGCTCTACGACGGCAGCTCCCGTCCGGCCGTGAACGCTCTGGATCTGGAGATCCACGACGGCGAGTTCCTCGTCCTCGTCGGGCCTTCGGGCTGCGGAAAGTCCACGTCCTTGCGGATGCTCGCCGGGCTCGAGCCCGTCAACGAGGGCCACATCCGAATCGGGGATCGCGACGTCACAGACGTGGACCCAAGCGACCGCGACATCGCCATGGTGTTCCAGACCTACGCGCTCTACCCGCACATGACGGTGGGGGCCAACATGGGCTTCGCCCTCAAGATCGCGGGGGTCGCCAAGGAGGAGATTGCCACTCGCGTCGCGGATGCGGCCAAGATCCTCGACCTCACGGACTACCTGGACCGCAAACCGAAGGCGCTCTCCGGTGGCCAGCGCCAGCGCGTCGCGATGGGCCGGGCCATCGTCCGCAGCCCGCAGGTGTTCTGCATGGACGAGCCGCTGTCGAACCTGGACGCCAAGCTCCGGGTGGCGACCAGGACACAGATCGCGAGCCTGCAGCGCCGGCTCGGCGTCACCACCCTGTACGTCACCCACGACCAGGTCGAAGCGATGACGATGGGCGACCGGGTGGCGGTGCTCAAGGACGGACTGCTGCAGCAGGTCGCCAGCCCGCGGGAGATGTACGACCGGCCAGGTAACGCCTTCGTCGCGGGCTTCATCGGCTCCCCGGCGATGAACCTGTTCGAGCTCCAGATCACCGGTGAAGGCGCCACCCATCTGGGTAACTTCGAGCTCCAGTTGCCGCGCGAGGCGATCGCTGCCGGCACTGGCGGGGTGACGCTCGGCGTCCGTCCGGAGGACCTCCGGCTGGTCGCGGAGCACGAGGGAATCCCCGCGACGGTGGAGCTGGTCGAGGAGCTTGGGTCGGATGCGTTCGTGCATGCCAGTGTTCGCGGCAGCGATGGCGCGCAGCTACTGGTCGCCCGCGTCGACCCGAAGAACCCTCCGAAAAAGGGCGAGGACGTCTCGCTCGCGCCGACCACTGACCACCTGCACTGGTTCAACACCTCGAGCGGTATGCGCATCTCGGCGTGACCTCATCCACCCGGCCGGCCCGTGTGACCGGCGGGCGGCACTGGTGGCAGGACGCGGTCGTCTACCAGGTCTACGTCCGGAGTTTCAGCGACAGCGACGGTGACGGTATCGGTGACCTGCCGGGTATCACCTCCCGGTTGCCGTACCTGACCGACCTCGGTGTCGATGCGCTGTGGCTTACGCCGTTCTACCGCTCGCCCATGGCCGACCACGGCTACGACATCTCAGACCAGTGCGACGTCGATCCGATGTTCGGAACACTGGCCGACGCCGATGCCCTCCTTGAGCGGGCGCACGCGTTGGGGCTGCGGGTGATCGTCGACCTGGTGCCCAACCACACCAGCGACGAGCACCCGTGGTTCCAGGAGGCGCTTACCCACCCGGAGTCGCCCTACCGGGAGCGGTACCTGTTCCGGCCGCCGGGAGCGGACGGCGGGCCGCCCAACAACTGGGAGTCGGTGTTCGGTGGCCCAGCGTGGACCCTCGACCCGGCGTCCGGTGAGTACTTCCTGCACCTGTTCGACGACCGTCAGCCAGACCTCAACTGGCGGCACCCTGCCGTGCACGCGGAGTGGGAGCGGATCTTGCGCTTCTGGCTGGACCGCGGCGTTGACGGGTTCCGCATCGACGTGGCGCACGGGTTGTACAAGCGGGCCGACCTCGCCGACCACCCGCCGGGACTTATCGTCGAGGACCCCCTGTTCCACGCGTCGACTGCGCCCTACGCGTGGGACCAGCCGGAGGTCCTGGACGTCTACACCCGGTGGCGTGAGATCACCGAGGAGTACGACGACCGGGTGATGGTCGGGGAGGTGTTCCTGTCCGACCTCGACCGGGTGGCCCGCTTCGTCGGGCCCAAGCACCTGCACCAGTCGTTCAACTTCCCGCTGCTGGCCGCACCCCTGGACGCCACCACCTGGCGCGACGTGATCACGGCCTCCCTGCTGGCGTTCGACGTCGAAGGTGCGTCCCCGACCTGGGTGCTGTCCAACCACGACGTGGTCCGGCACGCCACCCGCTACGGCGGCGGCGATGCGGGCCGGGCCCGGGCGCGTGCGGCGACGCTGACGCTGCTTGCCCTTCCGGGATCTAGCTATCTGTACGAGGGCGAGGAGCTCGGCCTCGAGCAGGATGACCTTCCGGCGCAGGCGAGGCAGGACCCGATCTGGCTCCGGTCCGGCGGCACCGTGGAGGGCCGGGACGGCTGCCGCACTCCGGTGCCCTGGAACTCGGTGCCTGCGGGGCACGGCTTCACGGCCGGCCGGCCGTGGCTGCCCCTGGGGCCGCAGGCGGTGTCCCGATCGGTGGAGTCCGAGCGCGCAGACGCCGGCTCCACCTGGGCGTTCTACCAGCGCGCGCTCAGCCTGCGTCGTAGGGCATTCGTCGGGCCGGTGCGCTGGCTCGAACTGGGACCCGAGCTGTTGGGGTTTGCGCGCGACCACGTGGAAGGCGGGGAGCTCGTCTGCGTCCTGTCCACCGGCTCCGAGCAGGTGACGGTTGGCCTACCGGTCAGCGAGGTGTTGCTCGCCTCACATACCGGCACGTTGGCGTCCGCACGCGACGTGGTCCTGCCGGGCGGGGCTGCGGTCTGGCTGCGCAGGAACTGACCCGAGCCCGCTGATCGGGCCGGAGAGCAACCACGACGTCGCGCTCACCTGGAGGCTCCTTCGCCAAGTTGGCGCAACCGGTCCCCGTCGACGCGCCAGACTGTCCATTCGTCCTGTGGCTGCGCCCCCAGGGAGCGGTAGAAACCCTGGGCGGGGGCGTTCCAGTCCAGGACCCACCACTCGAACCTGGTCCAGCCGCGCTGCAGGCAGGTGGCCGCGAGCTCGACCAGCAGCGCCTTGCCGACCCCTGTCCCGCGGGCCTCGGGGCGGACGTACAGGTCCTCGAGCCACAGCCCTGGCTTGCCGTGCCAGGTGCTGAACGTGCGGTACCAGAGCGCGAATCCCACGACCTCGCCGACGTGTTCGGCGAGGTGGCAGCTGGCCACCGCATCGGCTCCGAACAGCGCCTCCAGTAGGTCGGACTCGGTCGCCACGACAGCGTCCGGCTCCCGTTCGTAGGTGGCGAGGTCCTTCACCAGTTGCAGCAGGGCGGGTACGTCGGCGGGCACCGCAAGCCGGATCACAGGTTCCACCCGAGCAGCGCGGGCCGGTCGTTCTCGTGGCCCAGGACGGCGATGCCGCAGGGTTTGAGCACCAGGTGCTGGGCTTCCACCGGCGCCATCTGCAGGTAGACGGCGGTGAGGATCCGCAGCAGGTGACCATGGGCGAAAAGAAGGCTGTCACCGTCGCGCGGCAGACCGTCGAGCACCCGCTGAGCACGGGCCGCAACCTGCTCGAGCGTCTCCCCGAGCGCAGGGCCGTCCCACACGCTCCACGGGGCACCGGTCGCGGCCGTCATGTGCGCCGTCGTCAGCCCCTCGGCCGGGCCGTAGTCCCACTCCATCAGGTTGTCGTCGAGCTCGGGCGTCAGGCCCGCGAGCTCCGCGGTCCGGGTGGCCCGCGTCAGAGGAGACGAGCGGACGGCGGCCCAGGGCCTGTCAAGACGGGACGTCAGGGCCAGCGCGAGCTGTTCGCCCTCCGGCAGCAGCGGCAGGTCCGTGCGACCGGTGTGCTGCCCGGTCCGCGACCATGCGGTCTCGCCGTGCCGGACCAACCAGATCTGCGTCATACCCCTAGCAAACCAGGCCGCAAGACGAAGCAGCCCGCCCCCTGGCGAGAGGGGACGGGCTGCTCGTCGTGAAGCCTAGGCCTTCTTGGTCTCCCAGAAGATCGCGGCGATCTCGTCGACCTGGGTGATGAGCAGGTCCGCGTGCGCGGGATCGAAGTCCTGCTTGGCCTTCGACGCGGTGTTGCAGGCCGTCTTGATCTTGTCGGTTAAGCCGGGGTGCGCCTGCTCGTGGGCGGGCTTGAAGTAGTCCGTCCAGAGGATGAGCAGCTCGTCCTTGACCTTCTGCGCATGCTCCTCCTTGATGAGGATCATGCGGACCTTGGAGTTGCGTGCCTTGTTGTCGTCGCCCTCGACCGCGACGAACTTGTCGTACATCGCCTTGACCGTCTTGGCCGCGATCTGCGCGGTGCTGGGGTCGTAGACGCCGCAGGGCACGTCGCAGTGGGCGGACACGACCGTGCGGGGCAGGAAAAAGCGCATGAGAATTCCCTTCGTGAGAGTCGGTCTTGACCTTAGTGCTGGACTGTCGGGCGTGCGCACCCGGACCGTCCTCGTCCAGGGCCCTTCCATGCTCCCTACGCTCCGTGCGGGCGACTGCCTGCTGGTACGGGTCACCAAAGCCGTCCGACCTGGCAACGTCGTGGTCGCCCGGCTCCGCGCGCGGCCCACGCTGCTCGTCGTCAAGCGCGCCGTCCAGGAGCAGGAGGGTGGCTGGCTGCTCGCCTCCGACAACCCCGCAGTGGCAGGGCACGGCCTCTCCGGCGGGGTCGGTGACGTCGAGGCCAGGGTCGTGCTGCGCTACTGGCCGCTGCCCGTCCGCAGGCTCTCGTAGAACGCCAAGCAGACGTCGTACGACGGAAGCAGGCCGCTGCCCTGGGCCTGCGCGAACGTGGGGGCCGCAGCGTCCTTGTCGGACAGCAGGTGCTCGATGTCATCGGGGAAAGGCAGGGCGAGGTCGACGTCCATCGGGTGGAGGCCGTGCTCGCCGGTGGGGGTGTAGGGCTCGCTGCAGAGGTAGGTGACGTTGGCGTCGTCCGTCAGGGCCAGAAACGCGTGTCCGAGGCCCTCGCTGAGGTAGACCGCCTTGCGGTCCTGGTCGTCCAGGCGCACCGCGTCGCTGACCCCGAAGGTCGGGGACCCGACCCTGATGTCGACGATGACGTCGAGGACCGCCCCGCGGGTGCAGTAGACGTACTTCGCCTGTCCTACAGGGACATCAGCGAAGTGCACACCCCGCAGCGTGCCCTTGGAGCTGACCGAGTGGTTGGCCTGCTTGACGCTGAGGTCGTGCCCGACAGTGTCACGAAAGGCCGGCGCCTTGAACCACTCGAGGAACACCCCGCGCGGATCGGGCCACTGCTTCGGGGTGAAGACCCAGGAATCGGGGACCTTGAGCTCGTCGACCTGCATGCCGCCCAGCGTAGGCGCTCAGAGCACCTTGCCCAAGAACGCTCGGGTGCGTTCCTGCTGCGGGTTGGTGAGGACCTCGCGCGGGTTGCCGCGCTCCACGACCACCCCGCCGTCCATGAACACCGCGGTGTCACCGACTTCCTTGGCGAACATCATCTCGTGGGTCACGACAACCATGGTCATGCCGTCGGCCGCGAGCCCGCGCATGACGTCGAGCACCTCTCCGACGAGCTCCGGGTCGAGGGCGCTGGTCGGCTCGTCGAACAGCATCAGCTTGGGCTGCATCGCGAGGGCTCGGGCGATGGCGACGCGCTGCTGCTGGCCGCCGGACAGCTGGGCGGGGTAGGCGTCAACCTTGTCGGACAGGCCGACCCGCTCGAGCAGGGCGCGGCCGCGGTCGCGGGCCTCTGCCTTGCTCAGTCCCTTCACCTTCTGCGGTGCCTCCATGACGTTGCCGAGCGCCGTCATGTGCGGGAAGAGGTTGAAGCGCTGGAAGACCATCCCGATGTCGGCGCGGGCCGCGGCGGTCTCCTTCTCGCGCAGCTCGTAGAGCTTGTCGCCTTGCTGGCGGTAGCCGACGAGCTGCCCGTCGACCGACAGCCGCCCGGCGTTGATCTTCTCGAGGTGGTTGATGCAGCGCAGGAACGTCGACTTGCCCGACCCGGACGGGCCGAGCAGGCAGCAGACCTCCCCGGGTTGCACAGCCAGGTCGATGCCCTTGAGCACCTCGAGGCTTCCGAAGCTCTTGTGAACACCTTCGGACAGCACCATCGCGGTCGGATTCATCGCTGCCTCCCTGAGCCGACCATGGTCAGCAGCCGCCGGATCGGGGTGACCGGCAGGTTGCGGCTCGAGCCGCGGGCGAAGCGCCGCTCGAGGTAGAACTGGCCGATGCTGAACACGCTGGTCATCAGCAGGTACCACGCGGCTGCAGCGAACAGCAGCTCGAAGACCTTGAGGTTGTTGGTGTAGATGTCGCGGGCCGCCAGCGTCAGCTCGGGGTAGGTGATGGCGAAAGCCAGCGACGAGGTCTTGAGCATGTTGATGAACTCGTTGCCGGTGGGCGGGATGATGACCCGCATCGCTTGCGGCAGGACGATGCGACGCAGCGTCAGCCCACGCGACATGCCCAGGGCCTGAGCCGCCTCGGTCTGGCCCTCGTCGACCGCGGCGATGCCGGCCCGGACGATCTCGGCCATGTAGGCGCCCTCGTTGATGCCCAGTCCCAGCAGCGCGGCCAGGAACGGGGTCATCACGTCGGCGGTCTGCGCGCTGCCGAGACCGGGGAACGACAGGGTCTGGAAGACCAGACCGAGGTTGTACCAGAGGAACAGCTGCAGGAGCACAGGTGTGCCGCGGAACAGCCAGACGTAGAGCCAGCCGACCCCGCTGGTGACCGGGTTGCCGGACTGCCGCATGACCGCGACCACCACGCCCAGCACGATCCCGAGGGCCTGGGACAGCACGCTGATGAGCAGCGTGCGTCCAGCCCCCGCCACAATCGTCTGGAACGTGAAGAAGTGCCTGGTCAGCGACCACTGGAGGTCAGCCTGCGCGAACGCCCTGACCAGCAGCCCCAGGGCCACCAGGACGACCACTGCCGCCACGTACCGTCCGTAGTGTCGGACAGGTACGGCGACGAGTCGCTCGGGAGCTGTCACCTCCCGGCGTTGACCGTCGCCGTGGTGACCGCACCCTGCGCGACGTCCCACTTGTCGAGGATCGTCTTGTACTCGCCGTCGGCGATCAGGGCCTGCATCGCCTTCTGGAGGGCGTCCCGCAGGGCCGAGTCCTGCTTGCGAAGACCGATCCCATAGGGGCCGGCCTGGATCTGCTCGCCAACCACCTCGTAGTCGCCGTTCGACTTCTTGGCGTTGTAGGCGGCAACCGGAAAGTCGTTCAGGTCGGCGACCGCACGGCCCTGCTTGACCTGCAGCAGCGCCTCGGGGTCGGTGTCGAACGCGAGCACCTTAAGAGGCTTGCCGGCCGCCGCGCACTTCGTCTGCTGGGCCTTGGCGACGTCCTCCTGCGTGGTGCCGCGCTGCAGGGCGACGGTCTGCCCGCAGAAGTCGTCGAGGGACTTAATGGCCTTCGGGTCGCCCTTGCCGACGAGGATCGACGTACCGGCGTTGAAGTAGTCGACGAAGTCGATCGTCTTCTGACGCTTCTTGTTGTCGCTCATCGCGCTCAAGATCAGGTCGATGCGCTTACTCCTGAGCGAGGTGATGAGTCCGTCGAAGGTGGCGTTCTGGAACTTCAGCGTGACGCCGAGCTGCTTGCCGAGTGCGGCGGCGATGTCGGGGTCGATGCCCACGATCGTCGTGCCGTTGGTGTCCTTGAACTCCACCGGCGCATAGGAGACGTCGGAGCCGACAACCAGCGTGCCCTTGTCGCGGATCGCCTGGGGCAGCAGGGAGGCGAGCGGCGCCTGTTTAGCGCTGTGGACCGTCGGGGCGGCGCTGCCACCGCCGCAGGCAGTGGCAGCCAGCAGGATGACGGC